>CAYPQM010000022.1:46312-51113 GCA_964412845.1 uncultured Streptosporangiaceae bacterium
AGAGCGGGAGCTAAGAGCGCGCCCGGCGCGCCGGGCCCCCGTCAGCCGGGCGGCACGGGCGGGGACTGCTGCTGCGCCGCATTCCGGCCTGCTGAACGTACACTTTGTAGCACGGGGGACGATCGTTGGCTGGGCGCTGATCGCTGGCTCTCGCTGACAGGCATCGCGGGAGAGTGACAGTGATGCAGCAGGTCTCCGGGCAGGCAGCGACTCCTTTCACACGCTTGGTGGAGCTACCCGGCCGTGGGGCGACGCGGGTGTGGGAGTGTGCTGGCCCGAGCGGCGCCGAGACGCTCATGCTCATCCACGGGGTGATGTTTACGGCTGAGCTGAATTGGGGAAAGGTCATCCCGCAGCTCGCGCGTCATTTCCGGGTCGTCGCCGCCGACCTGCGTGGACATGGCGACGGAATCCGGCTGAATTCGCGGTTCCGGCTTGAGGATTGCGCTGACGATGTCGCCGCGCTGGCCGGTGTCCTGGATGTCGGCCGGTTTGTCGCGGTGGGCTACTCCATGGGCGGCATGGTGGCCCAGCTGCTGTACAAGCAGCATGCTTCGCTGCTGTCAGGTCTGGTGCTGTGCTCAACCGCGCCCAACGTGCGGGGGTCACCGGCGGAGCAACTGGCTGCTCTGGTGGTGCCGGCGATGGCCGCCGCCCTGCGATGGAACCCGATTCTGCATCTGGTCGGCGCCGAGGCTTTCGGCACGGCGCTGCTGGGTCATTTTGACGACCCGGCGACAGCCAGGTGGGCCCGCGCCCAGTTGAGCCGGACCACGCTGGCCACCGCCGTCACGGCCATGCACGCCGTCTGCGAGTTCACCTCGGACAGCTGGATCAGCCAGGTCGATGTGCCCACCGCGGTGGTGGTCACGGCCCGGGACCGCGTCGTGCCAGCACACCGCCAGCTCAGGCTGGCCCGGGCGGTCCCGGGGGCATCGGTCTACGAAGTGGACGCCGACCACTCGGTGTGCGTCAACGCGCCGCAGTTGTTCGCACACGCGCTGCTCGAGGCATGCTGGTCGGTAGCGCCTGGCCAGGGCAGCAAGCTGCCCACGGCAGGCTGACGCGGTGCGCCGCGTGACGCCGCGTCAGCGTGCAGGCGCCCGGAAGCCGGTCAGCCGGGGCCGGCTCCCCGGCCGGGACCAGGCGGCCGGGGGGCGTGGCCGGTCAGGACGTACCCGCTGCCGAACGCTATATCCCGGATGCTGACGTCCTCAAGAAACTGCTCGAGATGACGCCACGGCCGGTCGAACCCCTCGAAGCTCCGCACATAGGGAGCGTGCAGGATCATCGTGGCCAGGTTCAGCGCCGCCATCCACGACGCCGCCCATTTGCCGCCGCCCGCGGCCACCCATGCGCCAGAACATAACTGGCTCATCACGTTCTGCACGGCCGCCTGGGACTGCAGGATGTCGTGGACAGCGCAGAAGAGAGCGGCGTCCGCGGTCGGCGCGGTCTCCGCATCCTCGGCCCGCGACTGCAGCACTGTGACGTTGCGCCAGCCTTCCTGCTCGATGCGTTCCCGCGCTATCGCCGCCATCTCCGGTGACTCCTCAATGCCGGTGACAGCGCCATCCGGGCCCACCTTCTCAAGGAGCAGGCCGAAGCACAGCCCGGTGCCGCATCCCACGTCGAGGACCAGCTGCCCCGGGCGGACCGGGAGCGCACCGACGATGGCCCGGCGGAAATCCTGGTACCTGCCCGTCTCCCGGTCATAGGAGCCCGCACGCTCGCCGTAGGCCGGCTGCCGCACCACCCGTCGGGCCGGCGGCTGGGCAGCCGACGCAGAAGTGTCGTCGGGCGCCGCGCTGGGCGGCGGTTGGCCTGGGGACCAGCCCATGTGACCCAAGGTTGTCTCGTCGCGCCTGTCGTCAGGCGGTTCGCTCGCAACCACTGGCCCCTCCTCTCGATGGAGCGGCACCTCCTAACGTGTTCTCAGAGTGCGGCGGTGTCAAGGAGCACGGTCAGGGTCCACCGTCCCGGCATGGGTGACTAGCGGTACAGGCTGGCAATAACCGCGGGGTCTGCGGGAAGGCGGCCAATGAACTGCGCGGGCGCCAGCGTCGGTGAATATGCGGCAATGATGGCCATCTGCCCAGCGCCCACCGTTATCTGGACTGGATGCTGCGCCAGATAGGTTCGCACCGCGTGTACTGCTTCCGCCGTTTCATCCGGCGAGACGCCATTGTGGTGGCCGACGACAAGATGGAAGTCGTTGTCGATATCGGTGAAAGATTTGTGGTACCAGTGCACGATGTGCGCGTCGTTCATTTCCCGGCGAAGATCGTCGAGCGGTTTCTGGGCAATGCCGCTCGCCACCGTGTCGGCCGGCCATCCCAGCAGTACGAATGCGTTGTCTTGCCCGGAGAACATCCGCTCATACGGATGCTGCCCACGGCTGGTGAATGTCGTCGGAGCGTCCGGCCCGAAGCCACCTATGCGGATGCTCAGCGGGGGAGTGAGATGGGCGCCGAGGATGGCCAGCGCCTGAGCCTGGTCCATCGCACGCGCGGTGCCGGTCAGCTCAAGATAGCGCTGGTTGACAATAAGCCCGGTCTGGCTATCCGTCACCCCGTCCAGCCTGATCACCGTGCCATGTATCTGGTCCAGGGTGTAAGGACGGAATCCGTCGTGCAGCCGCTCGGCCAGGATTGACTGCACGGTCTCCAGCAGCCTCCTGAGGGCACCGGATTTAGGGCCATAGAGGGCGACCGCGGTGATCAGCTGAGCGCGCACCCGCCGAGCTTAGCTGCCGGAGCGCGGGCACTGCCGGGTCGTCCTGGGCGGCGGTATCGTCCCAGGAGTGAACATCCGGGAGATCAGGCAGCTGCTCCGGACGAGACCGGTTGAGCTGGATGCGACGAAACGGCGGCTCGGCCGCTGCCACGACGTCCATGACCTGCGGGCCTGCGCCCGGCGGCTGACCCCGCGCCCGGTCTTCGACTATGTCGAGGGCGGCGCCGATGAGGAACTGAGCATGGCGGCGAACCGGGACGCGTTCACCCGGTGGCGATTCGTGCCGCGCGCCCTGGTCGATGTCTCCACGCCGGACATGTCGGCCCTAGTCCTGGACCGGATCCTCCCGCTGCCCCTGGTCCTGGGCCCGACCGGCTACACGCGGATGATCCACCCTGACGGTGAGATCGGCGTGGCGCGGGCGGCCGGGCGGTTCGGCCTGCCCTACACGCTGTCCACGATGGCCACCACTTCGATCGAGGATCTGGCCGCTGCCGCTGACCCGGATCGCTGGTTCCAGCTTTACTTGCTGAAGGACAGCGGGCTGAACATCGAGCTTGTCGACCGGGCCGCCGCCAGCGGATACCGCGTCCTGGTGGTGACCGTGGACACGGTTGTCGCCGGGCACCGCAGCCGGGACCGGCGCAATGGGCTGGTCATACCGCCCGAGCTGACCGCGCGCAGCCTGGGCAGCATCGCATCCCGGCCCGGTTACTGGTTGCGCATGCTGCGCAGCCCAGCCATCGTCTTCGCCAATTTCCTCGCCGGGGACCGGTCGATGACCATCGAGGAGACGATCTCGCTGTTCAGCCCGGCCATCACCTGGGACGACATCGTGGCGTTGCGGGAACGCTGGACCGGCAAGCTGGTGATCAAGGGACCGCTGGGGGCCGCCGATGCCCGCCGGGCGGTGCAGGCCGGTGCTGACGCCGTGCAGCTGTCGAATCATGGCGGCCGTCAGCTCGACCGGGCGGTGCCGCCCGCCGATCTCATCACCGAGGTCAGGGACGCTGTCGGGCCCAGCGTGTGTGTCCTGGTCGATTCCGGTATCCGGCACGGAGCCGATATCGCGACTGGGATCGCCCTCGGCGCCGACGCCGGGGTGATCGGCCGGGCCTATCTCTACGGCCTGATGGCCGGCGGTGAGCCGGGCGTGGACAAGGCGCTGGGCCTGCTCGCCACCCAGTTCAAGCGCACCCTCCAGCTCCTGGGCATCACCTCCGTCGCTGACCTGCGCGAACACGGCAGCGAGCTGCTCACCCGCCGTTGAGGCGGAGTGCCACGCCAGCCAGGATCCTCCAGGCCCCCGCCTGGGTGGTGTCAGCGGGGCCCGGGGTCTTCGGGCCGCCCGATCCGCCGTAGCTGCGCGAGATCGGCCGGGCCGAGACGGCCGAGCAGGCTGACCGCGGCACAGTTGGCCTGGACCTGCTCAGCGCTGGTCGCCCCGAACAGCACGCTCGTGACGGCTGGGTTGGTGAGCGGGAATGCCATCGCCAGCGCAGCCGCGGTCGTATCCAGCCGGCCGGCCAGGCCGGCGAGTTCTTCCGCCGCCGCGACGGCCGCCGCGACCCGCGGATCCGCCAGCGTCCCCGCGGCGCGGCCCGCCGCGGGACCGGACCGGTACTTGCCCGTGAGCACACCGCCCGCCAGGCTGAACGAGGCGATCACGCCAGCGCCCGCCGCATCGAGGGCCCGGGCCATGGCGGCATCCTCAACCCATGACCGGTGCACCAGGCTGTAGGGCAACTGGACCGCGCAGGGTTGCGCCACGCCCAGTCTGGCCGCCGCCTCGGCGGCCTGGCCGGCCAGGTCAGCAGGCCAGTTCACCAGGCCCCACGCGCGGGCTTTCCCGGAGGTGATGAGGCCGCCCGCGGCGTCGACCAGGTCGGCGACGGCCAGGCCCGGCGGTGCCGGGTTCGCGTAGATCACATCGACATGGTCAAAAGCCATCCGTCGCAGGGACGCGTCCAGCTCCGCCGCGTCGCTCTGCTGCGGCCAGAACTCCCACCACAGCTTGTTGGCCACGACCGCCTCGTCCCGGCTTATCCCGGCGCCGCGGAACAAC
>CAYPQM010000023.1:0-36469 GCA_964412845.1 uncultured Streptosporangiaceae bacterium
TTTCGTTGTGCGGCGGCCACCGACGTGCCAGGGCGCCCAGTCGGCGGTCGTTGCCTCGGTCGGCGGGGGAGCGGCGGCACCCGAGGACTCGTCGTACGAGCCCGGGCTCTCGACCACCCCGCCCTGCGGGGTGAGCCGGGCCAGCTTCGTCCGGCTGGCGGCCGGGTCCGGTTCGACCACGATGTGGCCGTGCCGCTCCAGGAACCCCACCGACAGGCTGGCCGCCTCCTTCGACACCCCGGCCCGCAGCGGCAGGTCGCGCACCCGGACTCCCTCTGCGGACAGCACCCGCAGGACATTGGCGCTGAGCGCCAGGGACAGGTCCGACTCGCGCTCAAAGTCGATGGTGAACATGAGCAGCGCCTGGGACAGCAGGACGGACAGATCGGGCTGGGCGGCGCCGCCACCGCCGCGTCCGGCCGCCAGCGGTGCCCCGAGATCCTGCTTCGACACGCCCGTGACCGGGAGGTAGCAGGGCAGTTCGAGGCTGAACTGGCTGACCAGCGCCTGCAGCCTCGCGGTGAGGCTGCCCATGTGGTCCGCGCCGAACCGCGCCTGCCAGCGCTGCTCGATCAGGCCCGCCAGCGGCCGCCACACCTGCTGAGCCCGCTGGCCGGCGGCTGTGGGGCGGACCACCCAGGCGGAGCGCGGCGGCCTGGCCCGGCGGTCAGCCGGATCGGGCTCGACGACGACGTACCCCCACCTCTCCAGGCCGGGCAGGTTGGTGATCCGGGCCAGGCCGGACAGCTCACGCAGCGGCACTCCGGCCGCGGTGACGTACTGCATGAAGTTCGCCCACATGGCCTGCGACACCAGCCAGGGGCCGCGGGGCGAGTGGGCCGCCGGGCCACGGCTGGTCCGGTGCGGCATCCGGTGCTCATATTCGTTGTCGAATTCGATGGTGAACGCGACCAGCGCCTGGGACAGCAGGCTCGGCAACGGGAGGCCGGCCCGCACCGCACGTCCACGGGGACCAGCGGGCAGTTCCGGGCCTGGCGCCGGGCCCCCTGTCGCCGGCATCACGGGTGATGCCGGCGTCACCCGTGATGCGGATGCCGCAGGTGTGAGCGGCGGCCGCGAGCCGTCCCGGGTGGCGCTGACCAGGAGGGCCCTGGGCCGGCGATGTTCCGGTGGGTCATCCCCCTGACCCCCGGGCCGAGCCGGCTGGCCAGGGTGAGCCGGCCGGCTGGGCTGGGCCGGCTCACCGGGCCGGGCCGTCAGCTCGCGGCCGTGCTCACCGAGCACCTGGCGTGCGTCCGTCACCTGCGCCGTCCATCCGTGGCCGGCCAGCCAGCCGACCGGGTCGTCCGGGGCACTGGAGCGGCGCAGCGCCCTCGCCCGTGACCGCTGGCCCGGGCCGGCCTGGCCGGCCGGGTCACGGTTGGCCATGGTCAGGCCCAGCCAGCTGCCTGCCGCCGACAGCGCGGTCAGGCTGGCCATGACCCGGTCAACCTCCTGCTGGGTCAGGTAGACGACAAGGCCCTCGGCGATCCAGGTGGTGGGCTGCCCGGGGTCGAAGCCTGCCGCACGCAAGGCGGCCGGCCAGTCGGCCCGCAGGTCGCAGGCCACCGGGATGCGCTCGCAGCCAGCCACCGCCGCCTGCGCGGTGAGCACCTGTTCCTTGCGGTCAAGCACATCGGCGGTGTCCACCTCGAAGAACCGGACCCCTGGCGGCCAGGCCAGCCGGAATGCCCGGGCGTCGAAGCCGGCGCCGAGCAGGACAACCTGGCGGCAGCCGTCCCGGCCCGCCGCGGCGAGCAGTTCGTCAAGGAACACCGTGCGGGCCACCACCCAGGCCTTCAGCGCGGCCTCCCGCCGGCTGTGCGGCGGCCACGGCGGCGACCATCCCGAGGCGGCGACGAACGCCCCGGCGAGCGGATCGGCGAACAGCCGGTCGGGGCGGGCGGTCTCCGCGGCCCGGATGGCCGCCACCGACAACCCGGTGCCGCCGACCCCGGCGAGCGGGAGGCCTGATCCGGGCGTCCCGTAGCCAGCGGCTCTGGCCCCGGCCTGGCCGGCCTGGTGCTCACTCGCGCGGGCGGCCCGCGCGGCGATTGCCGCCGCGAGGTCGCGTGTCGCGCGCAATCCGTGCACCACGCCGGGAAGGTCTTTGCGCCCCGTGCAGTACGCCCAGCAGTCAAGGACCAGCGGGCGAGCCCGTATCGCCCCGGTGAGCCGGGCCAGCTCGGCCGGCTCCAGGCGGACATGCGGGCGGTAGCCGGCCATGACGGCGTCCACGGCGGCCAGGTTGCGCCGGCCGGCCGCCCAGAGCAGGAACGCGAGAGATGAGAGGCGCGGCCCGCGGCCCGCGCCGGTCCAGCCGACGAGGACCAGGCCGCCGCCCGGCGATGCGATGGCGTTGCCGGGCACGAAGTCCGGGTGGATCAACGCCTCCGGCAAGTCGCGGCCGTCCTCGGCACGCTCAAGTTCGCCGCGCAGTGCCTCGTACAGGGCTCGCTGCTCGCCGCGGACATGCTCCTGCGCCCCCGCGAGCAGCGACATCGCGGCGTCGATCTCGTCCCGTGGGCCACCCTGGTGGCACACGTGGTGCCAGGCCCCGCCGCGGCGCGCCACCGCGCCCGAGCCAGCCGGCAGGGTGTGCAGGCGGCCAAGGAGGTCCCCGAGGGCATGGCCGGTCCGCTCGCTGCCGTCCGCGGCGGCTCCATGGGCGAACTGGGTGACCAGGACGCGCTGCCCCGCGAACGCGGACACGGGGTCAGGGTGCGCGCACCGTTCGGCGGGAAAGCCATGCTCCTGCAGGAACCGCAGGATCTCGGCGTCGCCCTCGGCTTTCTCAGCCGGTCGCGCGCCGGGAAAAACCCGGGCCACCCAGCTCGGGCCGTCGCGGCGATCGACGCGGCAAACGCCCAGGCCGAGTTCGGCCAGCCGGTCGACCCGGATGCCGTAGCGGCCCTCCAGATGGGCGGCGAGCGAAGATGTCACCATGATCAGGCGGGTTCACCAATTGCGGCCAGGAGCGCCGCTGCCGACTCCTCCCGGGCTGGGCGTGAGGGCCTGGTATGCCGCCGCGATGAGGTCGGCGCAGGTGTCCAGGGCCACAGCGGTGCTGTCGATCTGCAGATGGTAGAGGTCGGGGTCGTCGATGCTCACGCCGTAGAGCCGCCGGACGTACTGGGCGCGGGCCCGGTCGACCTCAGGCAGCCGCCGCCGGGCGGTCGGCGGGTCGACGCCCTCGATGCTGGCCGCCTGGGCGATGCGTGCCTCTGCTGATCCGAACAGGCGCACCCGCAGCACGTCCGGTGCGGCGCAGAAGGCGGCGCCGCCGGCCCGGCCGAGGATCACCGCACCGGAGCGGAGCGCTTCGGCCATGATGGCCTCGGCCTGCTCACGGAAGAGAACCGTGTCGTCGGGCGGCGGGATGGCATGCGGCGGGGCGGCGTCGGTGCCGGCGCAGAGCACCCCGCCGGCTAGCGGCCTGAGCACGGTGAGGAACCGCTCGACCAGCGAGCGCCGGAAATCCCCGCCCTCGGCCTCCTGGACGGACACGTGCAGCTGGGCCGCGACCCGCGAGCTGATCGCACGGTCGAGCAGAGGCAGGCCGAGCCGCTTGGCCACCGCTGGCGCGATGACGCTCCCGCCGGCGCCGTACCCTGCCGAGATGGTCACGCCAGGCATCTAGTGCGTCCCTCCGGGTGCGGCCGGCACGGCGTCCGTCCCGGCCTGCGACGGCCCGCCGCCCGCGGTTGCGGGCGTGGTGTTACTGACTCGCAGTTTGACCTGCTTGATGAACAGCGAGGCGATGATGCTGAGGACCGACACCGGGATGGCGACCAGGAACAGCCGGTCGATAGCGTGCGAATAGGCCTGGATGATGCCCTCGTGCAGGGCCGGGTTGGTGATCTTGAGCGCCTTCAGGGCATCCGGGCTCTGCACGAGCTGAGCCACCTTGTCACCGCCCCCCTTCAGCGCCGCGGCCGGCAGGAAATGCGGGAACTCCGAGGCGATGCCCGCGGTGAGGACCGCGCCCAGAGCGGACGCCCCGATAGCGCCGCCCATCGACCTGAAGAAGGTAACCGACGATGTCGCGACGCCCATCTGGCGCATCGGCACCGCGTTCTGCACGACGAGGGTGAGCACCTGGATGAACAGCCCGAGCCCGGCGCCGAAGACCAGGATGTCCAGGCTCACGATGACCAGCGACGTGTGCGCGCCGAGGTGGGTGAGCAGGATCAGCCCGATGGTGACCAGGATCGTGCCGGCCAGCGGGAACCAGCGGTACCGGCCGGTGCGGGAGATGTACCGGCCCGAGCCGATGCTCATCACCAGCAGGCCGACCAGCAGGGGCAGCAGCAGCAGGCCGGACTCGGTGGCCGAGACCCCGTGCACGAGCTGCAGGTACTGCGGCAGGAAGGCGAGCGCGCCGAACATGGCCACGCCGCTGACGAAGGACACGATGTTGGAGACGGTGAAGATCTGCATCCGGAACAGTTCCAGCGGCAGGATCGGCTCGGGCGCCAGCTTCTCCCGGAGCACGAAGCCGGCCAGCCCCACCGCTCCGAGCCCGAAGAGCCCGACGACCTGCCATGACCCCCACCCGTCCGTGCCGCCGGACTGGGTGGCGAGCAGGATGCAGGACACCCCGGCCACCAGCAGGAGTGCTCCCCACCAGTCGATCAGGACATGGCGGGTGCGCTTGGGCAGGCGCAGCACACGGTTGGTCACGATCAGCGCGACGATGCCCAGCGGCAGGTTGATGTAGAAGATGTAGCGCCAGCTGAGGCTGTCCACGGCGAACCCGCCGGCCAGCGGCCCGACCACGCTGGAGACACCGAAGACGGCGCCGAAGTATCCCTGGTAGCGGCCCCGCTGGCGGGGCGGGATCACATCGCCGATGATCGCGAATACCAGCGAGATCAGGCCGCCGCCGCCGATTCCCTGCATGCCGCGGAAGGCGATCAGCTCGTACATGTTCTGTGAGGCACCGCAGAGCGCGCTGGCCACCAGGAACACCACAATGGCGAGCTGGAACACGCGCTTGCGGCCGTAGAGGTCACCCGCTTTGCCCCACAGCGGTGTCGAGGCGGTGCTGGCCAGCAGGTACGCGGTGATGACCCAGGACAGCAGGTCGCTGCGGTGGAAGTCGCCCACGATCGTCGGCAGCGCCGTCGAGACGATCGTCTGGTCGAGTGAGGCCAGGAACATGCCCAGCATCAGCCCGGACATGATCATCAAGATCTGCCGGTGGGTGAAGCCAGCCTCCTCCGCCGGGTTCGCGGTCGCCGTGGCCGGTGCACTCATGAGTGGCTCTCTTTGCTCGGTGGCGGTGACGCCGTTGCGGGCAGCGCGGCCAGGCCGGCCAGCAACCGGTCAAGCAGCCTCAGCAAATGACGGCGGTCCTCGTCGGGCCAGCCACGAAATACCGTGTCGAGCATCGTGGCGCGACTGGCGCGAACCATCGCCAGGCTGTCGCGCCCGTGCGCCGTCAGGCTGATCCGGCTGGCGCGGCCGTCCTCGCCATCCGGTCTGCGGCTGACGAGCCCGAGGCGCTCAAGCTGGTGCAACTGCCGGCTGACCGTTGACGGATCAAGTTCTGCCGCAGCGGCGACATCGGACGGGCGGACATCATCCTGCTCACCGAGTGTAGCGAGCAGCGGGATGCTGGCCTTGTCCAGGCCGGGGTTGACCGCGCGCATCTGGCGGACGCTCGGCAGGTAGATCCGCTTGCCGAGCAGCCGGAACGCCTGCTCAAGCTGCCCGGCCAGGTCGGAACCGGGAGATCGGGCCGCACTGCTCGATCGCGTCACGAGGCCCGTCCTGTCAGTATTTGATTGCTTGTATCAAGCAATCAAATACTGACACGGCCAGTGGGTTCTCGCCAGCCCCGGTCGCCCGGTAGAACAGGGGCAGCACCGGATGAGCGGGCCGACGCGCAGCGGAGGCTCCGCGGGCGAAGGGACGAATCATGATCGAGCCTTACCAGGCTCTGGGCCTGGTCCCCACGATGCGGGGCATCAGCCGCCGCGATGAGATCCAGGCGAATCTCGAGCACCTCTCGCACCTGATCAAGGCCGCGTCCTGGCTGTCCAGCCTGGACCTGCCGGTAAGGCTCATCACCATCCCCGAGGGGGCACTGCAGGGCTTCAACGACGAGGTCCTCGACCTCGACCACGAAGATTTCGCGCGGGAATGCGCGATCGACATCCCGGGCCCGGAGACGGACTACCTCGGCGGCCTGGCCCGGCAGTGGAACGTGTTCCTGATGGCCCAGGCCAAGGCCCGCCATCCCGAATTCCCGGGGCGCTTCTTCAATGTCGGCTTTGTCCTCAGCCCGGACGGCGAGGTGATCCTCAGGCACCACAAAGTGGTGCCGCTGCTCCCGGTCGAGCACTCGGTGACACCGCACAACGTCTGGGACAAGTGGATCGAGTTGTACGGCCGCAACCTGGATGCGTTCTACCCGGTGGCCGACACGGAAATCGGCCGGCTGGGATTCCTGATGGCCAACGAGGGCTCGTACCCGGAGAATGCCCGCGGCCTGGCGATGAACGGCGCGGAGGTCGTCTACCGGGGCCCGTATCCGCACCCGCACGTCGGCAACGGCCTGTTCGAGATCCAGAATCGCGCGCGAGCCCTCGACAACAATTTCTACCTGATCGCATGCAATGTCGGGACATACTACCTGCACGCCGATTCCACCATCCCGATCGACACCTTCGGCGGCGGATCGGCGGTCGTCGACTACCGCGGGCAGATTATCGGGCGGCACGACTACAGCGGCGGGTCCTCCTGGGTCGCCGGGACGGTCGACATCGAGGCGCTCCGCTGGTTCCGGGCGAACGCACAGTGGGACAACTGGGCCAAGGACCTCACCACCGAGCAGTACCAGCTAATTTACGAGGAGCCGGTCTACCCCAGGAACCTGTACCTCGACCGCGCCCCCAACGGGCACGACGAGTATCGCCGGGAGGTGACAGCGAGGCAGATTGAGCTCATGCATGAGCGGGATATCTGGGCCCGGCCGGACAAAGGTTGAGCAGGAGGGCCGGGGGCCGGCCAGGTCCGGTTGATCATGATGCGAAGTCGGGCGTGGCGGACCGGGCGGACTCGCTGCGCCCCTTGGGCTCCTCCCAGTCCTCCTGCCGGCCGAGGACGGTGAGGTCGAGGAAGTAGTAGGAGCCGCCGGTGGACTCGAGACCTCGCGCGTACTGGGAGTACGTGCAGAACACCCGGCCATCGGCATGCAGGAAGCAGCTTCGGCCCGGCATCTCGAAGGGCTGGGCTGACGTGAAGAAATCCGACCCCATAGCCTCAAACTCGGCCTTTTTCCGGTAGTTGTACTCGCCCGGGGCGACCGACTCGTCGATCGTGACCCCGAAGTCGTAGTTGAAGTCGGTGCCGAACGAGGAGTACCAGGGCACGTCCCAGCCCTTCTGGGCCTTCCACCGGCTGAGCTTGGCCAGCGGTGCCCGCGACACCATGGCGTAGCTGGTGTCCCGGGTGTGCAGGTGCTCGAAGAAGCCGGCCGACAGCTCATCGGTGCCTGCGCTGCAGCTCGGGCAGCCGTCCTCCCACTCCGGGTCGAACATGAAGTGGTAGATGATCAGCTGCCGGCGCCCCTCGAACAGGTCGATGAGGCGCGCGGCACCGTCCGGGCCGTCGAATATGTAGTCCTTCTCGATCTCGATCATGGGCAGGTCGCGGCGCTCAGCGTTGAGCGCATCCCGCTGCCTGGTCAGGTCCTTCTCCTTGGCCAGCAATTCCTTCCGGGCGGCCAGCCACTCCGGCCGGCTGGCGATCCTGGGCAGGCTCAACGTGATCTCCTTCATGTTGGCACCAGCCGGCTGGTCCGGCCTACTCAGGGTTATGACCAGCCGGCGGGCTGAAAATCACCGGGGCCGCCCGCGCCTGCGGTCCGGAGCCCTGGACTCCGGCTCCGGACCGCAGCGGGACGCGTGCCGGGTCAGCCCCGGCCCGGCTGGATCAGCCCCGGCCTGGCTGGGCGTTGCCGAGCACCTGCACGCCGGCCGCGAACTGCGCCAGCCGGGCACTGTCCCAGCCCAGCGAGGTCGGGGCCTGGACGACGACCCAGCCGTGGTCGGCACCCTGGAAGGTCAGGATCTGGGTGTCGCCCTGCACGTCGAAGCGGCCCGGGCGGCCGGCCACCGGCTGTGAAGTTCCCTGGGTAGGGGCACCGGCGTCCCTGGACTGCAGCATGACGACGAGCTTCCCGAGGAACGAGTCGATGCTCTTGTCCGTGTCGTTCTGGGGGGCGATGACGAGCGCGTAGGCGTTACCGCCCTGCACCACCCAGCCGCTGGGCACCTCGGCCACCTGATAGCCGGGTGCCTGCTCGCCATCGTAGGCAATCAGGGCGATGGGTCCGGCCGGGCGTGCGGTCCCGGACGACCGGAGGGTGGGCGCTGCTTGCGGGCCGGCGGCCGGCCCGCTGCTGGCGGCATGCGTGGCCCACGGCACGATGGCGACGACGGCCACCGCGGTGACCGTGCCCGCCAGGCCCGCGAGACGCCGGCGGCGGAGCAGGCCGCGGCCACGGGCCAGATCGCCGGCGGCGTCGACCGGCTGGTCAGGGGCCGGCCCGTGCCCATCGGCCAGGGCACGTTCGAGCAGGTCCTTCACGTCGTTCATCGGTGGCTCCCCTCGGTGGCGGCCCCGGCTCCGGTCGCGGTCAGCAAGTCGCGCAACCGGGCGGTGGCCTTAGCTGTCTGGCTTTTCACGGTGCCCTCGGAGCAGTTCAGCAGACCGGCGGTCTCCTCGACGCTGAGGTCCATCCAGTGCCGCAGCACGATCGCGGCCCGCATCCTGGGTGGCAGGGCGGCGAGTGCGGCGCGGATCGCGCCCCCGTCGATCCCGCCCGGCAGCCCGCCGGGCGGCGCCGGCCCGGGACCCTCCGGGAGTTCGGCGACGGAGCGCTCGCGTCGCCAGCGAGGCCGCCGGATCTCATCGATGTGGGCGTTGACCACGATGCGCCAGGCATAAGCAGCCTCAGTGCCCGAGCGGCGTACCCTCGGCCACGCCACGTACAGCCGGGCGAGGGCGGTCTGGACGAGATCCTCAGCCAGGTGCGTGTCTCCGGCGGTCAGCAGGCAGGCAGATCGCAGCAACTCGACGCGGCGGGCCTGGACGAACGCTGAGAACTCTTCGTCACGCAGGGATCGGGGCATGTATTACCTCCTCACCCTCCCTACGGGTCCGGCCCCCGGCCAGGTTGCCCGGCGGCCCGCGCGGCCTTCCATGATGTCGGGGAGGTGCGTATCTTGTGGCTCATGCTGGCCAGGAACTCCGCCTTGTCCCGGCCCAGGCCGGGTCCTCATTCACCGCGTCGGCGTTGACGTTGACTCTCAGTATCTGCGTGACGGTTCCGCCGGCTGAGATGTGCTGGCGGCTAACGTCGACCAGGCCGGGCGGAGCCGAGGCGAGGCTCGCCCTGCCTCCGTGGATCGTTGCGTCGACATGGGAGCCGTGGGCGTCATCGACGCGAGCGATCTGAATCACGGCCGCGCCGTGCTGCCGCCCGATCCCGATGCTGACCGCGAGGGCGAGCCGTGCGGCGGGTAGGGGACCGAGGCCACCGGCGCGGCCCAGATCGCGGATGCGCGGCCATGCCGTTTCCGGGTCATCGCCTGGGTCGAGCATGATCGTGCCGGGCAGCACGGATGCCTCGTCCATCATGACCGGGCGTGGTTCCTGGCCACGACAACAGTGGGGTTGTCACGGTCGCTGCTGTGGTCGCGGTGCCGTGTGGCCATCAACTGGCTCAAGAAGGAATCGAGATCCTCGGCCACCGCTACCAGGCTGTTCACTAAGGCCATCTCCCCGCTTAACACTTTAAGTTACCATCAATGTACTCCTAGTAACCTAGAAGGTACGCCCAGCCACCGGCCGGTACCTGCGGGTGCTCGCGGCCAGGTGATGCCGCGGGCGGTCAGTCCATCCGCTGCTTGACGTAGCCGAAGAACGAGCGGCGCTTGATCAGCTCGGCGACATCCGTCGGGACCATGGCTTCCCAGGAGCTGTCGTCGGCCGCGATCCGGCGCAGCACGTCCCGGCTGAAGATCTGCAGGTACTCAGGCCGGTAGTTGTCCAGGTCGACGAAGCTGCCCCGCCCGGCGAGGTAGTCGTACAGCGGCTGCAGCTCAGCCTGGACGTGGACATTGTGCACGGTCTTGAGCTGGTCATCGGCCGCGGGCTGCAGCGGGTAGACGTACAGCTTCAGGTCGTTCTTGAACAGCCGCCCGAAGCTCTCCAGGATGCCGCCGGGAAGCTGGGCGTGGTTCTTCTCGTCGAACAAGTCGATGAGGCTCGGTACCCCCATCACGATGCCGATCCGCTCACTGGTCCGCTCGGCGATGTACGCGGCCAGCCGGTAGTAATCGAAGTAGTCGCTGATCAGCACCGTCATGCCACAGGCGGCGAGCAGCTCCGCGCGGGCCAGGAAGTCGCGCCGGTCCACGCTGGCCCCGTCGGCCAGCAAGTTGCGCATGGTGATCTCGGTGAGCGTCAGCACCGGCTTGCCCGCCACGGCCGGGTCGGCCTCGAACTTGGCCCGGGCCGTGTCCAGCATGTCGAGGTTCACATGGGTCGGCGGCCGGAAGCTGCCCCGCTCCACCAGGATCGCCTTCTTGCGCAGCACCTCACTTGGCTGGAGCACCTCACGGTCGGGGCCGAACATCGCGACGCCGCTCAGCCCGAGCTGGACGAGTTTCAGCGCCATCAGCCGGTTGTCCACGGCACGGAACTCGATGCCGCGGAACTGGATCATGTCGATCTCGATGCGGCCGGTGGTCAGCCGGTCGAGGAGGCTCTCGATGAGCGAGTCCGGTTCGTGGTGCTCGAAGAACGCCCCGTGCAGCAGGTTCACCCCGACGATGCCCAGCGCCTCCTGCTGCAGCGACGCCTCGATGTCGAGCATCCGCACGTGCATCACGATCTGGCTCGGCTCGTCGTGCGGGTGTGCCTGGAACTTCACGCCCATCCAGCCGTGGCACTCGTTGCTGCCCCGGAAGCTGCGCGCGACAACCGTGTCAGCGAACGCGAAGAACGAGGTGCCGTCACCCCGCTCGTCGCCCAGCCGCTCGACATTGAGCTGGAATTCCTTGTCGAGCATGCCCTGCAGCCGCGAGGCGGACACGTACCTGTCCGCCTTGCCGTAGACGGCGTCGCTCACGGCCATGTCGTACGCCGAGATCGATTTCGCGATGGTCCCGGCCGCGCCGCCCACCCGGAAGAACCAGCGGACGACCTCCTGGCCGGCCCCGATCTCGGCGATGGTCCCGTACCAGCGCGGATCGAGGTTGATCCGCAGGGCCTTCTGACGCGTGTCGGACTGCTGCGCGCCGACGATGGGCTCGGTCATCCGTCTCCCTGCGTGCCTACCCAGCCCCGCTGCTGCCCTCCCGCTTGCGCACGCGCAGGTCCGGCGCCAGCCTTCACCGCGATTGTATTGATCTCGCCGCGCCCGGCACCAGCCCACCTTGGCGGCCAAGATAACCGTGTGGCTGGCCGGACGTGTGGATCACCCTGGGTCCGCGGCAGTGCAGCGCCGGGCGGCCCGGCGCTGGACCACGCGGGCACCGTCATGCTCTGATGTCACTGGTCATCGCGCTGCCTGAGCGCGGGCGGGCCGGAAAGGCACATCGTGGCGATCGACCCGGTAATCCCCAGCGGGACCGTTCCGAGCAGGGCGCAGGTAGTGATCGTCGGTGGCGGGGTGATCGGCTGCAGCATCGCCTACCACCTCGCGCATCTGGGCTGGACCGATGTGGTGCTGCTTGAGCAGCATCAGCTCACCGCCGGGACGACCTGGCACGCGGCCGGGCTGATCACCTCGGCCGGCATGACGGACGAGACGTCGCTGTTCTTCAGCCGGTACTCGCGTGACCTGTATGCGCGCCTGGAGCAGGAGACGGGCCACTCGACCGGGTTCCGTGCCGTCGGGCACATCTCGGTCGCCACCACCCCGCAGCGCCAGGAGGCGCTGCGCCGGGAGGGTATCTGGATGCACGGATTCGGTGTCGAGGACGTGGAGATCTCGGCGCGGGAGGTGGCGGACCGCTGGCCGCTGGCCCGGACCGACGACGTGCTCTCCGCGTTCTATGTCGCCGACGAGGGCCGGGCCGACCCGGTCGGCGTGGCCACGTCACTGGCCAAGGGAGCCCGGCAGCTCGGCGTGCGGGTCATCGAAGGCGTCGCCGCGACCGGCGTCGAGACCCGCGGCCGCCAGGTCCGCGCCGTGTGTACGGAAGCGGGCCGGATCGAGACCGAGGTGGTGGTAAACGCCGCCGGCATGTGGGCCAGGCAGTTCGGGGCGCTGGCCGGGGTCGGGGTGCCCCTGCAGGCGGCCGAGCATTACTACCTGCTGACCGACACACTGCCCGGGATGGCCCAGGACCTGCCGGTCATCGAGGATCCGGACAACTATGGCTACTACCGCCCCGAGGGGGACGGGATGCTGGTCGGCCTGTTCGAGCCGGTCGGCGCGCCGTGGTCGCTTGACGGGGTGCCCCGCGGTTTCGCGTTCGGCAAGCTGCCGCCCGACTGGGACCGTCTGGAGCCCTACCTCGCCCGCGCGATGAACCGGATACCCTCGCTGGCGGACATCGGGGTGCGGACGTTCTTCTGCGGGCCCGAGTCGTTCACCTCGGACGTCCGGCCGCTGCTCGGGCCCGCCCCGGAACTGGATGGCTATTTCGTGGCGGCCGGCCTGAACTCGCTGGGCATCCTGTCCGGCGGCGGGGTCGGCGCGGTACTCGCGCACTGGATCGTGGACGGCGTCCCGCCGGTCGACGTCACCAGTTTCGCCATTGACCGGACCGCCGCCTACGAGACCTCCCGGCGGTTCCGGGCGGAGCGCACCGTGGAGCAGCTCGGGGCGCTGTTCGGGGAGGCCGTCTGGCCCACCTGGAAGCCGTCGACCGGCCGGAACGTGCGCCGGTCGGTGCTGCATGAGCGGCTGGTCGCGGCCGGTGCTCAGTTCGGCGCCTCGGCCGGCTGGGAGTTCGCCGAGTGGTTCGCTGACCCCGGGGAGGCACCCGCGACCACCCTCGATTACCGGCGCCAGGAATCGCATGCGATCGTCGGGCGCGAGCACGCGGCGGTCCGCGAGGCCGTCGGCGTGCTGGACATGAGCCTGATGGCCAAGCTCATGGTGCAGGGACCGGACGCGGCCACGGTGCTGAGCCGGCTGTCGGCCAATGACGTGATCCTCGGGGCGGGCCGTCTCGTGTACACCCAGTGGCTCAACGCGGCAGGCGGCATCGTCGCCGATGTCACGGTGACCTGCCTGGAGCCGGAGAAGTTCCTCGTGGTGGCCAGTGACATCATCCACCGCCGGATCGAGCCGCTGATCAGGAGGGCGACCGGGCCGGGCGAGATCGTCACCGTCACCGACGTCACCTCAGGCACCACCCTGCTGTCGGTGCAGGGCCCGGCGTCCCGGGAGCTGATCGGGCGGCTGACCGACGCCGATCTGGCCAACGAGGCGTTCCCCTACCTGTCGGCCCGGCAGATCCATGTCGGCTACGCGCCGGTGCTGGCTGTCCGCGTCACCTATGTCGGGGAGCTTGGCTGGGAGCTGCATGTGCCCGCCGAGTACGCGCTCGGTGTGTACGACGACCTGATGGCCGCCGGCGGCGACCTCGGTTTCCGTCCGATCGGCCTGTCCGCCCTGTCGGGCCTGCGGCTGGAGAAGGGGTACCGCGACATGGGCGTCGACATTGACAACACCGACAACCCGCTGGAGGCCGGGCTGGGATTCGCGGTGGCGTGGGACAAGCCAGGCGGGTTCATCGGCCGGGACGCGCTGCTTGCGGCGCGGGCCGCGGGACCGCCCTGCAACCGCGTCGTGGGCCTGGTCGTCGAGGACCCGCAGGCCGACCTGTTCGGTAACGAGCCGGTGCTGCTGGATGGCCAGTGGGTCGGCTACGTCCGGGCCGCCGCCTACGGCTACACAGTCGGCGGCGCGGTGGCGCTGGCCCAGGTGGCCTGCGACGACGGCGTGACCGGCCAGTGGCTGAAGAGCGGCGACTTCCAGGTGCGGACCCCGGCCGGCCACGTTCCCGCCCGGCTGCAGATCGCGCCGTTCTACGACCCGCAGCGGCAGCGCATCCTGGACCGGTGACGCATCCTGGACCGGTGCCGGAAAGCCGGCCTGGCCGCGGTCAGCCCAGCTCGATGACCGTGATGCCCGGGCTGCTCGCGGTGCTCATCGCGGCGAGCGCGTCCGGCACGTCAGCCAGCCCGATCACGCTGGTGACCAGGTCCTGCGGCCGCAGCGCCCCGGAACTGACCATGGCCAGCATCTCGGGATAGTCGGCGGCGGCCATCCCGTGACTGCCCAGCCATTGCAGTTCCCGCCCGATCAACGCCGCCATGTCGAGGCTGATCTCACCGGGCAGCAAGCCGATCTGCACGAGCCGGCCCCGCGGCCGCAAGCACCCCAGGGCCGGCGCCACCACCGCGGCGGACCCGAGGGCATCCACGCTGACGTGCGCGCCGCCGCCGGTGAGATCCCGGATCGCCGCCGCGACGCCGGGTCCGGCCGGCAGCGCCTGGGCCGCCCCGTGCCGGGCCGCCAGCGCGAGCGCGGCCGGGCTCGTGTCGATCGCGATGACCTGGGCACCGGACGCCGCGGCGATCATCACCGCGGACAGCCCCACCCCGCCGCAGCCGAAAACGGCCACCCACTCCCCCGCGGATATCCGCGCGACCCGCCGGAGGGCCCGGTACGCGGTGGCGAACCGGCAGCCCAGGCTGGCTGCCCCGGCGAAGCTGAGGTCATCCGGCAGCCGGACGAGATTCACCTCGGCCTGCGGGATGGCCACGTACTGCGCGAAAGAACCCCAGTAGCTGAACCCGGGCTGCTCCTGGTTCAGGCAGACCTGCTGATTGCCGTCGCGGCATTGCTCGCAGGACCCGCACGCGCACACGAACGGGACGGTGACGCGGTCGCCCGCCGACCAGCCGCGCACGTCCCGGCCGAGGGCCGCGATCGTGCCGGCCATCTCGTGCCCCGGCACGTAGGGCAGCCGGATGCCCGCGTCATGCCCCTGCCAGCCATGCCAGTCGCTGCGGCACAGCCCGGTCGCCGCCACCCGCAGCACGGCCCCATGGCCGGTGACTGACGGGTCGGCCACCGCGGCGACCTCCGGCCGCACCCCAAATTTCCTCACGAAAACCGCGCGCATCCTCACATCCTGCCCGTGACGTGGCCGGGCCAGCCGGCCGCACCACCAGCGGGATGCCTGCGGACGGTCAGCGCCAGTGCTCCAGCGGCAGCGGCCCGCGACTGAGGATGGTGCGGATCGCGAAGTTGCTGCGCGCACCGACGATCGACGGGATGGTCAGGATCTGCCCGAGCAGCAACTGCTCATAACTGGCCAGATCTGGCACCACGGCCTCGACGAAGAAATCCGCCGAGCCCGAGACCATATGGCAGGCCACCACGGCCGGGATCGCGGTCAGCGCCTCCTCGACCCGCGACGCGTTGTCCTTCGAGTGCCCTTCAACGCGCAGTTCGATGAAGACGGTCAGGCCGAGCCCGGCGCGGATCCGGTCCAATTCCGCGCGGTAACCCGCGATGATCCCGCTGGCTTCCAGGGCCTTGACCCGGCGCAGGCACGCCGACGGCGACAGCGAGACCGCCTCGGCCAGGTCAACGTTCGCGATCCGCCCGTCCGCCTGAAGCCGACCCACGATCGCACGATCAATCCTGTCAGTCTGAATTGGCGGCACAGAAGTAGGCATACAGCTAATTTAGCTGCAAAAAATTGCGCCACAGACGGGAATCGGCGTCAAACTTGCCATCGTGTGCGAAGCGATTTCAGCAACACTGACGGCATGTCGCACCTACCACCGCTCACCTCCTCCAGGGCGAGGGCAGGTGACGCCGGCCGAGCGCGTAAAGCGCCGAAGGCGCAGCGTCCGGCCGGCGTCACCCGTCCTCGCCTGCCCCCTCCGCTCTCGGTCCCCCGCGGCGCAGCCCTCTACATCGGCGCCCTGCTCGGTCCCGGGCTGCTGCTGCTGCCCGGCCTGGCCGCCGCGCAAGCCGGGCCGGCCTCGATCCTGGCCTGGCTCGCGCTGCTCGGCATCTCCGCGCTGCTCGCCATCGTCTTCTCGGCGCTGGGCAAGGCTTTCCCGTCGGCGGGCGGGGTGGCCGGCTACGTCACGGCTGGTCTCGGCAGGCGGGCGGGCGCGGCGGTCGGCTGGTGCTTCCTCGCCGGGGTGATCTGCGGCGCCCCGGTCGTCGGCCTGATCGGCGCGAGCTACGTCGCGGACCTGACCGGCGGCGGCCAGCTGCTGCGCTGCGCTGTCGCGGCCGCGCTGCTGCTCGTGGTGCTCGGGCTGGCGCTCGGCGGGGTCCGCGCGACGGCGACCGTGCAGCTGGTCCTCGTCGCGCTGCTGATGGCCGTGGTCATCGTCGCGGTCGCTGGATCCGCGCCGTCGGCGCACGCCGCCAACTGGGCCCCGTTCGCGCCGCACGGCCTCCCCGCCATCGGGCACGCCGCGGCCACCTTGATGCTGTCCTTCGTCGGCTGGGAGGCCGTCGCGCCGCTCACTACCCGCTTCGGCGACCCGGCCCGCCAGCTGCCGCGCGTCATCGGCATCGCCTTCGCCACCACCACGGTCCTGTACCTGGGCCTGGCCATCGCCACCATCGCCGTCCTGGGACACAGCGCCGGGACGGACGTCCCGCTCGCTGACCTGCTCCAGCGAGCCATCGGCCCCGCCGGGCGCGCCGTGGCCGCCGTCGCGGCGGTGGTGCTGACCCTCGGCGCGACCAACGCGTACCTGTCCGGCGCCGCGACGATGGCCCTGGAACTGACATCACGGCCGGCCAGCCCGCGCCACGGGCTGCGACTGTCGCGCGACGACCAGCACGACCACAGCCACAGCCACGACCACAGCCGGACTGCCCCGTCGGCGCGGCCGTTCCTGGCCCTGATCGCCGCGGCCGGGCTGCTGGTGATCGCGCTCTACGCGCTGCGGATCGTCGACGCGGCGCAGTTGGTCACCGTGCCCGCCACGCTGTTCCTCGCCGTCTACCTCGGCTGCACGATCTCGGCGGCGCGGGCACTGACCGGCCGGGCCCGCCGCGCCGCGGTGCCCGCGGTGCTCGCGGTCGTCGTCATCCTGCTGTTCTCCGGGTGGGCACTGCTGATCGCCGCGTCCGTCGCCGTCATCGCCGCGCTCCGGTCCGGGGCGCGCCCCGGAACCAACCCCGCGCCGCCGTTCCATCAGCGCAGATCGCCGGGATCGGCCGGCCAGTCAGCGCCTCAGGACCGGTCAGCGTCTCCCGGCTGGCTTGCGTCGGCCGGCGGGCCAGTGCCGGCCGGCGGCTCAGTGCCGGCCGGCGGCTCAGTGCCGGCCGGCGGGCCAGTGCCGGCCGGCGGGCCAGTGCCGGCCGGCCGAGTGCCATGACCGCGAGCCTGCTCACGAGCCCGGTCGATGACCTCCGCCGTGGGCAGCCCGGATCGCTGCGCGGCGAGGCGCGCGTCGGCGTACTCCGGTTGCAGGACGACCGGCACCCCGTCCAGGAAGCCCCGCTTGACCGCCACGGGCTGTCCCGCCACCTCGACGCGTACCATGTCGCGGGGCAGCGATCGCCGGGACACCTCGTGCACCCGCGCGCCGAGCGTGGTCGTGCTGGTGGCCAGGGCGTGCAGCACGGCGTCCGCCTTGGCGGCGTCGGCCAGTGCGCTGATGACGTGGCCGGGGCGGCCCTTGCGCATCAGCACCGGGGTGAGCCACGCATCCAGCGCGCCCGCCGCGTGCAGCGCGTCCAGGGCCTCCGGCCAGAGCCGGGGGTCCAGGTCGTCCACCGTCGACTCGACCATGAGCAGGGATCGCTCCGGCCACGGCTGCGCTGTCGGGCGCGATTCGCCGACCATCACCCGGACCACGTTGGCGTGGCCGGCGGGATCCCGGGTGCCCGCGCCGCATCCGCTGGCGTGCAGCGACATCGGCGGCAGCCCGCCCCACTCGGTGGCCAGGGCGGCGAGCAACGCCGCGCCAGTCGGCGTGCACAGTTCTCCGGCTCCAGCTCCGGCTCCAGCTCCGGCTCCAGTGCTGGCCCCGGCCCCGGGCCCGGCACTGACCGGCGCCCGGGCCGCAGCGAGCAGGTGCACCGCGGCGGGAACGGGCACCGGCAGCACGCCGTGCTCGGTCGAGACCGTGCCGCTGCCGAGCGCGATGTCACTCACCACGCGCACGGTGCCGGGCTGCAGCAGGCCCAGCGAGTGCAACGCGGCCGCGCAGCCCACCACGTCCGCGATCGAGTCGAGCGCGCCCACCTCGTGAAAATGCACGTCCTCGACGGCTATCCCGTGCACGTCCGATTCCGCACGGGCGAGCAGGCCGAACACCTCGGCGGCGAACTGCCCGGCCTCAGCGGCGAGCCCGGCGTCGCGGATCAGGGCCAGAACATCAGCCAGTACCCGGCGGACCCGGCTCGGCCCCGGTGTGATGACGGCCAGGCTGGCCCGCAGGCCGTGCCGCCGGACCGGCCGCACGTCCAGCGAGATCCGCTCGGCGCTGGCCGCGCTGAGCGCGGCCAGCGACGCCTCGACGTCCGGCCGGGAACCGCCGGCGTCCAGCAGCGCGCCCAGGATCATGTCGCCGGCCGCGCCGCAACTGGCGTCGATCCACAGCGCCGTGCTCACCGGGATGGATCCGAGCGCCGCGCGATCCGGGCGGCGGCAACGGCGGCACCGAAACCGTTATCGATGTTAACGACAGTCACGCCGGGGGCGCAGGCGTTGAGCATGGTCAGCAGGGCGGCCAGGCCGCCGAACGATGTGCCGTAGCCGACGCTGGTCGGCACGGCGATCAGCGGCACGCCGACCAGCCCGGCGATCACCCCGGGCAGCGCGCCGTCGGTGCCAGCGACCGCCACGATCGCGTCCGCCGCGGCGATCCGGTCGCGCTGGGCGAGTAGTCGGTGCAGCCCGGCCACGCCGACATCGGTGATCATGTCGACGGCGGCGCCGAAAACCTGCGCGGTGACCATCGCCTCCTGAGCCACCGGCAAGTCGGAGGTGCCCGCTGACACGACGGCCACCGTGCCCCGCGGCGGCGGCAGCGGACCGAGGACGACCGTGCCGGCCAGGTCGTCCACCCGCGCGCCCGGCAGCTGAGCCGCGCAGGTGGTTCTGGTCAGCTCGTCGCACCGGGTGGCCAGCACGGCGCGGCCGGGATGCGCGTCGGACAGGTACCGCAGGGAGCGGACGGTCTGGTCAGGTGTCTTGTGCGAGGCGAGCACCACCTCCGGATCGCCGGTCCGGGCGAGCCGGTCGAGATCCAGGCGGGCAAAGCCAAGATCACCAGTGGGAGGCTGGGCCATGCCGCAATCGTGTCATGATTGATTCGTGGTGGCTCTGCCCGGCGGTCGATTGTCCGAGGTCAGCGAGTTGCTCGCGTGGTTCGAACGGACCGGGCGGGTGACGGTCGCGTTCTCCGGCGGAGTCGACTCGGCCCTCGTCCTGGCCGCCGCCACCCGGGCGCTCGGCGCGGCGAACGTGCACGCGGTCACCGCTGTGTCCGCCTCGCTGCCGACCGGGATGCTGCAGGCGGCCAGCCGGCTGGCCGCTGAGCTGCGGGTCCGGCACAGCCAGGTGCGCACCGGCGAGATGGACGTCCCCGGCTATCAGGCGAACGGCGCGGATCGCTGCTACTTCTGCAAGGCCACCCTGGTCGACGCGGTGGCGGCCATCGAGGATGCCGGTGCCGAGGGCCTGCTGGTGACGGGCACGAATGCCGACGACGTGCGCGGTGGCTGGCGTCCGGGGATCCGGGCGGCGGCCGAGCGCGGCGCTGGCACGCCGCTGGCCGACACCGGCCTGGGTAAGCAGCAGGTCCGCGAGATCAGCCGGCGCTGGCGGCTGCCCACCTGGGATCGTCCGGCCAGTCCCTGCCTGTCCAGCCGGGTCGCCTACGGCGTGCGGATCACGCCAGCCCGGCTGGCCAGAGTGGACCGCGCCGAGCTGTCGGCCCGGGCGGCGCTGGCGGCCGCGGGCATCGCCGTCCGCGACCTCCGGGTGCGCGACCTTGGCGACGCCGTACGGCTTGAGGTCGACGACGCCCAGGTTGAGCAGGTCAGGCAGGACGGCAGCATCGAGGCGGCGGTCCTGCGGGCCGGATTCGGTGATGTCCGCTGTGAGGTGACGGCCTTCCGGACCGGCTCGCTCAACGCGGCGCTGCCCGCGGCGCTGCGTTACACGTAGGCGGCTGCTCAGCCGGCGGTGGCCAGGTACGGGATCGTCTGCGGGCCCTCCGGGATGACGCACACCCGGGCGCCCGGGCCGGCTCGCCGGAGCTCAGCGGCGACGGCCGCGGACACATCGGCGGCCTGCGTCAGGTGCGCGGCCTCGAGCTCGTCATCGGTCAGGTAGGACGTGTGCATGATGACCCGGCTGTGCGTCTGGACCTTGGCCTGAATCTGCACCTGCCACTGATCCGGCACGGTGACCGCCCGGCCGGCGATGTCGTCAAGCAGCGCTTGCGGCGACGGCGCGGACGTCAGGACATCCCGGTAGGAGCCGTGGTCAGGGAAACCGTCCCGGCATTCGGCCGCGCAGATGATCACCCCGCCGGGCCGCACGACCTGGCTCGCGGCCGACATGCCCTTCACCGACTGGTACAGGTTCTGATCCAGCGGGTATCCGGACCCGGTCGTCACGACGACGTCAAACGGCCCGTCGACGGCCCTCATCGCGAGCTTCTTCGCCCGCCTGGCGGCCTCGGCGTGCATCGGCAGGATGTCCCCGCCGAACGCGGCGATGATGCGCTTGTCCCGGTTGAGCAGGACGTCCAGGCTGAAGGTCACGCCGGTGGCCGCGGCGATGGCCCGGACGTCGTCATGCACGGGGTTCCCGGTGGTGATGCCCCACGTCGCCCGCGGATCGCCGATGCGCCGCGCGTCGTGCAGGACCAGCACGGTATCGAGGCCAGCCAGTCCCGGCGCCACCATCTTCGGGCCGCCGGAGAAGCCGGCGAAGAAATGCGGCTCGACGAATCCGGTGGTGATCCGCACGTCGGCGGCCAGCCATTCCCGGTTCAGCCAGACCGGGACATCAGCCCCGAACGTGCCGGCCCAGGCCAGGCTGGCCGGGTCACGCGCGTCGTGGTTGACGATGCGGATCCCGTCCACGACCGCGTCGCCGAACATCACCCGCAGTTCCTGGTCGGTGTTTCCCCGGTGCGTCCCGGTCGCCACCAGGATGACGATGTCGGCGGGATCGATGACGCCGGCCAGTTCTTCGAGCACCGCGGGGATCATCAGGTCGCGCGGCTGGGCTCGCGTCCCGTCACACGCCGAGATGGCCACGGTCTGCCCGGGCCGCACCCTGGCCCGCAACGGCGGCCCGGCCACCGGCGCACGCAGCGCCCCGACCAGGGTGGCGGCGGCGTCAGCCGCGGCGGCAACATGGCTGGGATAGACGACCGTCGCGTCCCGCGGCACGCCGATATCCAGCCCGTCGTCCCCGTAAGCCAGCGTGACCTGCACTGAAGACCCCTCCGGAATGATGCGTGCGCTCAGCACACTACCGAGACGGGACGGTCTCAGGCATCCGCGGCGGGGCGGAGCGTGGTCGTCAGGCCGGTGAACAGGATGTCGAGCCCGCGTTCGAGCTCGGCGGCGCCGTTGTAGGAGGCCAGTACCGGGGCGAGGCTGCGCAGCAGGGGGAACTCGCCGATCGGCAGCCGGTGCAGGCCCAGCCGCAGCAGATCATCGGTCTCCTCCGGCTTCTCGACGATTTCCTGCAGCTCGTTGAGCACATGGCCGTGCAGGAAGCCGAACAGGGCCCGGTAAACGTGCAGGGCGTCGGATCCGCTGAAACCGGCGCGGGTCAGCAGCGTGAGGACGTCTTCGAGCGGCCGCAGGGTGCCCTGCGGGCGGAGCGCGAGCGGGGTGGCCATGGGCCGGGTGACCAGCAGCGGCACCACATGCGGGTGGGCCAACGCGAGCCGCCGGTAGTCGCGGGCGACAGCGCGCAACTGGCCGGCCCAGTCAGGGTCGGCCGAGTCCACGTGCAGCTGGGCGAGCACGGTCTCGGCCACGCCGTCGAGCAGCGCCGCCTTGTTCGGCGCGTGCCGGTAGAGGATCATCGGATCCCGGTCCAGGGCGCGGGCGAGGCGGCGCATGGACAGCGCGTCGGCCCCATCACGGTCGATGATCTCCAGCGCGGCAGTCAGCACCACGTCGCGGGTGATCCGCCCGGCCGGGGGGGCGCCGCCGTCATCATCAACGCTGCGGCCGGCGGGCCGGCCGCCGGCATCAACGCTGCGGCCAGCGGGCCGGTCGGCCGGTGATGGGGTCATCGCAGCCGCACCTTTCTCTCCTGGGGCCGTGGCCGGTACTCTCCGGCCGGGGCTCGGTTCCCGCTCGTTTCCTCAACCGTAGGTCTACAGTGTTGACACCAGTCTACAACGAGTGTTTCACTGTAGACCTACAACGTATATCCCGGGAGCGCACCTTGATCGTTATCCTCGGCCTGATCATCCTGGCCGCCGCACTGATCGCCGGCGCCGCCGGCGTGCTCGGCAACGCCGGCGGCGCACACGCGCTCACCAGCGGATTCTCGGTATTCGGCTATCACGTGACCGGTTCCACCGGCACGCTGTTCCTTTACGGCATAGTGGTCGGCGCGGCGGGCCTGTTCGGGCTGGGCTTGCTGCTGGTCGGCCTGCGCCATACATCCCGCCGTGGCCGCGCGGCCCGCAGCGCACTCGGGGAATCCCGCCGGGAGACCGCCGCAGCCAGCCAGGACCGCGCCGACCTGATCGAACAGCGGGACAGCGCCCGGGCAGACGCCGCGTCCGCGCAGGCGAACGGGTCACTCCCGGCCCAGGTCGCATCGGCACCGCCGAACGGCTCATCCACCACCAGCATCGCATCCGCGCCCGGCGACGGCGCACCCCGTACCAGCCGCCCGCTCCGCGCAGATGACGGTCACTGGAGCAAGCTGAATGTATTCGGGCGCCGTTCCGCGCCCCGGCAGGCCGACGCCACCACACACCCGGAATCCCGGAACAGCCAGGCCACCCCCGATGTCCCGGTCCCGGCCGACGCGGCCGCGGCCGCGGAATGACTCACGAAAGGCAGCCATGAGCATCGCCAGGACCATCGCCCACAAGGCCGAAGCGGTCAAAGGGAGCGCCAAGAAGACCATCGGCCGTATCACCGGCAACCGGCGCCTGCGCGCCGAAGGCCGAGGTGACCAGGTCAAGGGCGACACCAAGCAGGCCGGGGCAAAGATCAAGGACGCCTTCAAACACTGACCAGTGCGCCCATTACCGGAAGCGGGATGCCCATATGCACGGGAGCCAAGAAAAGGGTAATATGTAGGGAGTTGCTCCGGACCCCGGCAGCAGCACCCGCGCGAAGTGCGCGGTTGCGCTGCCGGGGTCCGGAGCTTTTTCCGTACACGGGCTGGTGTCGGCAAGACGCTACGGTCAAAGGACGGTGAGAACCCCCGGGAGAATCACTCTCCCACCGCGATCTATCCAGCAGGACCGACTACCGCGTACGTCACCTGATCACTTATTTGAGGAGTCGGTAATGGGCATCATCGCATGGATCGTTCTCGGCCTGGTCGCAGGCCTACTCGCCAACATGCTGATCCCCGGCAAGAGATCACAGGGCCTCATCATCACCTGCGTGATCGGCATCGTCGGGGCCCTCCTGGGCGGCTGGCTGGCCACCAAGCTGTTCCACATCCACAGCCTGCAGGGGTTCTTCAACCTCTCTACCTGGATCACCGCCATCGTCGGGGCGGCCATCCTGCTGCTTGCCTACCACCTGGTCACCAATCAGTCCGGGCGATCGTCTGGACGGTCCCGCCGGTTCGCGCGCCGCTGAGAATGCCAGGCCGCCGCCCGGCGCAGCCCTGACGGCCAGTTAGCCAGCCGGTATCGGTTTCCGCTCGCCCGGAGACCGGTGCCGGCTCGGGGCTGCACGAAACGTGGCATTTGGTGTGCGAGCATTTGGACGCGGGCGGTAGTGCCGGCCGCCCCGTTAAATAGGCGTCCCCTGGGCGGGGACATAGGTGCGCACCCGGCGTACTGTTCGAAGTGGAACTGGCGAAACTAGCCGCTGGGTCGAGACCCCGCCTTGCTGCTGTAGCAGGAAGGCGCCTCTATGTTCAGCGTGGATCTGAGCACTCTTGAATGCGACGGATACGTCGTCGTGGCATTGCGCGGGGAACTCGACGTAGCAGACGCCGCACGTATCGCGGTCGCGCTCGTGACGGTCGCGGCTCGCCAGCCTCGGATAGTCGTCAACCTGGCCGACCTGGAGTTCCTCGACTCCAGCGGCGTGGCCGCGCTGGCGCGCGGCCGCAGGCACGCCTGGGAAGCCGGGGGTGACCTGCTGCTCGCCGCAGCACAGCCGCGTGTGCTGCGGGTCTTTGCCATTACCCACCTGATCGATGGCTTCTCCCTCTATGCCAGCGTGGCCGAGGCCGCGGACGCCGCCGGACGCTGCCACCCGGCGCCCGCGCCGGCGCAAAAGCGGGTCGCCAGGATGCGCTGGCCACGGATGGCCGCCTTGCGGTCAGCACGGAAGATCCCGGGAGCCGAGCATGGGAACCCACACAAACAGGCCGAACGAGCCGGAGCCTGACCACCCCGCCAGCCAACCTGCCAGCCACCCGGCCCCCCCGCTAACCGCCTGGCCCGCCGTTACCGCGCGGGGCCGGAGGCCGCGAGCGATGTGAGAGCTGCCTCTATCGCGTCGAGCCGCGTGCGCAAATCAGCGATGTCACCCTTGGTCGCGCTCTGTTCCGCACGCTTGAGCGTCAGGACCAGCTGGCCGCTCGGCTCCACCCGGCCGGTGGCAATCTCACTGACGTCGTCGCCGTTCTGCATCCGGATGGCGTGCTCGATGTCGGCGGGCCGCAGCGAGAGGCGCCGGAGTACCCCGGGGATGAACCGGCCGTTCTCGATTATGGTGGTGGGCTTGCACTACAGCACGCGGGCGGCCCGGTCGCTGACCGTGATCCACCGGTTGATGGCCGCGTTGACGGCGACCAGGGTGGCCGCCCCGATGACCCCGCCGAGCAGGCTGGTGTCGTTGCCGATGATGGCGTTCTGGACAACGTTGGACAGCAGGAACATGACCACGAAATCGAACATGTTAAGTCCGGACAGGTCCCGTTTCCCGCCCAGCCGGAACAAGATCACGATCGTGGCGTACACCAGCACGGTCCGCAGGACCTTCTCGATGATCGGGATCTGGACCACGAACATTGCGTGCCACATGGGAGTGCTCCTCGTCGGGTCAGGACACCACGAAGGCTGCTATATCGCGCAGTAACTCTCCGAGGACGCATCAGCTGAGCGAATGCGTCGTGCTCGTGCTGCACATCATCGCGCACAACGAAGAGCTGCCCGCCGGGGTGGCAGGATTGCCGTCATGAAACGGCCGGTGACCGGCGGGATGCACGTGGACAGGGTGCGGAGCCGGCATACGTCGAAGTCCGGGGAGACCCACGAGTACGTCTCGTACCTGGTGCGCCGCTCCTTCCGCAAGTCCGACGGGAAGGTCGGCAAGGAGACCCTGGCCAACCTGTCGATGCTGCCGCCCGCGGCGGTGGATGCGATCGACGCGGTACTCAAAGGCAAGACGCTGGTGGATGCCGGCGAGGCCCTGAAGATCACCCGGACCCTCCCGCACGGCCATGTCGCCCTGGTGCACACCGCCGCGATGCGGCTGGGACTGCCGGCCATGCTCGGCCCGCCGTGCCGCGAGCGAGATCTGGGCTATGCCCTGATCCTGTCGTGGGCCGTGCGGCCGGCCTCGAAACTAGCGACCGTGGCGTGGTGGGACAACGTCACCCTGGGCCCGGACCTAGGCATCGCGGGTGCGTCCGGCGATGACCTCGACGAGGCGGCGGGCTGGCTGCGGGAGCGCCAGGATGCTGTTTCCGGCGGTCTGGATACGGGCCCCGGAGGGCAGCCCGCCGCGGCCCAGGCCCAGGCCGGGGATCGCGGCCAGGCCCTGGTCAGCAGGCACGCGGCCGACCTCACCCGGCATCTATGGACCGCCCTGGCCCCGGTCAGCAGCCCGCCGGGCCGCCTCCGCGGCCTCCTTGACCACCTCGGCACGCTGACCCGCAACACCATCGAGTTCGGCGGGGCCACGTTCGACACGCTCAGCGAGCCCACCCCGGTCCAGCGCCGTGCCTTCGACCTGCTCGGCGCGCCCATCCCGCTGACCCTCACCCTGACGTAACTGGGTCACCCCGTGCCCGGCGGGCGGGCCGGGCCGAGCAACGGCAGCACCTCACGGCCCAGCAGGGTGACCTGCTCGTCAACGTCATCGGGCAGCGGCGCCAGCACGACCCGGTCCGCGCCGGCTTGAGCCAGCCGCTGGATGGCGTTCGCGCACATCCGCGGTGTTCCGGTCACCGAGAGCGCCTCGACCCACTCCGGCCGCAGGGATGCCGCAAGTTCTTGCTGGCTGGCCGCGCTGCCGATCAGTGCGATCAGCTCCGGCCCGAAGTCGAGCGCTGTCAGCGAGCTGCGCACACTGGGCTCGGAGAGGCCGCCGGGGATGCTGGCCAGCATGGGCAGCACCCGTTCGTAGGCCGCCCGCGCGTCATGAGCAACGGAAAGCCAGGTATAGGCGACGACCGTGGGCCGGTCGCGCCCCGCCTGAGCGGCCGCCGCGTCGAGAATTCCGCGCGCCCAGCGCACATAGGCGGGCGACAGCGGCTCGGCCAGGATGACCCCGTCGCACACGGCTCCGGCGAGCCGGATGGATCGCGGGCCCCGCACGCCGGCCAGCAGCCGCATCCGCTCCCGGGGCGGGAACTGGAGCTGCGCGTCATCCAGGCGCAGGTAGCGGCCCGCGATGGAGACGCTCTCGCCCCGCAGCAGGGCCCCCACGCAGGTCAGTACCTCATCCAGGGCAGCCAGCGGCGAGTCGGGACGCGCGCCGACGGTGGCCATCCAGTCCTGCATCCCGTGGCCGATGCCCGGCAGCACCCGGCCCGGGTACAGCCGGGACAGCGCGGCGATCTCCATGGCCGCGAACAATGGATTGCGGACCATGGACGGCAGGATGCCGATGCCGACACCGAGGCGCTGGGTCGCGGCCAGGGCGGTGGCCGCGGTGGCGATCCCGCCGGCGAAGGACAGGTCCTCGACCACCCAGACGTCGTCGAGGCCCACGTCCTCGAAGAGCCGCACCCGGTCCCTCAGCAGTTCCGGCGGGACATCCCGTTCGAACATGACCCCGACGGGGGGCCGGCTCACCGAGGTCGCCTCAGCCTGGCTGCTAGACACCGGACGCCGCTCCGATCTTGGGAATGTCCTCGACCAGCCGGACCGTGTACTCGTGCCTGGGCCGGTCGAGCACGTCATCAGTGGGCCCGGCCTCCACGACGCGGCCCTCCGACATCACGACAACCTGGTCACCGATCGCGCGCACCAGCGACAGGTTGTGCGTGATGAACACGAGCATGAGCTTCCGCCTGACCTGGAGGTCGCGGAGCAGTTCGATCACGACCGCCTGCACGCTGACGTCCAGCGCTGAGGTCACCTCGTCGCAGATCAGCAGATCCGGTTCCACCACCAGCGCCCGGGCGATCGCCACCCGCTGCCGCTCACCGCCCGAGAGCTGGTCCGGGTACCGGCGCAGGAACGCCGTCGAGAGCGCGACGTCATCGAGCACCTTGACCACCCGTTCGCGCGATTCGTTGCGCGGCAGGTCGAAGAAGTAGCCCAGCGGCTGCTCGACGAGCTGCTCGACGGTCTTGCGTGGGTTGAGCGAGGTGTAGGGGTTCTGGAAGACGTACTGCACGGCCCGGCGGGCCTCGGGCGGGCGGGCCCGCACCCCGGGAGGGAGGGGCTGGCCGCCGAAGGTGATCTGCCCCCGCCATTTCGGGTGCATGCCGACCAGGCAGCGGGCGAGGGTCGTCTTACCTGAACCTGACTCCCCGACGATCGCCAGGCACGACTGGCCGGCCATCTGGAAGTCGAGCCCGTGCAGCACTTCGGTGTCCCCGTAACTGGCCCGCAAGTCACGCACGACCAGGCCCCGGCCATCGTCCGGGGCGGCAGCGGGGCGGCCGGCGCTGACGACGGCCTGCGCCGCCGGCGGCAGGATCGCTTCCGCGGCCTTGACGCAACGGGACAGGTGACCGCCCTGGCCGACCGGGACGACCGGCGGCGGACCCTGGCGGCACAGGTCGATCACCAGCGGGCAGCGCGCCGCGAACGAGCAGCCGGCTGGCCGCTGGCCGGGCCGGGGCGGCTGGCCGGGAATTCCTTCCAGCACGTGCGAGCGCTCGACTGAGGGAATGGCGCGCAGCAGCCGGGCCGTGTAGGGGTGCGCGGGTGCCCGGAAGATGATGTCGGTCGCCCCGAATTCGACCATCCGCCCCGCGTACATGACGCCCACGGACTGGGCCAGCTCCCGGACGACGGCCAGGTCGTGCGAGACGTAGACGCCCGCGACGCCGTAGGTGGCGCACAGGTCCCGGACCGTCTCCAGGACGCGGCGCTGGGTTGTCACGTCCAGGCCGGTGGTCGGCTCGTCGAGCACGAGCAAGCTGGGCCGCAAGGCGAATGCGGTGGCCAGCGCGACGCGCTGCTGCTGGCCGCCGGAGAGCTGGTGCGGGTAGCGGCGCAGCATGTCGGGCGTGGCTTCCAGGCTGACCTCGGCCAGCACCTCACGGACCCGGGCGTCCACATTGGCGACGGTGCCCGGGTGCGCGGCCAGGATCTCGCGGACCTGGGTCCCGACCCTGAGCACCGGGTTCAGGGCGGACCCCGGATCCTGCGGAACGTAGGCCACTGACGCACCACGGGCCTTGCGCAGCTCAGCGGGCGGCAGAGCGAGCAGGTCGCGGCCGTCCAAGCGGACTGTCCCACCGACGATGGCCAGGCCCCGGCGGGCGTACCCGAGGATGGCGTGCGCGACCGTCGTCTTGCCGGACCCGGACTCGCCGACCAGGCCGAGCACCTCGCCCTGGGCGACCGAGAAGGACACCTCGGAGACGACGTCGACGTCCTGGCCCGCGAGGTTGACCTGCAGGTTCTCAACGCTGAGGCGGACTGGTGGGTCCGCGGCATCAGTCAACGGCCGGCTCCCGGCTCTCGGTGGCTTCCGGGTCTTCGATGACACCCTCATCGAGGGGGAACTGCTGCAGTTCGCCCATCATGACCGCGCCGGCCAGGCCGCCGGCGACCGCGGTCTCCTCGCTGCCGCGGCCGACCCCGATCGCCAGCCGGCCGACGGCGTCCGTGAACGTGTTGGTGCCGATGGTCAGCAACGCGATCATCAGGGCCGGGACGACGACGCTCCACGGGTTCGCGACCAGGCCGAGCCGGTTCTCGTTGATCATCAGGCCCCAGTTCGGCGCCGGCGGCGGCTGGCTGAAGCCCAGGAAGGAGAGTCCGGAGATGATGACGATGGAGTAGGTGAGCCGCAGCCCGAGCTCGACCATCAGCGGGCTGCTCAGGTTGGGCAGCACCTCGCTGCGCATGACCGTCCAGGAACGGACCCCCCACAGCTCGACGGCCTTCACGAAGTCCCGTTCGGAGATCTCCAGCGTGGCCGCCCGCATCACCCGGGCCACCTGGGGCGCGTGGCTGACTCCCACGGCCAGCACGATGAGCCAGAGCTTGGGGCCGACCACGCTGACCAGCAGCAGGGCGAACACGATGGTGGGGAACGCGAGAATGATGTCAACCGTGCGCATGATGATGCCGTCCCACCGCCCGCGCAGGTACGCCGCGCTCACCCCGGCCAGGGTGCCAAGGACCAGGCCGATGACGGTGGCCGCCACCGCCATCACCAGCAGCACCCACCCCCCGGCGAGCAGCCTCGACAGCACGTCCCGGCCGATGTCGTCGCCGCCGAGCAGATGCTGCGCCGACGGCTTGGCGAACGGGGTGGTGACGAACTGCGTGGCCGAGTACGGCGCGAGCACCGGCCCGAGGGCGGCGGCCAGCACGACCACCGCGGTCAGCGCGAGGCCAAGCCGGCCTCGCGCTCCCGAGCTGGCGGCGGCCAGCAGCCGCGTCCACTGCCTGCGGTCGACCCGCGTCCTGCCCCCGGGCGTGCTGGCCTGGTCCGCGGTGAGGCTCATGAGCGAGGCAGCCGGCGTCGCGGGCTGGCCAGCAGCGACACCACATCGGAGACGATGTTGACAAAGACGTAGAACGCGGCCAGCAGCAGCACGGTGAGCTGGATGACCGGGACGTCCCGGTCATCGACGGCGTTGACCAGGCCCTGGCCGATGCCCGGGAACGCGAACAGGGTCTCCACCACCACGATGCCTCCGGCGAGGTAGAGCAGGTTCAGGCCGATCACCTGGACGACGGGCGGTATTGCGTTCGGCAGGGCGTGCACCAGGAGCAGCCGCCGTGGGCTCAATCCCTTGAGCCGGGCGTTCTCGAGGTAATCGGACTCGAGTGCCTCGATCGTGGCCGCCCGGGTCATCCGCAGGATGTACGGGACGATCACGATCACGAGGGTCGCCCCGGGCAGCACGAGCACCGATGGGTCCTGCCACGCCGTGCTGCCCGGCGCAACCAGTGACACGGCCGGAAGCAGATGCCAGAAGGTGGTGGCGAAGACAATCACCAGGCCGATGCCCACCACGAACTCCGGCAGCGAGGTGACGCCCAGCGACACGATGGCGAGCACGTCATCCGCCCGGCCGCCGCGCCGCACGGCGGCCAGCGCCCCGAGGCCCACCCCGATCACCGTGCCGATCACGCCCGCCAGGAGCACCAGGACAGCCGAGTTGGCCAGCCGTGGCCCGACCACCTGCCAGGCGGGGATGCGGGCCGCGTAGGAGATGCCGAAGTTCCCGCGCGCCGTGTCGGTGAGCCAGGCCCAGTACCGGTACCACACGCTGTGATCGAGGTTGAGCTGGAGCTGGAGGGCGCGGACCCGGGCCGGGGTGGCGGTCTGGCCCAGGATGGCTTTCGCCGCGTTGCCCGGCAGCACGGTGGTCGCCGCGAACACGATCACCGACACGGCGAGCAGCGTGAGCACCCCGAACAGGGTGCGCGAGAGGGCAAGCCACAGGATCGGATGACCGTCACGCCACCGGCGGCTGGACACCGCGGCACCGTCGAGTGCCAGCTGAGCCACGCTGCCTCCTTCCTGCCGGACTCACCGCGTGCGCCGGGGGCCCCGCCCAGCGGCCGGGTGCCCGCACCTCGCTAGTCCACCCAGATCGAGGCCCAGTCGTAGTTGCTGATCGGGAAGCTCGGTGACTGGACGACGCCGTGCACGTTCTTGGCCGTCGCGTCGATGACCGGCGGGAAATAGGGGATGATCAGCCCGCCCTCGTTGTAGTCAATCTTCTGCATCTGGTGGGCCAGGTCAGCCTTGGTCGACTCGTCGGTGGTCGCGAGGGCCTGCTGGTACAGCTTGGTGTAGGCCGGATTGTCATAGTGCGGCGTGTTGAACGCGCCGCCGGGGATGGTCACCTGCGGGACGTTGACCAGGTAGGGCAGGTAGAACCAGTAGTCCTGGCCGAACGGCACCTTGAGGTAGTCCTGGCCGAACCAGGTCGACGCGGTCACGGCGTTCACGTTCACGGTGACCCCGGCCGCCTTGGCCTGCTGCGCGAACACCTGCGCCGTCTTGACGATCCCCTGGCCGATGCCGGCCGAGGTGTTCAGCGTGACGGTGAGGTTCTCGTGGCCGGCCGCCTTGAGCAGGCTCTTGGCCTGGGCGATGTCCTGGTGGCGCTGCGGCAGGGAGTGGTCATACAGCGGGTCGTAGTAGCCGAAGACGTCGTTGCCGATCCGGCCGTGGCCGCCGAAGACGAGGTCCAGCATCTGCGGCCGGTCGACGATCAGCTTCATCGCCTGCCGGACCCGCACGTCGCTGAACGGCGCGGTATCGACCCGCATCGTGATCGGGTTCCATCCGCCGGTCTTGGAGATGACGACGTTGACCGAGCCGCTTTGCAGCGCGGCGAGGGAGTCGGAGGACAGGAAGTTGATCAGGTTGACCTGGCCGCCCAGCAGCGCGTTGACCTGGCTCTGCTCGTCGGGGATGTCAGTGATGATGAGGTCGTCGGCGTATGGCTTGCCGTTCTCGAAATAGTTGGGGTGCCGCGGGAACTCACTGCGCACCCCCGGGGTGAAGCTCTTGTACATGAACTGCCCGGTGCCATCGGGCGACTTGGGGTCGTAGCCTTCCGGGACCATCAGGCAGAACGGGTCGATGAGCGAGTCGACGAAGGTGGAGAACGGCGTCTTGCAGGGCAGCTGGAGCGTCGTGGCGTTGAGGACCTTGGCGTTCTGCAGGTCTAGCGGGGTCAGCACCGCGGCGCCAGGGAAAGGCGTCTTGGCATTGCTGATCCGGCGCAGGCTGTACAGCACGTCCTTGGCGCCGAACGACTTGCCCCGGTGCGTCTGGACGCCGCTCTTGATTTTCACCGTCCATACGGTGGCGTCCTTGTTGGACGTGATCTCGTCGGCCAGCACGTTGACGACCTTCGCGTTGCTGTCGAGCGTCACGAGCGCGCTGTACAACGCGAAGATGCGCGGGTAGTCCGCGTTGGTGAGCGGGTTGTGCGCGTCGAGGTTGTCGTTACTCGCGCCGCCTTGCGCGCCGAGCGTGAGCGTGCCGCCGCGCTTGGGCTGGCCGGCCGCCGCTGAGCTTGACGGGCTGGACGATGCGGTCGACCCGCCACAGCCAGCCAGCGCGGAGCCGACGCCGAGCACAGTGGCGCCCGCCGCGGCGTAGCGCAGGAAGTCCCGCCGGGCGAAGCCGTCCGGCTGACCGGAGTCCGTCGGCCTCGATCTGTCCTGCGCGCTGGCCCCCCGTATGAGTTGTCGTCGCCGATCCATCGTCAACGCTCCTCTTCTCCGCGGATGCACCCACCCCAGCGCAGACCCCGATGGACTGCTTGTGTGCAGAACATACGGTGAATACCGCGTATGCGCAAGCACTCTGCCGGTCTCGGATAGGACTCAGCGAGGACTCAGTTTCGCCGTCAGAAGTTTCGCCCCCGCTGCGGGCCAGCCCTGCTGTGACCTGCCCCGGCAGGGTGGCAGGCTCAGAAAACGTAGACAGGATTCTGCCCGGCAGCCGGGTCGGCGGCCGGGCAGTGGCGGCAGGCTTGCGCCCACCCCGGACGTCTGGCCCCGGCACACCGCCGGACCGGCCAGAAAATGCCGCCCGGCCGCGCGTTCTGCCATTGGCGGGGCCGGTCCTCGTCCACCGTCACGCGCCGGTCGGCCGCTCTTTCGTAGACAGAACCCCAGCGCCGTCTTGCGGCTGATCCCACTCGCACCAGCAGTCTCAGCACATCCAGATCAGGGCATCGGCGCAAGCGCGGTCTGGCCGCCATCAACGAAGATCGTCGTTCCGACCAGGAACTCTGGCGCCTCGGTCACCAGGTAGCAGACGACACCAGCGATCTCCTCCGGGCGCCCCGCGCGGCCCAGCGTGTTGACCCGCCGGAGCTGCTCGGTCGTGGTCTGGTCGACGAACTCGGCGGTCATCGGCGTGTATACCCAGCCGGGCGCGATCGCATTGGCGATGACCCCGGTGCCGGCCAGGTCGACCGCGAGCGTCTTGGCGACACTGATGATCGCGGCCTTGGCCGCGCTGTAGTGCACCGACTCGGGCTCGGAGTGGAAGCCGTTGATGGACGAGAAGAGCACGATGCGCCCGCCCCCCGCGGCCTTCATGTGCCGGGCCGCCTCGACTGCGGCGAGCACCGATCCGGTCAGCGCGACGTCCATGGTGGCGTCCCAGGACTCGCGGGTCAGGTCGAGGAAGGGGACCGGCTCATAGGCCGCCGCTGCTGTGACGAGGGCGTCGACCCGGCCGAAATGCGCCACGTGCTGATCGAACAGCGCCGTCACCTGATCGGTCTGCGCCACGTCCGTCACCTGGGTGCGGACCTGTGCCGGTGAGCCGCCAGCCGCGTCGCGCAGCTGCTGAGCCGTCTTCTCCAGCACATCCGCGCGGCGGCCGGCGATGGTGACGCCATATCCGGCCGCGTGCAACGCCGCGGCCACCGCCGCCCCAATCCCTGACCCTCCTCCGGTTACTACCGCGCTCTTGCTGTCGCTCACCATGCCTCCTGGTCATCGAGTGGAAACGGGCCCGGTCACGAATCGTTCGCGCAGCCCCTGCACCATGGCCTGCAGCGTGCGGCAGGCCGTGATGCCGAGCTGCTCAAGCTGCCCGCTGACGTCGGCCGCGCTCTGGCCTTCGAGATCCTCGTTCAGGCGGCCACCGAGGTAGACGGCCGGCGCCACGTGACGGCGGTGCAGCTCGTCGAGCAACTGGCGGCCGAGGCTGAGCGCCATCCCGTTGTAGGTGCTGACGGCCACCACATCAGCCGCGGTCTCGACCGCCACCTTGGCGATGTCCGGCGACGACATGCTCGTGCCGAGGTCCACGACCTTCGCGCCGAGGTCGGACAGCACCTTGGAGACGACGAACAGCCCGTACTCGTGGATATCGCCGGATGCCGTCACGACGCGCAGGCCAGACAAGTCAGGAGCGCCATCCGCGCGGATATCGCGGAGCACGACGTCGACATTGGACATCAGGCGCCGTACCGTGTCGGTCGCGACCACCGGCGTGAAGCCTCGCGGATAGCTGGAGTCGGGCTCGCCGACGCCGAACAGCTCTTCCATCCGTGACCCGCCGATCCGGCGGGTAGCCAGGATGAGCTGGAGCGGGTCGGCGGTGTCGACGCCCAGGGCCTGCAGCCCGGCCATGAGCTTGGCGAAGAACCGCCTGCCTCCGGCCAGGATGGTGTCCCGGAGTTCCAGGACGGGCCGCCAGTCCATCAGCGCCATGGTGGACCGGGCCCGGTTCACCGCTTCGGACGCGATGACCAGCGACTGCACCAGCTCGTCCTCGGTCGGGATCCGCAGTGCCTCAGACACCGGGGTCGCGTGCAGCGCGCCGCCGGAAGGAAACCTGAGTTCACGCAGCGCGGTGTAATAGACGTCGTTGAACACGATCGCGGCGTTGCGGTCGAAGTCGCCGTCCGGGGAGAACGAGTTGGTATCGCCGTGGGTGAACGACGGCGGGACCCGGTGGGTGTTGATCTCCTGCAGGGCGAGGCCGAACGCCTGCTTGAGCAGCGGGTCCTGGAACGTGGAGCCGTAACTCTGGCTGTGCGCGGCGCCGACCAGGTCCTCGACGATGTAGCGGTGGAACATGCACCAGCCCAGCGAGGTGGCGAGGTCGTGGAAGCCAGCGCAGTAGCCGTCTTCGATGTAGGACTCCAGCACGGTCCCGGAGGCCTTGCGCTGCGCGATCATCCCCATGGCCTCGACGGTCCTGGCCATCTGCGTGACATCGTCATCCCAGAGCGGGTATCCGTAGTTGTGCTGCGCCATGTTGCCGATATAGCCGAAACCCGCGCTCAGCGCGGCCTCGGTGTTGACGACAGCCGCCGGGCTGCCGAGGTTGTGGTCATTCCAGATCGGCGCGATGTCCACGTCCTGGCCGGCCCCGGCCCAGTCCTGCGGGGTGTACATCATCAGGCCCGTCTCGCCCAGTGCCTGCTCGCGCAGGTCAGGAGGCAGGCCCATCCGCCGGTCCGGGATCAGCGAGACCCGGTCCAGGGCGTAGCCCAGGGTGCGTCCCCTGGCCTGCACGCTGCGCAGCACGTCGCGCGTCTGCGCCCAGGTCTTGTAGCCCAGGTTGATGTAGGTGGTCAGCGCGCCCGAGTCGCGGCAGCGCTCCTTGTACGCGCGGTCGGACGCGACGCCGCGCTCCCGCGCGTAGCGCAGCTGGACCTCAGGTATCCGCTCGGCACGCGCACGTCCAGCCCGGACCAGGTCCATCCCGTTCGGCAGGTCGTCCGGAAGCAGCGTGCCAGGCTCGAAGGGATCAGTCATCGGTCCTCCTGGAGAACGTGCCGTAGGTGGTCGCCACCAGGCGCAGCGCGAGCTCCGGTGACCGGACGCTGAGCAGGCCCGCGGCCGCCAGGATGTAGCGCGAGTCGGCGATGACCCGGACCTGTGCCGGCACCAGCTCACGCCGCCGGTCGAACTGGGCGAAGGCACCGTCCAGGAAGCCGCGCAGGTCATGGCCGGCGTTGGCCCGGAACACACCGCCGGTCAGCACGACCGTCCGGATCCCCCGGATGTCCCGGCCGGTGCGGCGGAAATCCGCTCCGGCCGGGGTCAGCACGACTGTGTCCCGCCCGGCGTGCCGGGAGATCGCGACCACGACCGCGAGCCTGGCCAGAGCCAGGTCGTCGCGGGCCTCCTGCGGCGTCTCCGGGGAGAACCCGGGGTCGGCCGCCCGGTGCGCAGCGGCGCCACCCAGCCGGTCCGCCTCCGCGCCGGTGACCAGCCGGCGCTCACGCGCGGCAGCGACCAGGCCCTCAGCGCTCCAGCGCAGTCCCAGGTCAGCTTCGACGGTCCGGGCCACCGGTGCCGCGGGGACCAGCGAGCCGGACCGGCTGGCGGCCGCGTTGCGGGCGGACAGGCAGGAGTACACGTCGGTGGTCGCGCCACCGACATCGACGACCAGGAT
>CAYPQM010000023.1:36569-50973 GCA_964412845.1 uncultured Streptosporangiaceae bacterium
GCGCCAGCCCGGCTCTCAGCGCCAGCCCGGCCGCGCAGGCTGGCCTGGCCGCGCGCCACCAGCTTGACCGCCTCAAGAACCGCGTCCGGGGTGGGCAGCGCCACGATCTCGCGGAACCGGTCGGCCGCGCTGAGCCGCTTGCCCTTGATGACGTGCTCGATGAAAGCCTCGCGGATGACGGACTGGACGCCGTCCACCTCGACCCGCCCGATCTCGGGCAGCACGTTCGGGGCCGCGCGCCAGATAACCCCGCCGCCGTCCAGCGCCGCGGCGACCTGCGCGCGGGCTGATGTGTTCCCGGCGAACACCACGGGGCGGCCGACGCCGCCGGCGGCGGCGAGCGACCGCGCGGCCTCGACCACGAACCTCTCGTCACCGCCGTCAGTGCCGCCCACCAGCAGGACGAGATCCGCGGCCGACTGCCGCACCTCAGCCGCCAGCGACGTGCTGCCCGCCCGGGTGATGATCGCGACGATCCGGCCGCCGGAGTTTAGCGCGACCTGCCTGGCGGCCTCGGCCGTCAGGTCACGTTCGAGTCCGGCGATGGCCACCCGCAGGCCGCCGCCCGCGCTGGAGCAGCCGAGCACCGGGCCGGCTCCCGCGGCCGCCACCCCCGCCGCCTGCAACTGCCCGAGGGCGGCGGAGAAGCCATCCATCAGATCGGACTCGACCGTGGTCCGGTGCTGCGCCGAGCCGACCAGCACGCCCGACCGGGAGTCGACCGCGATCAGCTTCGTGAACGTGCTGCCGAAGTCGACCAGCAGCGCTGGCGCGGTCAGCCCGGCCCCGCCCGGCTGGCTGCCGCCGGGCATGCCAAGGACACGCCCTTCGCTTCCCAGCCCGAGGCCCGACACGGTGACCAGCGCCTACTGCGCCAGGAACCCGCCGTCAATGACCAGCTCGGTGCCGGTCACGTAGCTCGCCTCGTCGGACACGAGGTACAGCACCCCCCAGGAGATCTCCGCCGACTGCGCGCCGCGGCCCATCGGGGTGGCGGCGATCACCGCGGCGTTCGACTCCTCCCCCTCCTCTTCCGCCAGCGGGGTCATCACCAGCCCCGGGCACACGCTGTTCACCCGGATGTTGTCAGCCACGTAGGTCAGCGCCGCGCTCTTGGTCATCAGCTGGACCGCCCCCTTGGATGCCTGGTACGCGATGTAGGTTTCGGCCCCCACGACGCCCCAGATCGAGCAGGTGTTCACGATCGAGCCGCCGCCGGCCGCGCGCATGGCCGGGATCGCGTATTTCATGCCCAGCCACACCCCGGTCTGGTTCACCGCGATGGTGTCGGCCCACGACTGCTCGGTCTCGTCCACCACCCCGGCCATGCTGCCCACGATGCCAGCGTTGTTGACCAGCACGTCGAGCTGGCCGCAGGTCTGCTGGGCGTAGTCCACCGCCGCCGCCCACTGCGCGGCGCTGGCCACATCCAGGTGCACGTAGTGCACGTCCAGCCCTTCGTCGCGCAGCTGGGCCGCCGTCGACTCACCCAGCTCGTCTCGCACGTCGCCCAGGACGACCCTGGCCCCTTCCTGCGCGAAGATCCGTCCGTGCGAGGCCCCCTGACCGCGGGCACCGCCGGAGATCAGGGCTACCTTGCCCGCCAGTCGGTTCACTGTTCCTCCTTCGCGCTCGGCGGATCGCTGATGGCGCCGGCGTCATGCAGCCGGGTGATGTCCTCGCTGCGGTAACCGTGCTCGCGCAGGATCTGCTCGGTGTGCTCGCCCTGCCGCGGCGCCGGGCCGCCGGTCCGGACCGGGGTGTGGTCGAGGTGCAGTGCGCTGCCCATCGTCTTCAGCCGTCCCGCGGTGGGGTGGTCCACCTCGACCACGGTGCCTCGTCCCAGCACATGAGAGTCCTCCATCAGGTCTTCCACTTTGCGCACCGGGCTGCAGGGCACCCCGTGTCCTGCAGGATCCGCAGCCATTCAGCGGCAGGCCGGGTCCGGAACACCTGGTCCAGTTGCCCGATCACCTCGGCGCGGGCCGCGACCCGCCCGGCGTTGCTGGCCAGGTCCTCGCGGCCGGCCAGCGCGGCCAGGCCGGTTGCCGCGCACAGCGCGGTCCAGTTGCTGGTGCTGACGACGGCGATGACGAACCACACGCCATCGGAGCCGGCGAACGCCTGGTACGGGCAGGTGTCGTCGATCGCCGGGAGCATCGTGCGGCCGGCCGGGCTGATGATCCGGTAGCCCTGGGCCGCGATGAGCGCCTCCAGCAGTGTCACCTCCACCCGCTGCCCCCGGCCGTCCCGCGAGCGCGCGATCAGCGCGGCGAGCACCGACTGGACCGCGAGCGCGGCGGCGTAGGTGTCGGCCACCGTCACCACCAGCATCTGGGGGTCGCCGCCGTTCCCCTGGCGGTCCATCACCCCCGTCATGGCCTGCAGGATGATGTCGAGGGCCGGCCGGCCGGAGTACTCGCCGGCCCGGCCGAATCCGCTGATGGAGCAGTAGACCAGGCCGGGATTGGCCGGCGCCAGGTCGTCGTAGCCGATGCCCAGCTTCTCCGCGACGCCCGGCCGGAAGTTCTCCACCACGACGTCCGCATCGGCGGTGAGCCGGCGAGCCACCGCCAGCCCGCCGTCCTTCTTCAGGTCCAGGACGATCGAACGCTTGTTGCGGTTCAGCGCCATGTAGTTCATGCCCTCGCCGCCGAGGAACGGCGGCCCGAACCCGCGGGCGTCATCACCGGCGGGCGACTCGACCTTCAGTACCTCGGCGCCGAGATCAGCGAGGGTCATCGTCGCGTACGGCCCGGCGAACAGCCGGGAGAAGTCGACGACCTTGATCCCCTGCAGCGGGGGCGGCGCGGCCGTCACCGGGCCGCTGCCTGCGCGACGAACGCGCCGTAGAGCGCGCGGGAGCCGGCGTTGTCCAGCATCTGCTCCGGGTGCCACAGAACGCCGAGGACCTCGGCGCCCGAGGCGTCCTCGATGGCCTCGACCGTGCCGTCGGCGGCCTGCCCGACGATGCGCAGTCCCGCCCCCACCTCGTCGATGGCCTGATGATGAATGCAGTACACGGTGGTGCTGGCCGCGCCCAGCACGCCGGACAGGTGAGAGGACTCATCCAGCGTGACGTCGGTCTCCTCGATCCGCAGGTCCGGTGACCCGACGGCGCGCGCGCTGGTATGCGGCTGGTGCTGGGACAGCGACCCGCCGTAGGCGACGTTCAGGATCTGGAAGCCCCGGCATACCCCGAGTACCGGCAGCGCCCTTTCCCGGGCCGCGGATATCAAGGCCAGCTCGAACCGGTCCCGGACCAGATCAGGGTCATGGGTCAGCGCCGGGTCGTATCCGCGGCGGTAGCTCTGCGGATGGATGTCGGTGCCGCCGGCCAGCAGCAGCCCGTCCATGCCGTCCAGGGATACCGCCGCGAGCTCGCTTTCCTGGCCTGGCACGCACGGCAGGATCAGCGGGATGCCGCCGGCCGCCGCGACTGCCCGCGGGTACCCCTCGCCGAGGTAATAGGACGGCAGCACGCCCGCGTCCACCGGCACCCCGGCCCGGCCGCAGGAGATGGCGATCCGAGGCCGCCGCTGACCGCTCATTCGTCGAGGTCGGGCAGGAAGTTGAAGACGAACGGGTAACCGACGGGAACCGGCTCGACGTCCAGTTGCACGCCGCAGCCCGGACAGTAGAACTCGCGCAGCAGCTGCCAGGCCGGGTCGGCGCCCTTGTACTTCAGGTAGACCACGCCGTCCTGGGGATGGCGCTCGTAGACGGCGGCCTCTTCTTTCCAGTTCTGCCGGTAATCGCCGAACTCCTGACCGCACCGGCACTTGACCACCCGGGCCCCGTCGCTGCGCTCGACCACATACAGGCTCTCCTGCAGCGGGACGAGGATCCGGTCGTCCCAGGCCACCCTGGCCTGCTCCAGCTCCAGCACGATGGCGAAGCGATCGGTGTCCTTGTCGCGCTGCAGCCGGGCGACCTCGTCCAGCGGTAGCGTCCCCTCCAGCAGATCCCTGATCATCTGCGACGGGTAACTGGTCATCCGGGCACCTCGTAATCGTCGGGAAGATCCCAGAAGGTGCGGAACTCCGCGGCCCACTTGGCCGAGAAACGCAGCACGTCACGGTAGAGCGCGGCGGCCGGCGGCGGGATGTCTCCAGCGATCAGCCGCTCACGGACCCTGGCTTTGTACTCCCGGGCCGGGACGGCGCGGGCCAGCCGGTCGGTGCGGTGCCGCGTGCGCAGCGCGGCGGTCGCCGCGGCGTCGACGCCGTCGATCAGCCCGGCACCGTCCCTGGTGAACACGACTGCGTAGACGTCAAGCGCCGTGCGCTCGCTGGACAGGCCGTCCAGCACGTCGCGCAGGACCTCGTCCGGCCGGCGTTCCAGCGGGTCACCGTACCCGCCGCCGTCCCCGCTGACCACTGAGAACAGCGACTCGGGGGGCAGCGCCCGCGCCGGGTAATTCTGGCCGGGCACGTACTCCCAGTCGGCCTCGACCTCGCTGACGAAGTCCGGCGGCGCGGTATGCAGCCCTTCGCCGTTCGGCAGGTCACGTCCCTCGCGGAGCATCTGGCTCAGGTTCGTGTTCCGGCCCACCCAGACCCGCAGCGAGGCCGCCGGGTACCCGCCCATCAGCCCGGCCGTCGAGAAGATCGGCGGTGACCCGAACGAGCCCATCTCCATCTCGGTCCCCTCCGGGATCAGGTAGAGGGAGTGGATCCCGTTGCCGCCGCGGAACTTCCCGAAGCCGCCGCCGTCCCGCCGGATCTCGCGGGCCAGCCAGATCTGCGGCATCTGCTGCTCCCAGACCTCCGCGTCGCCCATATCCCCTTCGGCGTTGAAGTCGGAGAATGCGGTGTCCAGGCCGTCCATGAAGCTGGTCGCGTACATGCCGGACGAGGCGAACTCGAAGCACTGGCTGCCGAAGAGGCGCCCGTACTGGTCAACCCCCCCGGCCAGGTTGCCGCTGGTGAGCGGGCCTGATGCGTGCACTTCCTCGCGGTAGCCCTGCGCGTAGTAGGCACGCGACACCGCCTGGGCGCAGGCTTGCATCCCGCCGTACGCCGGGCCCCACAGCGTGGTCGGGAGCTGGATGTTGTCCGGGTTGCACGCGCTGCCCAGCGGCACGTTCAGCCGGACGGCGAGGAACGTGCCGTCGTTGTACCGCAGGTCGTAGAAGACGTTCTGGATCAGGCCGTTGAAGAGCATCCCCTCGAACAGCGGCAGCGTCGCCTGGAACGGCTGGCGCCGGGCGGACGGCAGGCCGTCGTAGTCCAGTTCAAGGCGGCCGTCCCTGGTGATGACCAGCTCGCAGGGACTGTGCAGCAGGCTTTCCTGGCCGGGCAGGGTCACCCCGCGCCAGGCCACCTCGCGGTACCGGCCGGGAAAGAGCGAGCGCCGCACCTTCTCCCTGGTCGCGCGCATGGTGTCTTCGATGTACTCGCGGCTGATCTTCCGGTAGAAAGCCAGCCCGACGTCGGCCACGATCTCCTTGAGCTTTTCCCGGACGATCATGTTCCCGGTGAGCTTGGCCCGGTTGTCGGCCAGCCAGGAGGTCGAGCTCCGCACGCCGCGGTCGACCAGGATGTCGAGGTCCTTGCGCAGCGTGTCGCCGGATCCGATCTTCACGCAGGGCATGATCAGGCCCTCCGCGAAACGGCTGGTGAACGAGCTGCCCATGGCACCGGGCTCGACGGCCCCGGTCTCGGTCACATGGGTCAGCCCGCCGACCCAGCCCTCGAGACGGCCGTCGATGAACAGCGGGGTGATGAGCATCTGGTCCGATGGGTGGCCGCCGCCGATGAACGAGTCATTGTTGAAGAAGTAGTCGCCCTCGTCGAAGCCGACCAGCGTCTCGTAGTCGTTCTGGATCATCCATTTGATCGCGCGGCTCATCGTGTGCACGTGGATCATCAGCCCGGTGGACAGGCAGATCGCGTCGCCCTCGCGGGTGTACAGGCCGAAAATGATCTCGCCCTGCTCGCGGGTGGACGGCGAGGCCGAGATGGACAGCGCCACCTCGCGTGCGTTGGTCAGCGTCTGCAGCAGCCGGGTGAACAGCACCTCGAAGGTGATCGGGTCGCTCTCCTTGAGCGACAGGTCCGCCTCGTAGTAGCCGGTCTCGAGGATGCCGCGCTCGGTGATGACGAGCCGTTCCTTGAGCGTCAGTGGCGGCGCCGATCCGGCCGTCGGCAGCTGGCTCTCGATGTCCGCAGACATGCTCACTCCTCGATCCACACGGTTCGGTACTCGTCGACCCGGGCGGTCCGCGACGGGGGGACGACCAGGGTGGTCGTCAGCGCCTCGACGACGGCCGGCCCGTGCACCACATTTCCCGGCCGCAGCAGGTCCCAGTCGTAACGCTGGGTCGGCCGCCACTCGCCCTGCCAGAAGGCGGGCCGCTCGTCGTACCGGGCCTCGCGGGCGTCCTCGTCCGCCAGCGGGCTCTTCACCAGCCACGGCTTGACCTTGTGCGCCGCCGCGACCAGCCCGACCTCGAAGATCTCGAAGCCGGCCTGCGGGAACTGGGCGCCCTTGGCGTACACCCGGGCGTACAGGTCCTCGAAGGCGGCCAGCACCGTCCGCACGTCGCCAGCGGTGTGCGCGCGCGAGATCGGCATGGGGGTGATGAGGTCGTTGAGCTGCTTGCCGTACCGCACCATCGCCAGGTGCCGCAGCGAGATCTCATCCCGGGCGAAGCCCTCGCGCTCCATCTGCTCGACGGCCTGCTCCTCGAGCCGGACCCAGGCCGCGGTGATCCGCCGGCCCACGTCAGCGAGCGCGTCGTCGCCGGCCGATGGCGGGACGACGACGTTGACGGCGCGATGGTAGTGGTGCTCATAGTCGGCGCTGGCCGCGCCGAACGCGGTGAACGTGGCCGCGTAGGGGAACGTGAGCACCGCCTTGAGCGGGAGCCCTTCGCTGTACCCGCACAGATGCCCCGGGCCTGCCCCGCCGAAGCCGAGCAGCGCGTAGTCCTCCATCCGGCTGCCGCGCAGGGAGACCAGGCCGGAGACGGCCTCTTTCATCCGGGTGTCGATCACCCGGCGGATCCCGAGCGCGGCCTCCTCGACGCTCAGGCCCAGCGGTTCGGCGATCTTCGTGCGGATCGCGTCCGCGGCCGAGCCGGCGTCGAGGTCTACCGTGCCGCCGAGCAGCCCGGCCGGGTTGAGGTAGCCGAGCACCAGATTGGCATCGGTCACCGTCGGCTCGGTGCCGCCCTTGCGGTAGCAGACCGGCCCCGGAATCGCTCCGGCGGACTCCGGCCCGACGACCAGCCGGCCGGTGAGCGCGTCGATCCGGCTGATCGTCCCGCCGCCGGCCCCGATCGAGTGGACCTCCATCATCGGCAGCGACAGCAGCAGGCCGGCCAGCACCGGCTCGCGGTCGATGCCGATGAAGCCGCCGGAGACGAGGCCGACGTCGAAGCTGGTGCCCCCGACGTCGGTGCTGATCAGGTCGTCGAAGCCGTAGAGCTCGCCGATGAAGCGGGTGCCGACCACCCCGCCCACGGGGCCGGACATCGCAGTGTCGACCGCACGCACGTGGCGGGCGGGCGCCAGGCCGCCCGCCGACTGCATGACCTGGAGGTCGCCGGTGAACCCGTTGGCTTTCAGGTCGCCTTCGAGCTTGGCCAGGGCCCGCAGGGTGGACGGGCCGGCGTAGGCCTCGATCGTCGTGGCGTTCGCGCGGGGCAGCTCCCGCAGGGTGGGGCTGATCTCGCTGGAGATGAAGACCGGCATGCCGGAGAGGTCACGGCGGGCCAGCTCGGCTTCGATGATCTCCTTGGCCCGCCGCTCGTGCCCGTCGTTCAGGAACGACCAGAGAAAGACCACCACGAGCGAGTCCGCCCCGGCGGCCAGCAGCTGGTCCACCCCGCTGAGCACGTCCTGCTCGCGCAGCGGGATCATCTCGGCGCCCACCGAGTTGATCCGCTCGCCCACTCCGCGTACCCGCCCCCGCGGCACCAGCGGCGCCTGGCGGCGGTGCGTCACCGGGTGGATGCGGTCAACCCGGGACAGGGTGACCCAGCTCTGCTTCCCGCGCTCCATTGTCAGCAGATCCTCGAAACCACGGGTGATCAGTACGCCCGGCTTACCCCCGGTGCGGGTGAGCAGCGCGTTGAGCACAGTGGTCGCCCCGTACCCGATCACCTCCAGGCCGCCGAGGAATTCCTGCTCGGTGAGGCCGAGGTGTTCCCTGGCCATCCGCAGTGCGGCGTGGAAGCCTTCCGCGATGTCGGCGGGGGTGGTGGGCGCCTTCCCGAGCGCGAACTCACCGTTCTCGGTGACGACGAAGCAGTCGGTGAAGGTCCCGCCCACGTCGGTGTAGCAGACCACGGGGCGGGATGCGCTCATCGTCATGGACTCCTCTCGGACTCCCTGGTGGATTGCCACCCATAGCACGGGCCGGGCGGCGGCTTCCGGGAAGCGTATCCCGTGAATTCACTGAGTGCAATAGCTCCGGCTGCCGTCTTTCCAGTGCCCGGACAAGCCGAAACAAGCTCAGACGACCGACATGTACCGGTCTCTCTCCCAGTCGGTGCTGCTGGTCACCAGTACCGTCCGTTCCGGGCGCAGCACCCCGAGCAGAGCGTCGATGACCGGGCCCAGCGCCGTGCGCGCCAGCTCGCTCGAGGCCAGCAGGTCGACGGCTTCCGGGAACGACTCAGGCAGCAGCGGCAGGTCCGCGCGGGTGTATGCGTTGCCGGTCACCGGGTCGGGAGGTGACCAGCCGGCCGCGAGCCCGGCGAGCCCGGCGGCGAACTGCCCGGCCATCGCGAGGTAGACATTGCAGTCGGCGGCGGCGTCGCGCTGCTCGACGCGGGTCGATCCCTCGCTGCCGGTGATCACCCGGACGGCGAGCGTCCGGTTGTCGGCCCCCCAGCAGATCCTGGTCGGCGCGAAGGAGTAGTCAGCCCGGCGGTGGTAGGCATTCGGGGTCGCCGAGCCGAGCAGCACAAGCTCGCGCATGTACCGGATGAGCCCGGCGACGTACCCATGCCCTTCGGGGCTGAGCTGGCCCGCCGCATGGAACAGGTTGGCCGGGCCGCCGCCGGCCGACCTGCCGGGCCGCCGCCAGACACTCTGGTGCAGGTGCATGCCGCTGCCCGCCTGCTCGGTCCACGGCTTAGCCATGAACGTGGCGTCCAGCCCGTGCGATCGGGCCATCTCGCGGACCAGGTGACGGGTCAGCACGGCCCGGTCAGCTGCGGCGAGCGCCTCGGTGTACTTGATGTTGACCTCAGCCTGGCCGCCGGCGTACTCGGGGTTGACCGCCTCGATCGGGATGCCCAGGACCGCCAGCCGCTCGCGCACGTCATGCAGCAGGAACTCAAGCTCGGAGCCCTTGGTCAGGCTGTACTGGTTGATCTCGTCGTAGATCGGCCGCCGGGTCGCTGGGTTGATCAGGTAGAACTCGAGCTCGGCCGCGGCCTGGATCTCCAGGCCGTCCCCGGCGGCCCCGTCCAGCACAGCGCGCAGCGCGGAACGGGAGCACGAAGCGTCGGGCTGGCCGTCGGGAGCCATCAGGTCCCCGAGGACGACCTGCGCGCTGCCATCCCACGGGTTCGGGCGGGCCGAGCTCCAGTCAGGACGCAGCAGGACCTCGCCCGGCTCCGGGCCCGGGCCGGAGAATCCGGCCGCGACCAGGGACCGCGGCAGCCGGATCCCATCCGCGGCCGCGCCAGCGGCCACCCGGACGAACCGGCAGCGGCCGACCAGGTCGCTCCAGTACACGTCCACCCACCGCGGGCCGGTCACGACGCGCTCCAGTAGCGGGCGATCTCCCAGTCGGTCAGCGCGGCCTGGAACAGCTCGGCCTCGTGCTCGAACAAGGGGATCGCGTTGTCCAGGAACGGTGCGCCCAGCCAGCTGGTCACCCACGGGTGGTCAGCCATCGCGGCCGCGTCCCGCAGGTCCCTGATGGCTGGTCGCGTGGTCGCGGCGGCCGGCGAGCCCAGCGGCCCGGCCTCCGCCAGCGGCCCGGCCTCGGCCAGCGAGCCGGCCTCGGCCAGCGAGCCGATGGCGGCGAGCGCGGCGGCGAGCGCCGTGCCCGGGTCCGCCTCGCTGCTGGCCCAGGCCAGCACCCGCTGCGTCCCGTCCAGGCCCCCGGCCACGTGCACGGCAGGCGGCCGGGCCTTCATCGCGGTTACCGAGGGAAACAGCAGCGGGCGAACGGCGTCGATCCGGCGCTGCAGCGCATCGGGGTTCAGCACCGGCCCGCCCGTTACCGTGACGTCCAGCTCCAGCAGCGAGGCGTCAGCCGCCCCGGGGCGCAGCGTCATGAAGACGGCTTCCAGCCCGCGCGCTCCGGCGATCTCCCGGGCTGCGCTTTTCGCCACCACCAGTGCCTCCGCCAGCTCAGCCACGGCGGCCGGGCCGAGCCCGAGCACGAATGACCCTGGATCCAGGCCGCTGCGGACGCTGGTCGCGGGCAGCCCGCTGGCCGCAAGGCCCTCCAGTACGGCCACGCCGACCGAGGCGGCCGAGCTGCCATCGGGCAGCGCAGCGCCGGGCGGGCCGGCCGGCCGGCCATGACGGGGCAGCGCGGCCCCGGCGAGCGAGGCGCGCACCGTCACCCGCACGGCCAGTTCAGCCAGCCGCCGCAGCACCGTGGCCAGCACCGCGGCCGGGGCCACGTCGAGCAGCCGCCCGGCCGCGTCCCGCGGCACCCCGAAGACGAACGCCTAGCCCGGCGCCCAGGCCGCCGGCCGGGCCAGGTCCGGATGGAAGTGCACGTGCAGGTCCGGGTAGCCGGTCGAGTAGTTGGAGAACGGCGTCGCCTCGATGATGTCGCACTGCACATCGCAGACGATCATGCCATCGCAGAAGCCCATCGACATCGGCGCGCGGCTGAGGAACTCGCGCACCGGCATCCGCTTTCCCCGCCAGCCGCCCAGCCGGTCGGCCCAGCCCAGCCGGACGGTGTGCACCTCACCACGGTCGGCGGCGGCCGCTAGCCAGCCCGGCCCGGTGAGGTCAGTGGCGGGTGCGTCCATAAGGCGTCGAGGCTCCGCACCAGCGTGGCGATGCCCTGCCCGGCCCCGACGCAGAGCGCGGCGATGCCGTAGCGGACCGCGCGGCGGCGCATCTCGTGCACCAGCGTCACCATGATCCGGCTGCCGGAGTTCCCCAGCGCGTGCCCCAGGGCGATCGCCCCGCCGTTCACGTTGACCTGGTCCGGGTCCAGGCCGAGCTGATCGATGCAGACCAGCATCTGCGATGCGAACGCCTCGTTGATCTCGAACAGGCCAATGTCGTCCAGGGACAGCCCGGTCCGGGCGAGCAGCTTGTGCACCGCGGCGACCGGCCCGACGGAGAACAGCGCCGGATCCACGCCGACCGACGCGGTGGCCACGATCTCGCCGAACGGCTGCGCGTCCAGGGTCCTGGCGACGTCCGGGTCGGCCAGGACAAGTGCGCTGGCCCCATCGGAGACCGGTGAGGCGTTGCCCGCGGTGATGTCGGGACACCCGTCGTAGTAGCCGGCCAGGCGGCCCAGGGACTCAAGGCTGGTGTCCCGCCGGAACGTCTCGTCGACCTCGAAGGAGCCGCGCGGGGCCGGGATGGCCAGCACCTCGTCGCCGAACCGGCCGCTGTCCCAGGCCTGCGCCGCCCGCTGGTGACTGGCCAGCGCATGCGCGTCCAGCGATACGCGGCTGAAGCCAAATTTATCCGCCACCAGCTGGGCACCCTCGGGCATCTCGATCATGGTGCCGTCCGCTTCGAGCGCCGGGTGCTGCGGTCCGCCGGCCCCGCTCCACATCGCGTTGCGGCCCACCAGCGGCCCCGGGTACTTCTGGCCGACCGGGATAGCGACGGGCCAGGTGGAGCGGCTCATCACTTCGGCCCCCACGGCCACCCCGGCGCCGGCTGACCCGAACGAGATCGAGTGAGCCAGGGCATTCACGGCGGAAAGGCCAGACCCGCAGTAGCGGTTCATGGTGACGCCGGCCACGCTGGTCGGCAGGCCGGCCAGCAAGGCAGCGAACCGGGCCAGGTTGCCCATCGCCTCGCCGGAGGCATTGACCGTCCCGGCGAAGACCTCGTCCACCTGGCCGGGCGGCAGGCCCGCGCGGGCCGTAGCGGCGCGGATCACCTCGGCCGCGAGGTCATCCACCCGGATCTGGGCCAGCGACCCGCCGAACCGGCCCATGGGGGTGCGGACTGCCGCCATCACCAGGGCCCGGCGCTGAGCGGTCAAGGCTTCCCCGCCACCAGCGCGTCCGCGGTCAGCCAGGTGCTCGCCTCCTGGCGGGCCTCCTCCAGGTGATCGAGCAGGGCGGCCCGCAGCCGCTCCGCCGAGCGCGCGGCGACCGCCTCGATGATCGCGAGGTGCCCATTGGCCATGGCCTCGGCATCGAACTGGTTGGTCACGTGGTGCCGGAAGACCCGGCGGCTCACCGGCAGCTCCCACAGGTCGGCCAGCGTGCGCTGGATCAGCCGGTTGGTGCCGATCTCCAGCAGCACCGCATGGAAATCCCGGTTGAGGTCGTAGGCGATGGAGGCGTCGATGGGCGAGGTCGCGATCCCGCGGTTGATCTCCTCCAGCTTGGCTACATGCCGGTCGGTGACGAACGGGAGGGCGGAGATGCTGCCGGGGATCTCCAGGAACGTCCGCACCTCGTAGATCTCCAGGATGTCGGTGGGGGTCAGCGCCTTCACCACGAACCCGCGGGCGCTCACCGCGCGGACGAGGCCCTCCTGGGCCAGCCGGAGCAGCGCGTCGCGCACGGGAGTCCGCGAGACTTCCAGTTGCTCGGCCAGCTGGTTCTGGACCAGGTGGTCATGCTCCTTGATCACACCGTCGCAGATCGCGTCCCGGATCACCTGGTAGACGTGCTCCGACAAGGGCGCACTGTCCAGCCTCCGTGCCTCGGGCGGGAGCTTCAGTGAGGTCATCGACATCGAGCCTCTTTCGAGTGTATGCAGTGAATCCACCATAGCCCATCGCCTGGTGGCGGTCATGTCCCCCGGCGCAGCGCAGTTCCGGACAAGTCTCCTCATCGCTGATCCTGCCCCAGCCTTGACCGAGGGATGAAGTCGGTCAAGGGGTGATGGCGTCAACCCGTGCGCAGCGCGGGCAGTCACTGACCGGCCACCCGCCGCGAAACACCGGCCGAGGCCGCTTCGCGCCGTCGCCGCCCCTCTCGGCCCGCGGTTCAGCCCGCAGGCAGGGGCTGCGGGGCGGCCCCGGGCAGGCCCTGGCTGGTGCCGTACTCATAGGCGGCATGGCTGCTGGACAGGATGAGCTCAGGACCGCCGGGGCGGCGCACCGCCAGGTCGACGGCAGCCCGCGCGGCGTGCCTGACCACCCGGCTTCCCCCCGACGGATCACCGTAGCGAACCACGACCGCGTCGTCATCGCCGGTGGTCACGCTGACCTGAAGCCGGGCTCCCGGTGCGCGGACACTGGCCACCAGCCAGCCCGGATGCGCATCGACCCGGGACGGCCGGCCCAGGCCGCCCAGAGGCATCCGGTCAGCACCAAGGCTCAGCGCGCCGAAGGCGGTCCACGGCGAGCGGACCCGGCCAACCCTGATCCGGGCCAGCACCAGTTCCAGCCAGCCGTCCGGGGCGGCGCCGAACCCAGCGGCGTGCAGCCAGACCCACGAATCGGCATGCTCGGATCCCCAGTTGTGGCCGACGGTCCCCCGCCACCCCGACACGCCGACCGGCTGGCCGCCGACCTCGAGCACACCGGTGACCTGGCCATCGGGGACGCTCGCGACCAGCTTCGTGCGCGGCAGCGGCGCCCGGTAGAGAACCGCGGGCCGCAGCGGCCGCAGCGGCGCCCGCCCGCCGGTGACGGCGAGGTCCCAGTGCGCCGACTGCTCCCCCATGACGGCGGTCCCCCGGAACTGCCCCGGGGCCGCGACAGCGTCCGCCGGGACGGCGGCGAAGACCTGCTTGAGGACTGCGGGCCGCTGACCCAGGCCCCGGTCAACCACCATGCACCACAACGCCGCCGACTCGGGCCCGGTGCGGGGACGATGCCGGGTGTGGCGTATCCACAGCGCCCGGGGTGACGCCGGGTCGCGGGCGCTGAGGAACCACGACTCATAGCGGCCGGCGCTCATCCCCCATCATGCATCCGGCGGGCCAGTTCGTGCCAAGTCAGGTCAGGTCAGCGGCCGGCCAGCCGGTCCAGGGCGGCCCGGATCCTTTTCTCCGATACCGGGCCGGACGTGCCGAGCATCTGGGCGAACAGGCTGACCCGCAACTCCTCGATCATCCAGCGCACCGCCCGGGCCTCCGCGCTGCCGCGCCCGGACTCCGGGAGATCTCTCAGGGCCTGCTGGTAAGCGTCCATCACCCGGTGCACGGCTGCCATCCGGTCAGCGTCGCGCCACGGGTCCTCCGGCATCTTCGCGAGCCGGTGGCTGATGGCTCGCAGGTAGCGGACCAGGTCGGGAAGCCGCCGGGTCCCGGTCTCGGCGACGAAA
>CAYPQM010000024.1:0-22093 GCA_964412845.1 uncultured Streptosporangiaceae bacterium
GCCCGCTCCTGCCCGCCGGACATCCCGCCGGGCTCATCAAGATCGCCCCCGCTGACGACGCCATCGCCATGGACGAAGGGGCGCTGGCCAGCTGGCGGCGCCCCCGCTCCAGCGTGGCGGTCGCCTGCCAGCTGGTCCGCAGGGGCCTGGCCGGGGCAGTCGTCTCGGCTGGCTCCACCGGTGGCATCGTGGCGACCGCGCGGCTGCGGCTGCGCTCGGTACCTGGCCTGATGAGGCCGGCGCTCATCGTCGTGCTGCCGACCCGCCCGCATCCGACGTTCCTCGTCGACGCGGGCGCCATCGCCGATCCCAAGCCGGAGATGCTGCTCCAGTTCGCCCAGCTCGGCGTCGCCTACGCGCAGATCGCGCATGGTATCGAGGAGCCACAGGTGGGCCTGCTCAGCATCGGTGCGGAGCCGGGCAAGGGCAACCGGCTGGCCCGCCGTGCCCACGAGCTGCTCGCCGCCCCGCCGCCACACGGCGCCCCGCCGATCCGGTTCGCCGGCAACGTCGAAGGCTCTGATCTGCTGGCCGGCCAGGTGGATGTGATCGTCACCGATGGCTTCACTGGCAACGTGGCGCTGAAGACACTCGAAGGCGCAGGCGCGTTCGCCGCTGAGCAGATGCGCGAGGTCATCCAGGGTTCGCCGGCCGCACGATTCGGCGCCCTGCTGCAGCGGCGCGGGCTACGCGAGCTGGCGAGGCGGATGGACGCGGAGAGCTACGGCGGGGCGGCGCTGCTCGGCCTGGAGGGAACCATCGTGATCGCGCACGGCGCCTCGACCGCGCGGGGGGTCACTTCCGCGTGCGTGCTCGCCGCCGAACTTGCCCAGGGCCAGATCACCGAGAAGATCAGGGAGCGTCTCGGCCCGGGGCGGGGCAGTCACTTCCTGCGCCGGGCCTGACCTGCGCTTCCGGCGCCGGACCTGACCTGACTTTCCGGCACCGGGCCTTCCGCACAGGCTTGCTGGATCCGCCTGCGGGAGGCCCGCTGGGGCAGGCCGCCACCCGATGCGAGGATGGGTAGCCGACACCGGGTGCAACGGGGGGAGCAGGTGGACAGCCAGGTCCAGGCCAGCGGCTTGTCAAGCGCCCAGGTGGCGGAGCGGGTTACCAAGGGCGAGACCAACGACGCCGCCCGGCGGTCGAGCAGGCCCATCTCTGACATCGTCCGCAGCAACGTGCTCACCCGGTTCAACGCCATCGTGGGCTCGCTCTGCGCGGTCATCCTGGTTCTCGGGCATCCGCCGGACGCGCTGTTCGGCTTGGTCATCGTGGCCAACACCGCCATCGGCGTGCTCCAGGAGCTGCGGGCCAAGCGGACCCTCGACCGGCTCGCGGTGCTCGGCGAGGAGTTGGTGCAGGTGGTCAGGGACGGTGCCGCCGTGGCCATCCGGCCCCAGCAGATCGTGCTCGGCGACCGGATACTCATCGGCCCCGGGGACCGGATCATGGTGGACGGCGACATCAGCGACGGTTCCGGGCTGGAGATCGACGAGTCGCTGCTCACCGGGGAATCCGATCCCGTCGTCAAGAAACCAGGCGACCAGGTACTGTCGGGCAGCTTTGTAGCGAGCGGATCGGGAGCTTTTACCGCGACCGGCGTGGGCCACCAGGCGTACGCGGCCCGGCTGGTCGCGGAGGCCAGCACATTCTCGCTCGCCCGGTCGGAGCTGCTGGCCGGCATCAACCGGTTCCTGCGCATCATCACCTGGGTGATCGTGCCGGTGGCCGTGCTGCTCACCGCGAGCCAGCTGGTCTACGCGCACGGCGCCTTCTCCGACGCCGTGGCCGGCGCGGTCGCGGGCATCGTCACCATGATCCCTGAAGGGCTGGTGCTGATCACCAGCGTGGCATTCGCGGTCGGCGTGATCAGGCTGGGCCGGCGGCAGTGCCTGGTCCAGGAACTACCTGCCATCGAGGTGCTCGCCCGGGTCGACGTGCTCTGCCTCGACAAGACAGGGACGCTCACCGAAGGCGGCATGGAACTCGGCCAGATCATCGAGCTGGCCGCCGGCCTCCCGGTCCGGCAGGTGCTGGCCAGCCTGGCCGCCGCCGAGGACCGGCCGAACGCCACCGGGCAGGCCATCGCCAGCGGGACCAGCGGGGCCACGGTCATGCGAGCCGTCCACGTCGTGCCGTTCTCCTCGGCGCGCAAGTGGAGCGGCGCGGTCTTCGAGGGGGCCGGACCAGCCAGCGGCGGATGGGTCATCGGCGCCCCTGACGTACTGCTGGCACCCGGCGATCCGGCCCGCCGCGACGCGGAGCGCCGGGCAGCTGAGGGACTGCGGGTGCTGACCCTGTGCCGGGCCGACCGCACCCACCTTGGCGATCCCGGCGGCCTCAGCCAGGCCGGCCGCCCCCTCCAGGCGGTCGCATTGCTCGTCCTGCGGCAGCGGCTGCGCGCGGACGCACGCCGCACGCTGGACTACTTCGCCGAGCAGAACGTCGCGGTGAAGGTGATCTCCGGCGACAGCGCGGCCTCTGTCGGCGCGATCGCCGGCCAGCTTGGCATTGAAGGCGCCGGGCACCCGGTGGACGCTCGTACGCTGCCTTCCGGCGAGGACCTGGACCGGCCAGGGCAGCCTGGCGCGGTACGGCCGCCGCACGGGGACCTGGCCACGCTGGCCGACGCCCTGGAGGGGAACTCGGTGTTCGGTCGGGTGACGCCGCGGCAGAAGCAGGCCTTCGTGGCCGCCCTTCAGTCGAGGGGCCACACGGTGGCGATGACCGGGGACGGGGTCAACGATGTGCTCGCCCTCAGCCGCGCCGACCTCGGCGTGGCCATGGGGTCGGGCAGCGGGGCGACCCGCGCGGTGGCCAAGATCGTACTGCTGGACGACAGCTTCGCGAGCTTGCCGCATGTCGTGGCGGAGGGTCGTCGGGTCCTCGGCAACATCGAGCGGGTCGCCAGCCTGTTCCTGACCAAGACCGTCTACGCGGTGCTGCTGGCCACCGCGACGGCCATCGTCGGATTCGCGGCCGAATCCGGGCTGGAAGGCCTGCGCTTCCCGTTCCTGCCCCGGCACCTGACCCTGATCTCGACGCTGACCATCGGGATCCCCGCCTTCGTGCTGGCCCTCGCGCCGAGCACGCAGCGCGTCGAGCCTGGTTTCGTCGCCCGGGTGCTGCGCTTCGCCGTGCCCGCCGGGATCGCCTGCGCGGCGGCCACCTTCGGCTCCTACCTGATCGCCCGGCTCACCCCCGGCAGCACCCTGATCGCGGACCGCACCACGGCGGTGATCACCCTGGCCGCGGTGGCGCTGTGGGTGCTCGCCCTGATCGCCCGGCCGTACACCTGGTGGCGGATCACCCTGGTCGCGATGATGGCCGCTGGATTCCTGCTCGTCCTCGCGCTGCCCTGGGCCAGGACCTTCTTCAGCCTGCGCCCGTACCATCCGGCCACCGACCTTGTCGCACTGGTGATCGCGGCAGGCGCGGCCGCCGCGCTCACCGTATATCTGTCGGCTGCCCGCCTCCGTGGTCGATAGTCTTGACGGCATGGCCGATCCACGGGAGGTGCTCGCTGAGCGGGTGAAGGACGCGCTCGGCGCGGCGTTCGGCACCGAGTACGCCGACGCGGACCCGCTCATCCGGCCGTCCCAGTTCGCCGACTTCCAGGCCAATGTGGCCCTGCCGCTGGCCAAGCGGCTCGGCCGGGCCCCGCGCGACGTCGCCGCGGAACTTGCCCGCCACCTCGACCTGACCGGCGTGGCCGCCACACCTGAGGTGAGCGGTCCGGGGTTCATCAACATCACCCTGAGCAGCGACTGGATCGCCGCCCAGGCGTCCGGGCTGCAGGCGGACGCACGGCTCGGCGCCGCGATCCCGGCCACGCCGCAGACGATCGTCGTCGAGTACTCCTCGCCCAATGTCGCGAAGGAGATGCACGTCGGCCATCTGCGTACGACCATCGTCGGCGACGCGATCGCCCGGATCCTGGAATTCGCCGGCCACCACGTGATCAGGGACAACCACGTGGGTGACTGGGGCACCCCGTTCGGCATGCTCATCGAGCACATGCTCGACGTCGGCGAGGACTCCGCCGAGGCCGGGTTGCTGATCACCGACCCGAACTCCTTCTACCAGGCGGCCCGGCGCAAGTTCGACTCCGATCTGGTGTTCGCCGAGCGGGCCAGGAACCGGGTCGTGAAACTTCAGGGCGGCGACCCTGACACGCTGCGGCTCTGGCAGCACCTCGTTGACCTGTCCAAGGGTTACCTGCACCGGATCTACGGCCAGCTCGGGGTCACCCTCGCCGATGCGGACATCCGGGGCGAGAGCTTCTATAACGCGATGCTCGCCGACGTCTGCTCGGATCTTGAGCGCCTCGGCGTGGCCATGATCAGCGACGGAGCGCTCTGCGCGTTCCCGCCTGGTTTCACCGGGCGGGAAGGTGAGCCGCTGCCGGTCATCATCCGCAAGAGCGACGGCGGCTACAACTACTCGACGAGTGATCTGGCCACCGTCCGCTACCGCGTCGATGAGCTGCATGTCGACCGCGCCATCTATGTCGTGGGCTCCTCGCAGGCCCTGCATTTCCAGATGGTCTTCGCCGTTGCCCGGCAGGCGGGCTGGATTCCGCCCGGCGCACGATTCGAGCATGCCCAGATCGGCAATGTGCTGGGCCCCGACGGGAAGATCCTGCGCACCCGCACCGGGGAAACGATCAAGCTCAGCGCGCTCCTTCAGGAGGGCGTCGAGCGGGCCGCCAAAGTCGTCGACGAACTTGGCGTCGGCTCCGGCCTTGACGAGCATGCGCGGCAGCAGATCGCCGAACCAGTCGGCATCGGCGCGGTGAAGTACGCCGACCTGTCTACCGCCCGCGACAGCGAGTACGTGTTCGACTGGGCACGGATGATCTCGTTCAAGGGCAACACCGGGCCGTACCTGCAGTACGCGGCCGCGCGGATCCGCTCCATCTTCCGCAGGGCGGGGCTGGTGCCCGCTGAAGCCGCCGCCGCGATCGAACTCACCGAGGATGCCGAGCGGGCCCTGGCGCTGCGGCTGCTCGGGTTCGGTGCGGTGATCTCCCAGGTGGCCGAGACTGCGGAGCCGCACACGCTCGCGGCCTTCCTGTTCGACGTGGCCAGCGCCTACACGACGTTCTACGAGCAATGCCCGGTGCTGCAGGCCGGCACGCCGCCGGCCCGCACCAGCAGGCTCGCGTTGTCCGCGCTCACCCTGCGGGTCCTGCTGACCGGCTTGGATCTGCTCGGCGTCCCGGCTCCCGAGCGGATGTAACCCCCACCGGATGCCAGGCCGGAGCGCCGGTAACGGTCAGCGAGTCCGTGACGGTCAGCGAACCACGGGCCAGATCCCAGGGAAATCACAGATTCGGCGGCCCGATGTCCCAGGTGGCCCGGGCAGGCTCCAGGGCATGGACTACACCTACCAGCCCCCAGACGACCCGCAAGACCACCGGCCCACCGAGCAGTTCTGGCCCATGAGCTCCGCTGGCTACGGGCCTCAGGGCCCCAACGGCCCCGGTCACGGCGACCAGCGGCAGGAGTCCTCCGGGATCCGTCAGCATTTCGCACGAGACCGGCGCAAAGCCCTGCACTGGACCGTCGGGATCACCGCCGCCGCGATCCTGGCAGGCGGCGGCATCATCGGCGGCGTGGCATTGTCCGGCCGCCCGGCACCCACCGTGTCCGGCCCGACCGGCCCGGCCGCGGTGCTGAACGCGACGCTCAGCTCGGCCGACTCGCCGAACGCCGCCTCCCCGGCTCCCTCGGCCACCCCCGCAACGGGCACACCGGCTACCGGCACGGCCGGCCACCCGTGCGCGAAGGCAGTCGCCGCGGCCCGCACCGCGCGGGCCGCCGGGCACCCGCGGGCGGCGGGGGCCGCGCGGGCGATCGCCAGCCACTGCCGCGGGCTCCGGCTTCGCGTCGCCCGCCTGATCGGCGGGATCGACGGCCAGTTCACCTTCCGGACCAAGACCGGCACCCGCACCCTCGCCTACGAGCGGGGCGTGATCCAGAGCGTGACCAGCGGCAGCAATATCGTGGTGCGCGCCTCGGACGGGACGACCTGGACCTGGGACCTGGTGAGCAACACGGTGGTCCGGGAGAAGGGCGCCAAGACCGCCGAGAGCACGCTGGCCCAGGGGCAGCAAGTCTGGGTCGGCGGGCAGGTGACGTCCGGCGCCAAGGACGCCCGCCTCATCGTCATCCGCCCGGCGGCCGCGCCGTCACCGGCTCCCCCCTCCGGCTCCGGAAGTTGACGACCTGGCCTGCCTGCTCCCGCGGGCGGCGCCCGCGGGAGCAGGTAGCCTGGGCGACCTCCGTTAGGCAGGAAAGGCACTGGCCAGCAGCGGACCGCCCGGTACGCCAGGATGTGCTGCACAGGCAATGACAGACAACGACCGGATTCCCCAGGTGCTCGTCGTGGACGACGAGCCGAACATCCGTGAGCTGGTCCAGGTAGCGCTCAAGTTCCATGGCTGCGCGGTCAGCACGGCGGCCAGCGGGACAGACGCGCTCCGCCAGGCTGAGACGGGGCAGCCGGACCTGATCGTGCTGGATGTGATGCTGCCCGACCTGAGCGGGTTTGAGGTGTGCCGGCGGCTGCGGGCGGCGGGCAACGAGGTCCCGGTGATCTTCCTGACCGCCCGGGACACCTCATCCGACACCGTCACCGGCCTGGCCATCGGCGGTGACGACTACGTCACCAAGCCTTTTTCGGTGGAAGCGCTGGTGGCCCGGGTGCGGGCGGTGCTCCGGCGGGCGTCCCGGGCCGCGGCCGCCGGGGACTCCGGTGATGCCGGGCTGCTCCGGGCCGGGGACCTGGAACTGGACGAGTCACGGTGGACCGTGCACCGGGCCGGGACCGCGGTGGAGTTGTCACCCACCGAGTTCCGGCTGCTCGCCTGCCTGATGCGCCACCAGGGGCGGGTGCTCACCCGGGGCCAGTTGCTGGAGAGCGTCTGGGGCTGGGACTACGCGGGGCAGTCCCAGATCGTCGAGACCTACGTCAGCTACCTGCGGCGTAAGCTCGATCCGCTCGGCCCGCCGCTGATCCATACCCAGCGGGGGATCGGCTACAGCCTGCGGCCGGCCGAGCCACCGCCACCCGGCGGCCCGCCCAGCGAACCTCACCCCCCCGGCGCGCTCCTCAGCCACCAGCCGGCCGGCCGGCCCCCTGACGGCCGCCCGCCCAGCGGGCCCGGGGGGTGACCGCTTCCGGGCGGCTGTCGCTGCGCACCCGCCTGCTCGTCCTGCTGATCTGCGTGACAGCAGCGTTCCTGCTCATCATGGGGGCGGTCACCGCCGTGGTGCTGAGCAAACGGCTGGGTGGCCAGTTCAACGCCAATCTGGTGGCGGCCGCCGCACGCAAGCCCCAGACGCTGGCCGGCAACAGCAACGGTTTCCTCGCCGCCGCGATCTCACGCCGCACCGGGCAGATCGTCCTGTTCACCCCAGGCAGCCGGGGGGCAGAGTTCCAGCAGGCGCTCAGCCGGCTCACGTCGGCGCAACTGCTCCATGACTACCGGGATCAGCCGTTCCCGATCGTCCTGGCCGACGGCACGAGGCTGCGCGGCGTCGCCCGGCCGGCCCGGGCGGCCGGGCTGGGCGTGCCAAGCATCTCGCGCGGGGTGGCCCTTATCGTGGTCGCGCATCCAGTGGGCTTGGTCAACGACCAGGTCCGCGGGGTGGTCGTCGCCGAGCTGATCACCGGGGGCGTGTTGCTGCTGCTGCTCACCCTCGGCGGCCAGTGGCTCATCGGCCGCGGGCTGGCGCCACTTGGCCAGATGGCGAGCGCGGCCCGCGAGATCACCAGTCAGGGCAATCTCGCCGCGCGGATGCCCGACGCCGACGACAGCACCGAGGTGGGCCGGCTGGGCGGGGCCATCAACACGATGCTGGATCGCATCCAGCATGCGTTCGGGGCCCGGCTGCGCTCGGAGGAGAAGGTACGGCAGTTCGCGGCGGACGCCTCCCATGAGCTGCGCACCCCGCTGACCACCATCCGCGGCTACGCGGAGCTCTACCGGCAGGGTGCGCTCGGTCCCGACCAGCTACCGGACGCCATGCGCCGGATCGAGCAGGAATCGCAGCGGATGAGCACGCTGGTCGCGGAACTGCTTGAACTCGCCCGGCTGGACCGCACCTCCTCGCTGGACCTGGCCGAGACCGATCTGGCCGGCCTGGTGCGGGACGCGGCCGCGGACGCCAGGGCGGTGGAGCCGGGCCGGCCGGTCCAGGCCGAAGCGCCGGACCGGCTGGTGGCCGCCGTCGACGAAGCCCGGATCCGGCAGGTACTGGCCAACCTGCTGGGCAACATCCGTGAGCACACGCCGAAAGGAACGCCGGTGGCGGTCCGGCTGGCCCAGGTACGGGGCGGCGTGGTGCTGGAGGTAGCCGACGCGGGCCCCGGAATGTCCGGGCATGACGCGGCGCAGGCCTTCGACAGGTTCCATCGGGGCGCCGCCCGGGCCGCCCCGGACGGTCGCGCTTCCGGACCTTCCGCTGACGGGCCCGGAGGTTCCACGCCGGATGGCCCGGGAGATTCCGCCGACGACGGCTCTGGCCCGGGCAGCGGGCTCGGCCTGTCCATCGTGCAGGCGATCGCCGTGGCTCATGGCGGCCAGGCGACACTCGAATCCTGGCCCGGCCACGGCACCCGGGTCAGGGTCTGGCTGCCGGCCGAGGTCGTGCCGGCCAGCCACGATCACGCAACGTCCCGGCCGGAAGGCCGGCCGTGACCTGGGTCAGCGAGCTGGCAACGGTAACAGCCCGAAGCGACGGAAGCAGTCGGTGCGCTCCCGGTCCGTGACGTGCGCGATCGCCGTGATGATCTCTTGCGCTTTCGCGGCGATCAGCGGGTCAGGGTCGGCGGCCAGCCGCTCGGCCAGGTGCCTGGCCACAGCGGCGGGCTTGACCCCGGCCACGCCGAGCAGGGCCTGTGCCACCGCGTGCCTGTCGTGCAGGTCGTCGCTGGCGGCCAGCGATTCGAAGATCACATACGCGTCGGGCCGGCGCAGCACCAGTTCCTGAACCGCGGCCATGGCTGGCGCCCAGACGAACCAGTCCTCGACACCGGGCGCGGCCAGCCGGCCCAGTATTTCGAGGGGCACGTCACCGGGCGCCACGGTGGCCCGGTCCCGGAGCAGGTTCGCCGCGCAGGAACGGGCCGGGTACCGCGGATGGGTGGCCAGCGTCTCGACCATCTCGACCGGTACCAGCACCGGATCCAGCCTGCACGCCGCTTCGAGGAGCGCGGCGGCGGCGAGGGCGCGATCGTGGTCATCAGACTCCATGATCTCGCGGTGCAACTCGCCGACGATCCATCGCCGCCGATCCGCCGGCCGGTCGCGCAACAGCCGGTAGATCCGGCCGCGGGCCTCATCGTGCTCGCCGGGCGGCAAGCCGGCCAGGAGAGCCTCCGCGTCATCTGGCATCCCCGCACCGACGGGATGCGGTGCCGCTGGCGGGCTCATCGGCCCGGGGACGACCCCCCACTGCCGGAGCTGCTGCACTATGACGTCGGCCGCCCCGGCCGGCCCGGCCAGGTCGAGGCAGTCGTAGGTCGGGGTGATGTCGCTCGGCAGGAGCACGCCTGGTGACCTCAGCACCTGGCTGCGGTCCCGCAGCTGAGGTCGGGCCATGGCCAGCTGTATCTCGTCAATGACGCTGGCCCGCGGGTACTTCGTGCCGTCGCTGAGCTCGTAGTCAGCCGTGCACAGCGCCACGAACGCGGATGACGCATCCAGGTAACGCTCAGTCTTGGCCGCTGCGGCCCCGCCGGTGCCAGGCAGCGGCGGCTCGTCGTTCACGATGACGGGGCGCAGGCCATGGCCGGCCAGCGCATCGCGAATAGGCCATGCGACGGCCGCCTTGAACTTCTCCGAGCACGACAAATAGATTGCAACCTGTCCGCGCAGCATCCCGATCTCCCCTCCGCGGATAGCCTGCCAGGATCGCGACCGCCGGCCTGAACTTCTCGGAGCAAGACAAGAAGATCGCAATCTGTCCGCCGCGTGCGGATCGCCCCTTTCGTTCTTAGCCTGTCAGGATATTGGGCCGAACGTGCCCGAATTCGGCCCGGAGGGTGTGGTATGCGCCATCAAGCGCAAGTACACCGACGCGGGCCGACCGACCCGCACCAAGCTCGACCTCGCCGAGCGGGCCGCGAAGACCGCCTTGAACTCGACGGGCTCGAACCCTCCGGCTGACCTCCGTCGGCGACCTGGTCAGGACGCCGGCGGCCCGGACGGCTCGGCGGGGCTCGGCAGATGCTCGAACAGGTAGTAGATGGCCAGCAGGCCGAAGATGGCCAGCGCGGCCAGCGCGGAGAAGTAGGCCGCGACCAGGGTTCCGGCCACGTACACGACGAGACCGCCGGTGAACCTCGGCACGGACTGCCGGAGCCCGTACTCTTGCGGTCCGGTCCCCAGCTCGGCCGCGTGCAGGACAACGTAGATCCACAGGCCGGCGAAACCGATCGAGATCGCGATCATGACCAGCCCGTAGGTGACCGCGGCCGCCGCTGCGCCGGCGTCATGCAGATGCTCGGCGACCAGCGCCGTGGGGAACGGAATCGCGACCACCCCCATGAGCAGCAGCAGGTTAAGCACGAGCAACGGCCGGTCTACCCGCCGCACGTGCGCAATCGCCGTGTGGTGATTCATCCACATGATCCCGATGGTGAGAAAGCTGACCAGGTAGGCGAAGTACTGCGGCCAGGCCTGGACCAGCTGATGCGTCACCGAATTGCCGGCCGCCCCCGGCCCGGGCAGCCGGAGGTCGAGCACGAGCAGCGTCGCCGCAATGGCGAAAACCCCGTCACTGAACGCTTCCAGCCGCCTGGTGTCCACAACGACGCTGATCAGTCAGTGGCAGCCGGTGGCCGCTGCACCGAGCGGGCCAGCAACTGGGCGACGTCGACGACCTCCAGCGACTCCTTCGCCTCGCCGGAGCTCTTCTTTGCGGCGATCGCGTCACCCAGCATGACCAGGCAGTAGGGACACGCTGTGGAGACAGTGTCAGGGTCGGTCGAGAGCGCTTCGTCTATCCGTTCGGTATTAATGCGCTTTCCGATCCGTTCTTCCATCCACATCCGGGCACCGCCGGCGCCGCAGCAGAACCCGCGTTCCTTGCACCGGTGCATCTCCTGCGACTGCACCCCGGGCACCTGCTCCATGATCTCCCGCGGCGCGCTGTAGACCTTGTTGTGCCGGCCCAGGAAGCAGGGGTCGTGGTAGGTGATCTTCTCCTGCACGGGGGTGACCGGGGTGAGCTTGCCTTCGGCGACGAGGCGGGCCAGCAACTGGGTGTGGTGCACGACCTCGTAGTTTCCGCCCAGCTGCGGGTACTCGTTCGCGATGGTGTTGAAGCAGTGCGGGCAGCTGGCCACGATGGTGCGGGCGCCGGCCTCGTTCAGCGTCTCGATGTTCTGCTGGGCCAGCATGGAGTACACGAACTCGTTGCCCATCCGGCGGGCCGGGTCACCGGTGCAGGTCTCCGCCGGGCCGAGCACGGCGAACTTCACCCCGGCGGTGTGCAGCAGGGTCGCGATGGCCTTGGTGGTCTTCTTGGCCCGGTCCTCCAGGGCCCCCGCGCAGCCCACCCAGAACAGGTACTCCACGTCGTCGCCGATCGTCCCGTCCACGACCGGCACCTCGAAGTCGAGCTCGGAGATCCATTCGAGCCGCTTGCTGGCGCCCATGCCCCACGGGTTGCCCTTGTTCTCCAGGTTCTTCAGCATCGAGGAGGCTTCGACCGGGAAGCTCGACTCGATCAGCACCTGGTAGCGGCGCATGTCAGAGATGTGGTCGATGTGCTCGATATCCACCGGGCACTCCTGCACGCACGCCCCGCAGTTGGTGCAGGACCAGAGCACATCCGGGTCGATGACACCGTTGGCGGCAGAGTCGCCCACCAGGGGCCGTGCCGCTTCTTGCTTGACGTGATCGGGCAGCGCGTCCCGCGCCTCGCCGGTGGAGGCCAGCAGGTAAGGGGCCTTGGCCAGGGCGTGGTCGCGCAGGTCCATGATCAGCGTCTTGGGTGACAGCGGCTTGCCGGTGGCCCACGCCGGGCACTGGGACTGGCACCGCCCGCACTCGGTGCAGGTGGCCATGTCCAGCAGGCCCTTCCAGGTGAAGTCCTCGATCTTGCCCCGGCCGAACACGTCGGTGTCCGGGTCGGCCTCCTCGAAGTCGAGCACCTTCCCGTTGCTGCGCATCGGCTGCAGCGCGCCGAGCCCGTCCGGCCGCCGGGAGAACAGCACGTTCACCGGGGCCAGCGCGATGTGCAGGTGCTTGGAGTAGGTGACGAACACGCCGAAGCCGAGGATCACCGCGAGCTGGCCGAGGATGAAGATGGTTTCGATCGCCTGGTTGGCGCCGGTGCCGGCCGGGGCCAGCCAGTGCCCGACGATCTGCGAGGCGAACGCGCCGTGGGCGTACGGGAAGACCCCGGTATTGATCTGCGCGCCGCGATAAAGCAGCAGGGTCGCGACCACCAGAAAAATTCCCAGCAGCACGAGCCACGCCGCGCCGGTGTGCGAGCCAGCGAAGCGGGACTTGCGGCCTTCTCGCCTGGGGTCGTTGCGGAGCCTGATGACGGCGAAGGTGATGATGCCGGCCAGCACCGCGACCGCGAACAGGTCCTCGGCGAAGCCGACCGCAGCCCAGTGGCCGATCCACGGGATCGCGAAGGTGCGGCTGAACAGGTCCCCGTAGGCCTCGATGATGGTCAGGACCAGGACGATGAATCCCCAGAAGGTGAGGGCATGGGCGGCGCCCGGCACCGACCACTGCAGCAGCTTGCGCTGGCCGATCACCTCGGTCGCCTGGGTGCCGACATCCCGGGCCGGGTGGTCCCGGACCGCCTCGATCCGCTCCGGGGCAGGCTGGCCGCTGCGGGCCAGCCGGTAGAGCCACCACATCCGGCGCCCGGCGATTGCGGCGGCGGCGGCGGTCAGGACGAGTCCGATGATGATGCGCAGGGCCACGAAGACCTCCTGGTGCGGCACCGGGCAGGCATGATCCGGCCCCATGGTCGGCTAGCCCTGTGGTCAGCTGGCACCGGGCCGGCTGCCAGCGTACGCCGCACCCTGGCCCGGCTGGTGATCGTGGTGCGTGGTGCGGTAATTCCGGCATCGTACCCGTCAGTAACTTTGTTACTCAGGTGCGGGCCGGCTTGACGCCCGGGCAAAGTCGCCGGCCCCGCCGGGAATGACCCACCGCGCAGAGAAGTTGAGCCTACTAGACTCAACTATTTGCCAAGGGCAGCCCGCGCTGGCAAACTTGCGTCGGCAACACTCAACTCTGGACCACGATCAACCAAGGGACTACACATGGCACGTGCGGTAGGTATCGACCTCGGGACGACCAACTCTGTCGTCGCAGTTCTCGAAGGCGGCGAGCCCGCGGTCATCGCCAACGCGGAGGGGTCGCGGACCACGCCGTCCGTTGTCGCCTTCGCCAAGAACGGTGAGGTTCTGGTCGGCGAAGTCGCCAAGCGCCAGGCCGTCACCAACGTCGACCGCACGATCCGGTCGGTCAAGCGCCAGATGGGCACCGACTGGACCGTCAAGATCGACGACAAGAAGTTCACCGCCCAGCAGATCAGCGCGTTCATCCTGCAGAAGCTGAAGAGGGACGCTGAGTCCTACCTCGGCGAGACGATCACCGACGCGGTGATCACCGTCCCCGCGTACTTCAGCGACGCGCAGCGGCAGGCGACTAAGGAGGCCGGCGCCATCGCGGGCCTCAACGTCCTGCGGATCATCAACGAGCCGACCTCTGCGGCTCTCGCCTACCACCTGGAGAAGGAAGGGTCGGCCAAGATCCTGGTCTTCGACCTGGGCGGCGGCACCTTCGACGTCTCGCTGCTCGATGTCGGCGACGGCGTGGTCGAGGTCGAGGCGACCAGCGGCGACAACCACCTCGGTGGCGACGACTGGGACCAGCGGATCGTCGACTGGCTGGTGCAGGACTTCAAGTCCGGCTACGGCCTTGACTTGTCCAAGGACAAGATGGCGCTGCAGCGGCTGCGCGAGGCGGCGGAGAAGGCCAAGATCGAGCTGTCGCAGTCGATGGAGTCGCAGATCAACCTGCCCTACATCAGCCACGGCCCGGACGGCCCCCTGCACCTGGACACCCGGCTCACCCGGGCCGAGTTCCAGCGGATGACCTCCGACCTGCTCGACCGCTGCAAGGGCCCGTTCCAGCAGGTCATTAAGGACGCCAACGCCAAGCTGAGCGAGATCGACCACGTCGTGCTCGTCGGCGGCTCCACCCGGATGCCCGCCGTCGTGGACCTGGTCAAGTCGCTGACCGGCGGCAAGGAGCCCAACAAGGGCGTTAACCCGGACGAGGTCGTCGCCGTTGGCGCCTGCCTGCAGGCCGGCGTGCTCAAGGGCGAGGTCAAGGACATCCTGCTGCTCGACGTGACCCCGCTGTCGCTGGGCATCGAGACCAAGGGCGGGATCTTCACCAAGCTCATCGAGCGCAACACCACGATCCCGACCAAGCGGTCGGAGATCTTCACCACCGCCGATGACAACCAGCCGTCCGTGCAGATCCAGGTGTTCCAGGGTGAGCGCGAGATCGCGGCCTACAACAAGAAGCTCGGCATGTTCGAGCTGGCCGGCCTCGCCCCCGCACCGCGCGGGATCCCGCAGGTCGAGGTCGCCTTCGACATCGACGCCAACGGGATCGTGAACGTGTCCGCCAAGGACCTCGGCACCGGCAAGGAGCAGCGGGTCACCATCTCCGGTGGCTCGGCGCTGGGCAAGGACGACATCGAGCAGATGATGGCCGAGGCGGAGAAGTACGCCGAGGAGGACGCCAAGCGCCGTGAGGAGGCGGAGGTCCGCAACCGTGCGGACAGCCTGGCCTACACCACGGAGAAGTTCCTCGCCGAGAACTCCGACAAGGTGCCCGACGACATCAAGTCCGAGGTGGAAGCCGCGATCGCCGACCTGAAGAAGGCGCTTGAGGGCACCGACACCGACGCGATCAAGGAGGCCAGCGAGAAGGCGGCCCAGGTCAGCCAGAAGATGGGCACGGCCATCTACGCCCAGTCGCAGGCCAGCGCGGCCGCCGACGGCGAGGCCGGGACCGGTGCGGCCGAGGACTCCGCTGACGACGATGTCGTCGAGGCCGAGCTGGTGGACGAGGAGAAGCCCCGGGACGCAGAAGGCGGCGCCGCCTAATGAATTCGCCGGACGAGACCAGCGAAGGACCGGTGATCCGTGACCTCAGGCGCGTAGATCCGGCGACTGGGCAGGTCAGGATCCCCGGCCAGGGCGGCCAGGGGCCGTCTGGCGCGGGCAACCGCGTGCCAGGCAAGGCACGGCCGGGCCGGCACGCGGCGTCCAAGCCGGGCGGCACAGCGCCGCGGGCCGCCCAGGGCGGCGGTAGCGCGCCGGGCCCTGGGCCCGCGGCGCGGCCCGCGGGGCCGCCGGGCCCCCCGCATCCCGGCACCGGGATGCGGGATCAGGGGCCGTCAGGCCCCGGGTCACCGGGCCCCGGGCCGTCAGGCCCCGGGTCACCGGGCCAGGGAGGCCCTGGCCCGGGCCGGCCGGACGGAGCCGGCGGCCCAGCCAACGGCAACGATCGCGCCGTGGCCGACCGGCTGGCCGAACGTACCGCTGACCTGCATCGTGTTCAGGCGGAATATGCGAATTACCGCAAGCGCGTGGAACGGGACCGGGCGGCAGTGCGGGAGCAGGCGCTCGCCAATGTGCTCAGCGGGCTGGTGCCGATCCTCGACGACATCGGCCGGGCCCGGGAACACGGCGAGCTGACCGGCGGGTTCAAGTCGGTCGCGGAATCCCTGGAGGCGACCACGGCCAAGCTTGGCCTGGACACCTTCGGAGATGCCGGCGAGCCCTTCGATCCACGAGTGCACGAGGCTCTGATGCACTCCTACTCCACGCAGGTGACCGAGCCAACCTGCGTCCAGATCCTGCAACCCGGCTACCGGGTGGGTGACCGGATCCTCCGGCCGGCCAGGGTCGCGGTCGCGGAGCCTGGTGACGACGGGACCGGCCAGGACGAATCTGACACCGGGCCCGCCACGCGAGGCGGGGGCAGGCCAGGGCCGCCTGGATCGCGGAGGACTACAGCAGGAAACGAATGACGCCCAGGAGAAACCAGTGAGCACCAAGGACTACCTCGAGAAGGACTATTACAAGGTCCTGGGTGTCTCCAAGACCGCAACCCCCGACGAGATCAAGAAGTCATACCGCAAGCTCGCCCGTAAGTACCACCCGGACGCGAACAAGGGCAACGCGGCGTCGGAGGAACGCTTCAAGGAGATCTCCGAGGCCCACTCGGTCCTGTCCGACACGAAGCGGCGCAAGGAGTACGACGAGGCCCGTTCCCTGTTCGGCGGCGGGTTCCGGGCGCCGGGCGCCGGCGGTGGCGGAGCCGGGGGATTCGACCTCGGCGACCTGTTCGGCGGGGCGGGTACCGGAACAGGCACTGGCGGCCGGCTTGGTGACCTGCTCGGCGGGGTGTTCGGCGGCGGCGGGGGGCGCACCTCGCAGACCCGCCCCCGGCGCGGTGCCGATGTGGAGACCGAGACCTCGCTGGCCTTCGGTGACGCCATCGACGGCGTGACGGTGTCGCTCCGGCTGACCGGCGAAGGGCCGTGCCAGACCTGTCATGGCACGGGGGCCAAGGCGGGCACCGTGCCGAGGGTCTGCCCGACCTGCGAAGGTACCGGTCAGGCCAGCAAGAACCTGGGCAGCTTCGCCTTCTCCGAGCCGTGCCGGACCTGCCGGGGCCGTGGGCTGGTGGTCGACGACCCGTGCCCAGTGTGCTCCGGCAGTGGGCGGGCCATGAGCTCCCGCACCATCGGTGTCCGCATCCCGGCCGGCGTCGCCGACGGGCAGCGGATCAAGCTCAAGGGCAAGGGCGCCCCGGGCGAGCGGGGCGGCCCGGCCGGGGATCTGTACGTACGGGTGCACGTCACGCCACATCCCGTGTTCGGCCGGTCCGGGCACAACCTCACCGTCAACGTGCCGGTCACCTTCCCCGAGGCGGCCCTCGGCGCGGAGGTCAAGGTGCCCGCGCACCGGGGAGCACCGGTCAGTGTGCGCATCCCGGCCGGCACGCCGAACGGCCGGACCTTCCGGGTCCGCGGCAAGGGCGTGCGGCGCTCGGACGGGACCAACGGCGATCTGCTGGTCACCGTGCAGGTACAGGTTCCGCAGCAGATGACCGCGCAGGCCAGGCAGGCACTGGAGTCCTTCCGTGAGGCAACGGCGGGCGAGGACCCCCGCGACGCGTTGCTGCAGCGGGCCAAGAACGAATGACCCGCCGGGGCCGAAGACCGGGGCGGCAGCAGGTGAGGAGGTTGACCACATGAGCAGTCCGTTTGATCTGTCAGACGACACGCCCGTGTACGTCATCTCCGTGGCCGCCCAGCTAGCTGGGCTGCACCCGCAGACCCTGCGCTACTACGACAAGGTCGGCCTGGTCTCCCCCGGCCGGGCCAGCGGCCGGGGGCGCCGGTACTCGCTGCGGGACATCCTGGCCCTGCGCGAGGTCCAGCGGCTGTCCCAGGAGGACGGCGTCAACCTGTCCGGCATCAAGCGGATCCTGGAACTTGAGCGTGAGCTCGTCGCGGCCGGCGCGCGGCTCGCCGAGATGCGCGCGGAGCGGGCCCAGCTCCGGATGGAGCTCGAATCGACCCGTTCGGTGGCGGCCAGGCTGGCTGGCCTGCTGCGCAGCCGTGGCGGCGGCGCTCAGCTGGTACCAGTCCGGGACCCGGGCATCGGCGGCCGGCCGCCGCACGCCAGCGCGGAGTCTGAGTCACCGGGACCGGGCCGCCGCGCCTTGCCGGCCGCTCATCCGGCCCAGCCCGCCGAACAGGCCCAGCCCGCCGATCCGGGCTGACGCCCCGGGCCTGTCACCCCCTCAACCCAACGTCCGCGTAGACCACGCGGCCCCGCGAGATCCGGAAAGCAACTGTCATGGATGACAAGCTCACCCGCAAGAGCCAGGAGGCGCTGTCAGACGCCGTCCGGCGAGCGACGGCGGGCGGCAACCCGCACGTTGACCCACTCCACCTGCTCACCGCGCTTATCGAGCAAAACGGCGGGACCGCCGCCCCGCTGCTGCGCGCGGTCGGCGTGGACCCGGGAACCGTGCTCAAGGCCGCGGAGGACCTGCTGTCCAGGATGCCCCGGGCGGCCGGCAGCATGGTAAGCGCGCCGGACATGTCCCGGCCCTTGCTGTCCGCCCTCGCCACGGCCGCGAAGCGGGCCAGAGGGCTGGACGATGAATACGTGTCCACCGAGCACCTGCTCGTCGGGCTCGCCGCGGACGGCGGCCAGGCGGCCACCGTGCTACGGGACGCCGGTGCCGGGCCTGACGTGCTGCTCGACGCCTTCGAGAAGGTGCGCGGCCATGCCCGCGTCACCACCGAGGACCCGGAAGGCACCTACCAGGCGCTGGAAAAGTACGGGGTCGACCTGACCAAGCTGGCCCGGGACGGTGCCCTGGACCCGGTCATCGGCCGGGACGCGGAGATCCGGCGGGTGATCCAGGTGCTGTCCCGGCGCACCAAGAACAACCCGGTCCTGATCGGCGAGCCCGGAGTCGGCAAGACAGCGGTGGTCGAGGGACTCGCGCAACGGATCGTCGCCGGTGACGTGCCGGAATCGCTGCGCGATAAGCGACTGGTCTCCCTCGACCTCGGCGCGATGGTGGCCGGGGCCAAGTACCGGGGCGAGTTCGAAGAGCGGCTCAAGGCGGTGCTCAACGAGATCAAGGCCAGCGAAGGCCAGATCATCACGTTCATCGATGAGTTGCACACGGTGGTCGGCGCAGGCGCAGCGGAAGGGTCGATGGATGCGGGCAACATGCTCAAGCCCATGCTGGCCCGCGGCGAGCTGCGGATGGTCGGCGCGACCACCCTGGATGAGTACCGGAAGCGGATCGAGAAGGATCCCGCCCTGGAGCGCAGGTTCCAGCAGATCTTCGTGGGCGAGCCCTCGGCCGAGGACACCATCGCGATCCTGCGCGGCCTGAAGGGCCGCTACGAGGCCCATCACAAGGTGCAGATCTCCGACGCCGCGCTGGTGGCGGCCGCGACCCTGTCCGACCGGTACATCACCGCCCGGTTCCTGCCGGACAAGGCGATCGACCTGATCGACGAGGCCGCGTCGCGGCTGCGGATGGAGATCGACTCACGGCCCGTCGAAGTCGACGAGCTGCAGCGGTCGGTGGACCGGATGAAGATGGAGGAGATGGCCCTGGCCCGGGAGGACCATCCGGCCAGCAAGGAACGGCTGGAACGGCTCCGGGCTGAGCTGGCCGATCGCCAGGAGGCGCTGACCGCGCTGGTCGCCCGGTGGGAGCAGGAGAAGGCCAGCCTCAACCGGGTCGGCGAGCTGAAGAAGCGCCTCGACGACCTGCACGGCCAGGTCGAGCGCGCGCAGCGGGACGCTCAGTTCGAGACGGCATCGCGGATCATGTACGGGGAGATTCCCGCGGTGGAGCGGGAACTCGCCGCGGCGTCCGAGTCGCCGGGCGATTCCGCCGTTCCCGTCGGTGCCCCGATGGTCAAGGAGGAAGTCGGCCCGGACGATGTCGCCGACGTCGTGTCCTCGTGGACCGGCATCCCGGCGGGCCGCCTGCTCGAAGGCGAGACCGGCAAGCTGCTGCGGATGGAGACGGAACTGGGCCAGCGGCTCGTCGGGCAGTCCCGGGCCGTCCAGGCCGTGTCCGACGCGGTCCGCAGGTCGCGTGCGGGCATCGCGGACCCGGACCGGCCGACCGGCTCATTCCTGTTCCTCGGGCCGACCGGAGTCGGCAAGACCGAGCTGGCCAAGGCGCTGGCCGAGTTCCTGTTCGACGACGAGCGCGCCATCATACGCATCGACATGAGCGAGTACAGCGAGAAGCACTCCGTGGCCCGGCTGGTCGGCGCGCCGCCCGGCTATGTCGGCTACGAGGAGGGCGGCCAGCTCACTGAGGCCGTCCGGCGGCGGCCCTATTGCGCCGTGCTCCTCGACGAGGTGGAAAAGGCTCATCCGGAGGTCTTCGACATCCTGCTCCAGGTCCTCGACGACGGCAGGCTCACTGATGGGCAGGGCCGCACCGTGGACTTCCGCAACACGATCCTGATCCTCACGTCCAACCTCGGCTCGCAGTACATCGCCGACCCGGCGCTCAGCGACGACGCGAAGCGGGACGCCGTGATGGGAGTCGTGCAGGCCACCTTCAAGCCCGAGTTCCTGAACCGCCTGGACGACGTGATCCTCTTCGACGCGCTGTCCACTGAGGAACTCTCCCAGATCGTGGACCTGCAAGTGGCCCGGCTGGCCAAGCGGCTCGCGAACCGCAGGCTCATGCTCCAGGTCACACCGGCCGCCCGGGAGTGGCTGGCGCTCACCGGATTTGACCCGATCTACGGGGCGCGCCCGCTGCGCCGGCTCATCCAGTCAGCCATCGGCGATCAGCTGGCCCGGTCGTTGCTGTCCGGGGGTATCAGCGATGGCGACCAGGTGATCGTGGACCTGGACCCAGGATCCGACACCTTGGTCGTCTGCGGCGGCCAGCCAGCCGCCGCAGATCCCGGCGGCTCGGGATCTAACCCGCCTAACCCATCCAGCAGCAGGTCGTAGCGATCCTCGGGCAGGCCGAGGTCGTTGCGGACCCGGTACCGCAGGCGTAGCAGCATCTGCAGCTCGGTCCGGTCACCATCGGGCGGCACCGGCACCGGCACCCGTCCGGCTGGCGTCTCCGCGGCGCCGGCCGATTCGGCGGCGGCCGGTGCCTCCGCCGGGCCGCCGAGGCAAAGCTCGACGCCGACGGTGGCCCAGCGCAGCGCACCCTCCAGATCCGAGCGTTCCACCAGGAGTTCCGCGACCAGGTCGCAGAGCCGGGGATCGCGCGGCTGCTCCGCTTCCAGCTGCCGGATCAGCACCTCCGCCTCGGCTGGCCGTTCCAGCATGAACAGCGCTCGCGCCAGGGGCACCCGCGGGTCGCTGAACGCCGGGCGGCCATCCTCGATCGCCCGCCGGAACCCGGTCGCGGCCGCCGCCGGGTCATCCGCGAGCAACCATTGCTCGCCTGCCCGCACGAATGCCTCTGACCGGGGGAAATCATCGGTCTGCGTGCCAGTGGCCGCCAAGTCGTTCATCTGCTGCGCCGCAGCCCGGTGATCACCGGTACATGCGGCATCGAACTCGATCGCGTCGAACATGTCACGGGTCAGCACCACCACATCTGGGAAGTTACCCAGCCCGGACCCTGTTTCAACGCCGCGAATGAACTCAGTCACGGAGAAACCCAGCTATCTGCGTGACCGCTCCAGCGCGTCCCAGAACCCGCGCCGCAGCGCGTGCCGCACCTCGTCGTGCAGCAGGGAGTCGATCGGCAGCGCCGAATCCTGGAGCAGCCTGGCCTCCAGGTCCGACGGCATGCGCGGCTTGCGGGCAAGGACAGCCTCCAGCCATAGCGCCGGCGCCTCGCGGGCCACCGACTGTCCGAACTCGAAGCCCTCGGAATGCGCGGACTGGACCGCGTCCGCGAGTGAGACCGTAGCGGGCTGTTGAACATGAGCGTGCTGAGCGGCCGGCTGAGGCCCACTGTAGGGGCCCGGTTGCGGCACATAAGCGGATCCGCCGTTCGTGGCCTCGTGCTGGCCAGGCGAGATGCCGGGGAACTGCCCGGGGGCCCCTTGATCCTGGGGCGGCCCGGGATACGGGGCCTGGTACTGGCGCTGGTTGTTCTGCGGCGGCAGGTACTGGCCCCCGGAGGAACCCTGCCCCCCCTGGCCGCCCGGCCCGGGGATCGCCTGCCGGGGCCCGGTCGCGGCCTGGCCCGGCATGTCCTGCGGCGGACTGCGGAACTGCGCGGCCGGCGGAGCCGGGTACATCTGCTGGTTCCCCGCCGGGATGTTCTGGTCCTCGGGGCGGGACGTGAATCCATGCGAGCCACGGTTCGGCGCACCGGGAATCCCCGGCTGGGTGGCGGCTCCTGACGGGCCCGGCATGCCCTGACCCGGCATCGCTTGGCCTGGCGCGCCTGGCCCTGGCATGCTGCCTTGACCTGGCATGCCCTGACCCGGCATGCCCTGACCCGGCATCGCTTGGCCTGGCGCGCCTGGCCCTGGCATGC
>CAYPQM010000024.1:22193-41930 GCA_964412845.1 uncultured Streptosporangiaceae bacterium
TGACCTGGCATGCCCTGACCTGGCATGCCCTGACCTGGCATGCCCTGACCTGGCATGCCCTGACCTGGCATGCCCTGCGGGGCCTGCGCTCCTTGCTGGCCCGGCGCGGACAGCCCACGCTGGCCCTGCGGCGCAGCCCCTAGCGGACCGGGACCCTGCGCGGCTTGCTGCACGTGCTGACCCTGCGGGACCGGTGAGCCCGGCACCGCCGAAGGATTCTGGCCAGGTGGCGGACCGGGCATGGCCGACTGGTTCGGCGGGACCTGACTCTGCGGGAGCTGCATACCCTGCGGAACCGGAGCCGGCCTGTCGAGCGGAGCGCTCGGCTCCCGCTGCGGCAACGGCGGAGCCTGGTGCGCGTTCACCGTCGGCTGGGCGGCGCGCTGGTATTCCGCGATCACCGGCGCCGTGTAAATGGCGGGGGGTGCCGGGTGAGAGCCCGCGGGCAATGCATGCTGGCGGCCCAGGGACCCGGCCAGCGACCCGTGACCGTTGGTCAGGGCCCGCCCGGCGAATGCGGCGACCGGATACTGCTCGTCGTCCCGCATCGGCTCGGCGCCCGCGATCAGCTCCACGAAGGGGCGCAGGTGAGCGTCGCCGATCTCGATGATGTCATCGCATTCCTGGCGGAGCGCCCGGGAGATGGTCCAGTTGCCGTCCACCGTAATGTGCACAATGGTCACTCGGATGCCGAGATCCTGCACGTCCGCGACGACCTGGGCGAGGTCCTCCTCGGCACTGACCACCAGGGCATCGCTGACCGCGCCGTTCCTGGCCAAGGTGGTCAGGTCGCGATGAATCTCGCTCTCCACACCCTCGCGGCGGCCAGGCCTCATCCGGCCCAGCCGCAGCTTGAGCCCGGGCAGGTCAGCCAGCGCATCGTGCTCCGCGCTGCGACGGCCCTCAACGGTCGCCTCGTACCAGTAGCAGCGCAGCAGCTGGAGCCCGGTGCGTTCCCTGGCTATGCTCCCGAAGAACTGGAGAAGGCCTGGGTAATCCCAGGAAACGGACTCTCGGTGGCGGGTTCCGTGGACGGCCATCGCGCCATCCGCCAGCACGTAGCCCGCGTCCACGAACAGCGCGCACCGATCCACGCGACACCGTCCTTCCGTCGACGCGAGACGTTACCAGCGCTCAGCCATCACCGTAACGAATCGCGCACACATCATCTGTATCCGGAGCAGAAGTGCGCTTTCGGCTGAAGGGCGCCCACCGACTGCTCGTGGCCAGGCAGAATCTTCCGCCATGCGACTTCTTGTTCTCGGGGGTACCCGGTTCCTCGGGCGTGCCATCGTGGACGAAGCGATCCGGCGCGGCTACGACGTCACGACCTTCTCGCGAGGGCTGAGCGGTGAGCCCCGGCCAGGAGCCGAGGCACTGCACGGAGACCGTACCAGCTTCGAGGACCTGCTCAGGCTGGCTGATCGAGATTATGACGCGGTCATCGACACCTCCGTGATCGCCCCTGCGCACGTGGCTGCGGGCGCCCGGCTGCTCGCTGAGCACGTGGGTCATTACACCTACGTCTCCTCTATCTCGGTGTACCGGGACTATCCAGGCGTACCGGTCACCGAGGACTCCCCCGTTCTCGACTGCCCACCTGACGCCCCCGGCACCATCGAGACCCTCGGGTACGGGGAACTCAAGGCCGGATCTGAACGGGCCGTCGCGGCCGCCCTCCCCGGCAGGCACCTCATAGCGCGCCCGGGGCTGATCGTGGGACCACATGAGAACATCGGCCGACTGCCCTGGTGGCTGACGAGGCTCGCTCGCGGCGGGACCGTCATCGCCCCCTGCGAGCCCGCCCGCCCGATCAGGATGACTGACGCCAGGGACCTCGCGGCCTGGCTGGTGGACAATACCCGGCGAGGCATCCCGGGAGCTGTCAACGTGCCCGGCGCCGACGGGACCACCTTCGGCGACCTGCTGGCCGGGTGCGGCGAGATCACAGCGGCAGACCGGGCCGGCCCGGCCGTGCTGCGCTGGGTGCCGGACGCTGTGCTGCTGGCGGCGGGCGTCGAACCATGGACCGAGCTGCCCATGTGGGCGCCGGACACTCCAGAGCTCGCCGGGACCTGGCAGGTCTCCGGCGATCGCGCGCTGCGGACCGGGATCCGGTATCGCCCGCTCGTCGACACGGTGCACGACACGTGGCTGTGGCTCCGGCGCGAAGCCGCGGCCAATGGCCGGGCGGTCACGGAGTTCGAGCGGGCGCCCGGCATCGGCCTGGAGCCGGCCAAGGAGCAGGCGGTCCTGGCCGGGCTGTGAGGACCCTGGCCGGGCTGTGAGGACCCTGGCCTGGCCCGCGACCGGGCCCTGGCTGGCCGCGGGAACTCGGGCGGCCGGCCAGCGGGCCAAGGGCACTGGGCCTGGCTGGCGAGGACTGTGGATAGGCTCGCCAAGCGTGAGCGACCGCGATGATCTGCTCCGCCTGATCAAGGATCAGGCGGTGGTGCACGGCGACTTCATCCTGTCCTCCGGGCAGCGGGCGACCTGGTACATCGATCTGCGCAGAGTGCTGCTGAACGGCCGGGCCGCGGCGCTGGCGGGCCGGGTCATGCTGGAAATCACCGCTGACCTGGCCTACGACGCTGTCGGCGGGCTGACCCTCGGAGCCGATCCGGTCGCGACCGCGATGATGCACGCGGCCACCGGGACGGGCCGCAGCCTGAACGCCTTCGTGGTGCGCAAAGAAGAGAAAACCCACGGCCTGCAGCGCAGGATCGAAGGCCCCGACGTCGGCGGCCACCAGGTGCTGGCCGTGGAGGACACTTCCACTACCGGCGGTTCGGTCCTCACCGCGGTGGACGCCCTGCGCGAGGCAGGTGCCGACGTTGTCGGAGTGGCCGTGATCGTGGAGCGCGGCGCGCGAGAGCGGGTAGCCGCGCGCGGGCTGCCCTACCGGGCCGCCTACGACATGGGCGACTTGGGCCTGGGCGCAGCGCTGGGCTGAGCGGCCTCACCGCGGTGCTCAGCAGCTTCCCGGCGGACCTCACGCAGCCGGTGGATGATGACGGCGGCCAGGGCGAGGATCACCACCACCGCTATCACGTACCCGGCGATGGCGATGCCGTGCGCGACGCTCTGCCACGCGTCACCGAGGCCGTAGCCGACCAGGGAGATCGCGGTCACCCAGACCGCCGTGCCGATCAGGCTCAGCACCCCGAACCGCACCGGCGGGATCTCGATGAATCCGGCGACGATTGACACGAACGTCCGGACCACGGGCAGGGCCCGCCCCACTGGCAGCGCCCAGGCGCCCCGGCCGGCGAAGAAGCGTTCGGCACGGTCGATGTCCGACCGCGTGATGAGCAGGTAACGGCCGAACCTGTCGACCAGGGGCCGCTCGCCCACCCGGCCCACGGTGTAGGACACAAAGGAGCCGATCAGCTCGGCGACCGTGCCGACAATGATCACGGCGACGATGTTCAGGTGGCCCTGATAGGCGAGCACGCCCGCGAAACCGAAAGTGATCTCGGACGGGATCGGGATGCAGCATGCCTCTAGGAACCCGAACAGGAAGACAGCGGCCAGGCCCCACTGGATGAGGAAGCTCTCCATAGGTCACTGTTGTACAGCATGCGAATGCGTGCCCGATCACATCTGCCGAGCTTGGCCGCCCCGTAACCACCCCGCTGGGTGGCCCGGCGCGTTACCTGGCCGCCCGTTACCTGGCAGCCCGTTACCCGCCAGGCGCGTGCCTCCGGGATACTGGACTCACGACGAGACAGGGAGCCGACCGTTATGCCTATCGCGACCCCAGAGGTCTACGCGCAGATGCTTGACCGGGCCAAGGAGCACGGCTTCGCCTACCCGGCGATCAACGTGACGTCGAGCCAGACGCTGAACGCGGCGCTGCGCGGATTCGCTGACGCGGAAAGCGACGGCATTGTCCAGGTATCCACCGGGGGCGCCGAGTACCTGTCCGGTTCCGCGGTCAAGGACATGGTTACCGGTTCGATCGCATTGGCTCAGTTTGCCCGTGCGGTCGCGGTGAAATATCCGGTCAACATCGCCCTGCATACCGACCACTGCCCGAAGGGCAAACTGGACGGTTTCATGCGGCCGCTGGTCATGCTCTCCCAGGAGCAGGTGGCCCGCGGCGGGGAGCCGCTGTTCCAGTCGCACATGTGGGACGGCTCGGCGGTGCCCCTGGCCGAGAACCTGGCGATCGCGTCTGAGCTCCTCGACGAGTGCGCCAAGGCACGCGTCATCATGGAGCTGGAGATCGGGGTGGTCGGCGGTGAGGAGGACGGCGTCGTCGGCGAGATCAACGAGAAGCTTTACAGCACGCCCGAGGACGCTCTCGCCGCCGCGGAGGCACTGGGCCTCGGCGAGCGCGGCCGGTACATCCTCGCTGCGACCTTCGGGAACGTGCATGGCGTCTACAAGCCCGGCCACGTGACCCTCCGCCCGTCCATCCTCAAGGACATCCAGGAGGCTGTGGGCAGGAAGTACGGCAAGGACAAGCCGTTCGACCTCGTGTTCCACGGTGGCTCCGGCTCCGCCGCGGCGGAGATCCGCGAAGCGATCTCCTACGGCGCGATCAAGATGAATGTGGACACTGACACCCAGTACGCGTTCACCCGGCCGATCGCGGACCACATGTTCACCAACTACGACGGCGTGCTGAAGATCGACGGTGAGGTCGGCAACAAGAAGGCTTACGACCCGCGTGCCTACGGCAAGGCCGGCGAAGCGGGCATGTCCGCCCGGGTGGTCCAGGCCTGCGAGAACCTGATGTCCGCGGGCAACCGGATGACCTGATCGTCCTCGACGCCAGCCGGCGGCCCGGCGGAACGCCGCCCTGATCGACGAGGCGACCTGGCCAGGTACCCGGAGGGGCCGGGCGAGGACGCCGCGGGGGGCGAGCATGGACGGGGCAGGGCAGGATAAAGGCATGGACCATCAGAACCTCATCGCCGGGCCTCCGGCGACATACCTGCCCGAGGACCCGTCCGCGGCAGCCCTCAGTTCCGGTACTGACCCGGCGGCTGTCGCCGCCGGGCACCCCGCGTGCCTGGCTGCCTGGGCTGACCTCGCCGATCGGGCCATGGCGCAGGGTGACCCGGTCACTTCGTACGCCTTCGCCCGCACTGGATACCACCGTGGCCTCGACCAGTTGCGCCGGGCGGGCTGGAAGGGGCACGGGCCGATCCCCTGGGAGCACGAGCCCAACCGGGGCTTCCTGCGGTCGCTGCACGCGCTGGGCCGGGCCGCCGCCGCGATCGGCGAAGATGACGAGGCGCTCCGCTGCGCCACGTTCCTGCGGGACAGCAGCGCCACCGCAACGGCGCAGCTAGCGGGCTCCTGACCGCACCGCCCGCGAGCGGGACTCCTGACTGCGCCGAAGGCCCGGACGGTCCGGTAACCTCGGGACTCCGCACGTGGGCGACACCTGGAAGGGGCTGGTCAGATGCCGGCCATCGTGCTGGTGGGCGCACAGTGGGGCGACGAGGGCAAGGGCAAGGCAACCGACTTGCTGTGGGACCGCGTGGACTACGTGGTCAGGTACCAGGGCGGCAACAACGCCGGGCACACAGTGGTCATCGGCGACGAAAGTTACGCGCTGCACCTGCTCCCGTCCGGTGTGCTCTCACCGTCGGTCACGCCCGTGATCGGCAACGGCGTGGTGATCGATCCCGAGGTCCTGCTCAGCGAGATCGAGGGCCTGCGGCGCCGCGACGTGTCCTGCGATCGGCTGCTGATCTCGGCGAACGCGCACCTGATCATGCCGCACCACCGCGCCCTCGACAAGGTGACGGAACGCTACCTGGGTAACGCGCGGATCGGGACGACCGGGCGTGGCATCGGCCCGACTTACGCCGACAAGGTGGCGCGCACCGGCATCCGCGTCCAGGACCTGCTTGACCCTGGCATCCTCAGCCAGAAGCTGGACCTGGTGCTCCGGGAGAAGAACCAGGTGCTCACCAAGGTCTACAACCGGCGTGGCATCGACGCCGACGCCGTCGCCACGGAGTACCTGGGCTATGGCGAGCAGATACGGCGCTATGTGGCCGACACCGGGCTGGTACTCGGTGCCGCCCTGGACGAGGGCAAGACCGTCCTGCTCGAAGGAGCGCAGGCCACGCTGCTCGACGTGGACCACGGCACCTATCCCTTCGTGACCTCCTCCTCGCCCACCGCTGGCGGCGCCTGCGCGGGCTCGGGTATCGGGCCGACCCGGATCACCAAGGTGATCGGCATCCTGAAGGCGTACACAACCCGCGTCGGCGCGGGGCCTTTCCCCACCGAACTCCTCAACGAGCAGGGTGAATGGCTGCGCAAGACTGGTCATGAGTACGGCGTGACCACCGGCCGGGAACGCCGTACCGGCTGGTTCGACGCAGTCATCGCCAGGTACGCGACCCGGGTCAACGGCATCACCGACTACTTCCTCACCAAGCTTGACGTGCTGTCCGGCCTGGACAAGGTGCCGATCTGCGTGGCCTACGACGTGGACGGGACCAGGCACACCGAGATCCCGATGACACAGACCGAGTTCCACCACGCCACGCCGGTGTATGAGTACCTGGACGGCTGGTGGGAGGACCTGACCGAAGCGAGGGAGTTCGCCGACCTTCCGCGCAGCGCCCGGGCCTATGTCGAGGCGATCGAAGACATGATCGGCGCCCCGGTGTCCGCGGTGGGCACCGGCCCGCGCCGCGATCAGACCCTGCAGATCCGCCCGCTCATCTGAGCCGATCTTTCATGATCGGATGCGGTTTGCAGTCGTTCTGGCCGCACCAATCCGCATCCGATCATGAAGCGGAGCCGGGTGCGGCCGACTTCCGCAGGTAGGCTCGCGCCGTGCGAGTCCTCCTCCTTGGTTCCGGCGGCCGCGAGCACGCGCTGGCCCGGGCGCTGGCCGCCGATCCTGATGTCACGGATCTGCATGTCGCTCCGGGTAACCCCGGCATCGCGGCGATCGCGGACGTCCATCAGGCCGACATCACTGACGCCGGCAGCGTGACCGGCCTGGCCCGCGAGACGGCGGCCGACCTCGTGGTGGTCGGCCCGGAGGCCCCGCTCGTGGCTGGCGTGGCCGATGCGGTCCGGGCCGCCGGCATCGCGTGCTTCGGGCCGGGCCGCCGGGCGGCCGCGATCGAGGGGTCCAAGTCGTTCGCCAAGCAGGTGATGGAGTCGGCGGGGATTCCGACCGCCGCCGCGCGCACCTGCCCGACCCGCGCGGAGGTGGACGCCGCGCTCGACGCCTTCGGGCCGCCGTACGTGGTGAAGGCGGACGGGCTGGCCGGCGGCAAAGGCGTCGTAGTGACCAGCGACCTGGCGACAGCCAGGGCGCACGCGCGGGACTGCGGGACGGTCGTCATCGAGGAGTTCCTCGACGGACCGGAGGTTTCGCTGTTCGCGCTGGCCGACGGGGTCACCGCGGTGCCGCTGCCGCCCGCGCAGGACTTCAAGCGCGCCCACGATGGCGACCGCGGCCCGAACACCGGGGGCATGGGCGCGTACCTGCCGCTGCCCTGGGCGCCGCCGGGGCTCGCCGACGAGGTGATGGGTACCGTCGTCCAGCCCGCGATCGACGAGTTGCGCCGCCGCGGCACCCCGTACCGCGGGCTGCTCTACGCGGGCCTGTCCCTGACGAAGGCAGGCGTGCGGGTGGTGGAGTTCAACGCCCGGTTCGGTGACCCGGAGACCCAGGTCGTGCTGGACCGGCTGGTCACGCCGCTGGGCGGGCTGCTGGCGGCGGCGGCGGCCGGCTCCCTGGCCGGCGCCACGCTGGACTGGGCCCCCGGGGCGGCGGTCACCGTGGTCGTCGCGGCGGAGGGGTACCCGGCCCGGCCGGTGTCGGGCGATCGGATCGAAGGAACAGACCAGGCCGCACGGATTCCAGGTGCGTATGTCCTGCACGCGGGCACTGCGGCCGACGCAGCGGGACGGCTCGTCTCCTCCGGTGGCCGTGTCCTCAACGTGGTGGGCACCGGCCCGGATCTGGCCACCGCACGGAGCAGGGCTTATGCGGCGGCCGCCCGGATCGAGATGCGGGGGGGCTGGTACCGCGGCGATATCGCCGCGGAAGCGGCGGCCGCGGCGAACTAGACAGTGGTTCCCCCGTCCCCGCCAGGTCCCAGCCAGCCGGAACGGGTCGGCGCCCTGGAGTTGTTCTTCGACCTGGTCTTCGCGTTCACCCTCACCCAGCTCACCGAGCTGCTGGCGGGCCGCCTCTCGCTGGCCGGGGCGGCGCAGGTGCTGCTCATCTTCGGCGTGCTGTGGTGGATGTACGGGGGATATGCGTGGCTGACCAATGCCCGCACACCGGATCGCGCAACCGAACGCCTCCTCCTGCTGCTCGGCATGGCCGGGTTTCTTGTCGTCGGGCTGGCCATCCCGCGCGGCTTCAGCCACTCCGGGTTCAGCCGGGGCGGGCTGGCACTGGGGCTTGGCTACCTGGTCGTCGTGCTGGTCCACTCGACCTTGTACTACCGGGTCAACCGGAACATCGTGCGGATCGCACCGTTCAACATCACCTCGGCCCTGCTGGTCGTGCTGGCCGGCGTCGCAGGCGGCCCGGCCGCCTACCCGCTGTGGGCGGCGGCGCTCGCGATCCAGGTCCTCTCGCCGCTGGTTACCCGGCTGGGCGGCCGGTTCGAGATCCAGCCCGCGCACTTCGCCGAGCGGCACGGGGCGCTCGTCATCGTGGCACTCGGTGAGTCGGTCGCCGCCGTCGGCATCGGCACCGCCCGGTTCACCCTGAACATCCAGGTGGTGACCGCTGCCGTGCTCGGCCTGGCGCTGTCCGCGGGCCTGTGGTGGACGTATTTCGGGGCCGGTGAGGACGAACGGGGGGAGCAGGCGATGACCGCCGCGAGCCGGGAGCGGCGGCCTGGGCTCGCCTTGTCGGCATACTTCTACCCGCATATCCCGATGCTGCTCGGCATCGTGGTGCTGGCCGCCGGGGTGAAGCTGACGATCGGCAGCGCGGCGCAGCCGCACCCGCTGCGTCAGGCGCTCGCGCTAGGCGGCGGCACGGCGCTGTTCCTGGCCGGGAACGCGATGTTCGGCCAGGCCCTGGGTTTGGGCACCCGGAGTGGTGGTACCTGGGGTGGTGCGGCAGCGGGACAGGCGGCACGGAGGACCGGCTGGGCATGGCCACGCTACGCCACCGCCGGATTCGCCCTGGCCACCACGGCGCTCGGGGCGATGGTCGCGATCGAGGCGCAACTGGCCGCCCTCCTGGCGGGCCTGGTGGCGATGCTGGCGGCGGAGCGGCACCGGGACGCGGGGGAACCCGCCGGTGCGGGAGGATGGACTGCGTGATCGACCGCTACACGCTGCCTGAGATGGGCCGGGTCTGGAGCGAGGCCCACAAGTACGAGCTGTGGTGCCAGGTGGAGACCCTCGTTCTGGCCGCGCACGCCAAAGCCGGAACGGTGCCGGAAGACTCTGTGCCGCCGGTGCGGGCCGCGGCCGCGCCCACCCCCGAGGCGGTCGCCGAGGTGGAGGCCGTCACCGGGCACGACGTGATCGCGTTCCTCACCGCGTGGGCGGACAACACCACCCCTCGTTCCGCGGCCGCCTGGGTGCACTACGGGATGACCTCCTCGGACCTGCTCGACACGGCCCTGGCCGTGCAGTTGACGGAGGCCAGCGATCTGCTTATCAGCAAGGCTTCCCGGCTGGTCAGGGCGCTGCGTGAGCACGCCCTGGCCCACCGGGACACGCTGCGGGTGGGCCGCACGCACGGGATTCATGCCGAACCGGACATCTGGGGGCACCGGGTCGCTGATTTCGCGTTCGCGGTGGCGCGCTGCCGGGACCGGCTGCTCCGGGCCCGGGAAAGCGTCGCGGTCGGGAAACTGTCCGGCCCGGTGGGCACCTACTCCAACATCGACCCGGCCATCGAGGCGGCGGTCATGGCGCAGCTCGGGCTCCGTCCGGCGGACGTGGCCACCCAGGTGGTGTTCCGTGATGGCATCGCCGAATGGGTGTCTGTGCTCGCTCTGCTGGCCACGGCGTGCGAGGCGATCGCGCTGGAGGTCAGGCACGGCCAGCGGACCGAGGTCGCTGAGCTCGCCGAGCCCTTCTCCGTGGGTCAGAAAGGCTCGTCGGCGATGCCGCACAAGAAGAACCCGATCCGCTCCGAGCGGATCTGCGGTGTGGCCCGGGTGGTCCGCGGCTACGTGACGCCCATCATGGAAGGGATGGCGCTCTGGCACGAGCGGGACATCTCACACTCCAGCGTGGAGCGGATCGCGCTGCCCGACGCCGCCGTCGGCACCGACTACCTGCTGCACCTGACCACCGGCCTGGTTGACGGGCTGGTCGTGGACGAGACCCGGATGCTGGCCAACCTCGAATCCACCGGGGGCCTGATCTACACGTCCAGTGTCCTGCTGGAGCTGGTCGCCGCCGGGATGTCCAGGGAAGATGCCTACGCGCTGGTCCAGGCGGCCGCCATGGCCACCTGGCAGACTCAGGCGCCCTTGCGGGAAACGCTCCGCATGGAGGCCGCCGCACGTGGTCAGGAACTCGACGAGGCCAAGCTGGACGAGGCCTGCCGGCCGGGCCGGTACGTCGAGCGGCTCGGGCCGGTATTCGACCGGCTGGAGCGCCTGTCGTGAGGCGCAGCGCCTGCTGGGCAGCGCCAGCCCGGAAGGCCCCAGCGCGGACCCGTCCCGCGCGGAGCGCACCGTGAAGCACCTTTACTCGGGCAAGGTCCGCGAGGTCTATGAGACTGACGACGGGCTGCTGCTGCTCGTCGCCACCGATCGAGTCTCCGCCTACGATTACGTGCTGCCCACCCCCATACCGGACAAGGGCAAGATCCTCACCCAGCTCTCGCTGTGGTGGTTCGAGCAGCTGGCCGACGTGGTGCCCAATCATCTGGTGGCCGCCGACATCCCGGCTGAGTTCGCCGGCCGCGCCATGGCCTGCCAGAAACTGTCGATGGTCCCCGTGGAGTGCGTGGCCCGCGGCTACCTGACCGGATCGGCCCTCGCCGAGTACCGGCGCACTGGCACGGTCTGCGGCGCCGCGCTGCCGGCCGGGCTGGTCGAGGCGTCCAGGCTGCCCGAGCCGATTTTCACCCCGGCGACCAAGGCAGCGCGAGGTGAACATGACGAGAACATTTCCGTTGCCGCCGTGGCGGGTATGGTCGGGCCCGACATGGCCAGCCAGCTTGAGCGCATCACCTTGCAGGTGTACCGGCGTGGTGCGGCCGTAGCCGGGCGGGCAGGCCTGCTGGTGGCCGACACCAAGATTGAGCTTGGGCTCGACGCCGGGGGCAGGCTCCTGCTCGCTGACGAGGTGCTGACCCCGGATTCGTCCAGGTTCTGGCCGGCCGACCAATGGCAGCCCGGCCGGCCACAGCACTCGTTCGACAAGCAGATCGTCCGCGACTGGCTAGACTCACCGGAGGCCGGCTGGCAGCGGCATGACACAGCGCCGCCGCCGCTGCCGGGTCACGTGGTTGAGCGGACCCGCGCGTCCTATGTCGAGGCCTATCAGCGCATCACCGGACGACGATGGGAGTAACCGCCGTGGCAGTCCAGGCGACAACGCCCCGCAGCGGGGCGTGCGCGGTAAGCCTGCCCGGCAGCCCGGCAGCGAGCCGACCTCAGGCCGGCCGGTGGGATACTGGATTTGGCATGCACCAGGCTTCCCGCTGCCCAGGCAGGCTGCCATCGGCCAACCCACTGCGACAACTGGCCGCAGGCCACGCGCCGCGTATCGGAGGGACAGGAGCTTGAGCTCTATGACCATTGGCCCCGAAACCTGCTACCGCGTACGAGGCGGCATCCCCTTGCAGGGCACGGTCTTCGTGCAGGGCGCCAAGAACGCCGCGCTCAAGATGATCGCAGCGTCCCTGCTGACGGCCAAGGGGCGGACGGTGCTGCGCAACGTCCCGCCTATCGAGGACGTGCGCCGGGCGGTGGAGCTGGCCCAGGCAGTCGGCGCGGTGGTCAAGTTCCACGAGGCCGAGCGGACTCTCGTGGTGGACGCCTCCGAGCTGACCAGCCCGGTGCTGCCGGCCGAGATCGCGCGCAGGTTCCGCGGATCGGTGCTGTTCGTGCCCGCGCTGCTGCACCGGCTGGGCGAGGCGGTCATCGAAGGCATCGGCGGATGCAACCTGGGCAGCCGCAACCTCGACTTCCACTACCGGGGCTTCGCCCGCCTGGGCGCCACGGTGGAAGAAGGCGAGGACCGGATCCACATCAAGGCGGGCAACCTCCGCGGCGCCCACCTCTACCTGGACACCCCGTCACACACGGGTACCGAGAACCTGATCATGGCGGCGTCCCTGGCCCCGGGGACCACGATTATTGACAACACGGCACTTGAGCCCGAGGTGCTGGACGTCATCGCTTTCCTCACCAAGATGGGCGCCCACATCACCGGCGGTGGCACCGGGTTCGTAACGGTGCATGGCGTGGACGAGCTGACCGCGACCGAGCACACGGTCATGCCCGACCGGATCGATGCGGTCGTCTTCGCCATGGCGGCGGCGATCACCGGCGGCGAGCTCAACCTGGTCGGGGCGTCCCTGGAGCATTTCGGCGTGGTCCGCTGGAAGCTGGAGCAGATGGGCGTGGAGTTTTCATCCGCCGGCGCAGTGCTGCAGGTCCGGCGGGAGCGCACGCTGCGGCCGATCAACGTGATCACCAGCCCCTACCCCGGCTTCGCCACCGACTTGCAGTCGCCGATCATGGCGCTGAGCTGTCTCGCCGACGGCTCGAGCTACATCCGGGAAACGATCTACGACGGCCGCTACACGCTCGTCGGTGAACTCAACAAGCTCGGTGCGAAGGTGGAGGTGGACAGCGGCAACGTGGTCATCGTGCACGGGCCGTCCACCCTGAAGGGCACCAAGGTCGTAGCCCATGACCTGCGCACCGGCATCGCGCTCATCCTGGCCGGGCTGGCGGCCGAGGGTGAAACCGTGGTCGCGCCCGGGTACCTGATCGACCGGGGCCACGCCACCATCGCCGAGCGGCTCAGTTCCCTGGGAGCCGATATCACCGCCGAGGCCAGCGGCTGATCCAGGCTGACCGCCACGGGCCCACACGCGGCCCGTGGCGTGTTACGGGCTGCCCACAGGGCTCGATGCCGGGCCGGATGCCGAACTGATCCGAGATGAACGCCCGAAATTGTGACGTAGATTCCGTTCTGGTGCCTCTCAGGCGAGTTACGAAATATACGATCGTGCAATCGCACAGCGTAAGAGTCGGACACTGAGTGCTCAGGAAGTGACACAGCGCATGGCCGGCAGGCAGTTAGTGCCCATGACAGGCAGGACCGCAGGACCCACAGGCGGCCGGCGGTGACCGGCCAGCGCCAGCAGTCGGGCGAGCTCACGATTGGTGTCATCGGGCCGCACGAGCTTGTCGAGCGGGTCATGCTCTCTGGCGCGACCGCCGCGAGCCCGCACGGCACCGGGTCGGCGCAGCACAGCACGGGGCTGCCAACTGGTCAGGCGGTCGGCGGTGCCGGGCTGGCCAGGCGGCTTGTCGCCGCGGCCTACCGCAGCGAGCAGGAGGCGGCCGACAAGGTCATGCGGCTCGGCACCACCGTCGACGCCTGCCTGTTCGCCAGCCAGGTGCCGTATGAGTACGCGCGGAGGGCAGGGGCCCTGCGCGGCCCCGCGACCTACGTGCCGCTCAGCGGCAGTGCGCTGTATGGCGCCCTGCTGCGCGCCACCCGGGACGGCAGTTATGACCTCAGCCGGATCAGCGTGGACGTGCTGAGCCGCGCCGACGTCGAAGACGCGTTCTCCGAGCTTGGTGTCGCCACGGGGAATGTGCACGTCCGCGAGGATGCCGCGAGTGCGGCCACCCTGGCCGCCTTCCATGAGCGACTCTGGCGCCGCGAGGAAATCTCGGTCGCGTTCACCTGCCTTGATTCGGTCGCCCAGCGGCTGTCAACGGCGGGAATTCCAGTATTCACGGTCCGGCCGACCGGCAGCGCGATCCGGTCCGCGCTGCGCACCGCGACCTTGCTCGGCGCGCACCGCAGGCTGGAGGAGGCGCAGCTCGCGGTGGCCGTCGTGGAGGTGCCCACGCTCCGCGATACCACGCGCCGGTCGGCGCCACGCCCGTCGCGGGAGGAACTGCGGCTCACCGTGCACCGGTTCCTCGTGCAGGAGGCGCAGCGGATGCACGCCTCGGTCAGCCCGCTGGGCGATCACTGCTTCCTCATCACCGCCACCCGCGGATCCCTGGCCGCGGCGACCGACGGATTCCGCGTCCCGCCGTTTACCGAGCGGGCCCGCACGGAACTCGGCATCGCGGTCGAGGTGGGGGTCGGCATGGGCCGGACCGCACAGGACGCCGAGACACACGCGCACGCGGCACTCTCCCGCTCGCATACCGGTCCGGGCACCCGCGGATTCGCCCTCGACCGGGAAGGCCACGCCCTGGTGCCCGCGCCCCGCCATCCGGCCGCCAGCACCACCGCCAGCAGGCCGAAAGGCCTGGAGACACTGGCCAGGCTCGCAGACAAGCTGGCCGCAGCGGAGGGCGCGCTCGTGGTGGACGCGGAGACCGCCGGCCGCCTGCTCGGCGTCACCCCGCGGACGGCCCGGCGGCTGCTGCACAGCCTGGTCGAGGACGGGCTGGCCTGGCCGCTGCCGCCCAGCCGGACACCGCAGCCGGGGCGGCCCCGCCAGTTCTACCGGCTGGTCACCGAGAAGCTGGAGCGCCGCACCGCCCGCTGACCCCGCTCCGCATCCCGGCCAACCCCCGCTCCGCACCGTCGGCCAGCCCCGCCCGATTTTCGCCGACGGAGAAGCGTGGTTCCCGGCGGGTGGGTCCGTGCTGAGGTGGCAGCGTCGGCATCCTGGCCTCTGGAGGACTTCATGCACGTGGTCGTGCTGGGCGGGACGAGCTTCATCGGGCGCCGGATCACCGAGGACCTGCACGCGCGGGGTGATGAGGTCACGGTGGTGCACCGCGGGGTGACCGAGCCGCCTGGCTGGGTGGACTGCCAGCACCTGCACGCCGCCCGGGCGGACTTTGCCGGCGTCGCCGCCGATGTCCGCGCGCTGAACCCTGACGCGATCATCGACACCTGCGCCATGACCAGAGCGGACGTGCAGGCTGTCTTGCCCCATCTGCCCGACACCCGGCTGGTGGTGCTGTCCAGCATGGACGTGTACCGCGCCTTCGAGTTGCTGGACAGTACCGGGGCGACCGAGCCCGTGCCGATCAGTGAAGACTCCCCGCTGCGGCATCGCCGCTACCCGCACCGGGAGCACAGCGAGGACTACAGAGACTACGAGAAGCTCCATGTGGAGCCCCGCTATGTCGAACGCGGCGGCACGGTGCTGCGGCTGGCCATGATCTACGGCGAGCATGACCCGCGACGACGCGAGGAGTTCATCTTGCGGCGGGTCAGGGCCGGGCGGCGGCAGATACCGGTAGGTCCGGGCAGCTGGCTGTGGACCCGGTGCTATGTCGGCGATGTGGCCAGCGCCGTCCTCGGCGCGCTGGCCACGCCTGCCGCGGCAGGCCAAGTGCTCAACGTCGGTGAGCCGGTCACCGCCACCATGTCGAGCTGGACGCGGCAGATCCTGGCCGCCGCGGGGCATGACGCGGACCTGGTCCCGGTACCGGAGGACGTGCTGCCCGCGGACATGTGGACGACGAGAGAACAGGCTCAGCACTTGCTCGTGGACAGCCGCCGGGCCATGGACCTGCTCGGCTGGCGGCCCGCGGACCCCAGCGAGGCGATCGCCCGTTCGGTGCGCTGGCACCTCGCCCACCCGCCGCCAGACGCCGACCCGGACTTCACCCCGGACGACACGGCCCTCGCCGCCAGCGCGGCGGCCTGAGCTCTGCGGGCCAGCCTGACCTCTGTCCGGGCCGGCCGGACAGAGATCAGGGCCGGCCCGGAAACGCTCTCGCGACCTCAAGGAACGCGTCGTTCTCGTCGTGACCACCGATCGAGACGCGCGCCCCCTCCGCGCCGAAGGTCCGGACACTGACCCCGGCCCGCTCGCAGGCCAGGGCGAACTCCTGGGTATCGGCGCCGAGGCGCAGCCAGACAAAATTGGCCTCGCTCGGCGGCACGGTCCAGCCTCCGGCGAGCAGTTCGTCGCGGACCCGGGTCCGTTCCTTGACCACCACCGCGACCCGGTCAAGCAACTCGCCCTCAGCGGCCAGGGAGGCGATGGCCGCGGCCTGCGCGATGGCGTTCACCGTGAACGGCAGCATGGTCTTGCGGACCGCCCCGGCCACGGCCGGGTGCGCCACCATGAATCCCACCCGCAATCCGGCCAGGCCATAGGCCTTCGAGAAGGTGCGCAGCACGGCGACGTTGGGCCGGCTGGCGTACAGCGCCATACCGTCGGGCACATCGGGGTCGCGGACGTACTCCGCGTAGGCCTCATCCAGCACCACCAGGCAGTCGGCGGGCACCTGGTCAATGAACTCCACGAGCTCAGCCGCGTGCAGCACGGTCCCGGTCGGGTTGTTCGGATTGCAGATGAAGACGACCCGGGTGCGCGGGGTAACCGCGCGGGCCATGCCGCTGAGGTCATGGGTTTCACCGCGGAGCGGAACGCGGACCGACGTCGCCGCGGAAAGATCCACCAGGGTGGGGTACGCCTCGAACGAGCGCCACGCGTAGAGCACCTCAGCACCAGGCTCGCCGACCGCCTCAAGCAGTTGCTGGGTCACCCCGACCGAGCCGCACCCGATCGCTATGTGCTCCGGTGGGACAGCGAAGCGGCTCGCGATCGCCTCGGTCAGGTGGCCCGCGCCGTTGTCGGGATACCTGTTGACGTCGCGGACGGCCTCGGCGATGGCCTCGGCCACCGACGGCAGCGGGCCGAACGGGGACTCGTTGGACGACAGCTTCACCGACCTGCCGTCCGGCCCGGACACCCGCCGGCCCGGCTGGTAGGGAGCGAACCGGTCCAGGACGCGGCGGAAGCGGGGCGATCCTCCGGACACCGGCGTCCTCCTGTCGGTCAGTGGGGCAGGTAGCCCGGTCACTGTGGTCGTGAAACCCGGGCCAGGCCCAGTCTGCCAGGGCGGCAACGATCACGGCTCCGGGATAGATCCCAGCGCCTGGGCGAACGCGGCGTGCATCTCTTCGGAGAACAGCACGAAACGAACCTCGGCCACCTGGGTGGCCGCCCCGTGCGCGGCGCTGACCGCGATCAGCGCCGCGTCCTGGGGCGGCCAGCCATAGGCTCCGGCGGACACGGCGGGAAATGCCACGCTCCGCGCGCCGATCTCGTCCGCGACCCGCAGCGACTCCGTATAGCAGGAGGCCAGCACGGCGCTCTGGTCGTGCCCACGCGAATACACCGGGCCGACCGTGTGGATCACCCACCGGGCCGGCAGATCGCCGGCTGTGGTGACGATGGCCTGGCCAGCGGGCAGGCCATCGGGGTAGCGCGTGGCCCGGATCATGCGGCATTCGGCCACGATGGCCGGGCCGCCCCGGCGGTGGATGGCACCGTCCACCCCGCCCCCGCCGAGCAGGGTCGAATTCGCCGCGTTGACGATCGCGTCCGTGGCCTGCTGCGTGATGTCACCGACCATCAGCGTGATCTCCATGTCCCCATCACAGCACCTACTCAGAGTGGCCGGCGGTGGGTAGAGTGACGGAGTGAACCGACTTGGCGAACTAGAACGCGCGATTATGGACGTGCTCTGGGAAAGCCAGACGCCGCTCACCGTGCGCCAGGTAGGCGGCTGCCTGACCGATCGGGACCTTGCCCACACCACCGTGATGACGGTCCTCGACCGGCTGGCCAAGAAGGGCTTCGCCCGGCGGGACCGGGACGGTCGCGCCTGGCTGTATCACGCGGCGGCCAGCAGGGAAGCGTACGTCACGGAGCTTATGCTGCATGCTCTCGACCAGACTGGCGACAGGTCCGCTGCGCTGGCCAGTTTCGCGCGCCGCGTGACGGACACCGAGGCACGCGTGCTGCGCCGTGCCCTGGAGGTAGGCGGAGAGGGCTCCAGGAGCTGACCTCGCGTGCTATCCCCTGTCCTGGTTCTCGCGTCCGTTGCGATCGGCATCGTCCCGTCCGCCGCGGGGCTCGCTGCTGCGGGCTGGCCACGCCGGTCTCCGGCCGCCGCGATCCTGCTGTGGCAGGCCCTCGGCCTCGGCTGGGGCCTCGCCGCGATCGGGGCCCTCGCCGGGCTGGGCGCGGCCCCGGGAGGGTTCGGCGTGGCGGGCGGCGCCCTGGCGGTAGCCGACCGTGCCGTCCGGGACGTCGCGTCCGGTGCCGCGCCGCCTGACCTCATCGCCGCGTTGCGGCTGCTCTGCCTGGCGGCGGGGACAGGGCTGCTGATCTTGCTCTGCTGGGTCCTGCTCGCCGCATCGGCCGCGGTGCTGCGCGCCCGGCGGCGGCAGCGCGTGCTGCTCAGCCTGCTGGCTCACGGCGACCCCAAGGTGCCCGGGGCTCTCGTGCTCGACCACCCCACGGCCGCCGCCTACTGCGTCCCTGGGCTGCGGTCCCGGATCGTGATCAGCGCCGGCGCCCTGGCCCTGCTCGATCAGGCGGAACTCGCGGCCGTCCTCGCCCACGAGCGGGCCCACCTGCGGGAACGACATGACCTTGTGCTGCTGCCGTTTACCGCCCTGCGACGGGCCTTCCCGCGGTCGGCCTCGGCCCGGCGGGCGCACGGCGCGGTGGCCCTGCTGGTCGAGATGCTCGCCGACGATCACGCGCTGCGGCACCGCCCTGCCCGGGAGCTTGTCACCGCCCTGATCCGGGTCGGCACGTCAGGCGCTGGGAGCACGCCGACCGGGGCTCTCGCCGTAGGCGGCACGCAGGACGGCGAGATGGCAGTGCGGGTGGCCCGCCTGCTGCAGCCGGCGCCCGGGCTCTCGGTGCCCGCCCTCGCCCTGGTGTGCGCCGCCGCCACGCTGGTGGTAGCCGTCCCGGCCGCACTCCTGGTCCTGCCGATCTGAGTGGCCGGCCGGGCCGATCTGAGCTGCCACCGGCCGGTCCGGGCCCGGCAGTAGGCTGCCAGCGTGACCGAAACGCAGTGGCGCACGCATCGCCTCGAACTGGACGACCAGAGCCTCCGTGAGTGGGACGCCGTGGTCCTGGCCGCGGACCCGGACGGGATCGTGCTGGACTCCTCGGCGTTCTACCCGGGAGGCGGCGGCCAGCCGCCCGACCATGGCGTCCTGCTCTGGGGCGGCGTGCAGACCCGGATCGCCGGGGCCAGGAAGGCCGATGACCTGTACCTGATCCCGGAGCCAGGCGACCCGCTCCCGCCGGTCGGCACGGCGGTGCGCGGCGCGGTCGAGGACGAGCGGCGGACCGCACTGATGCGGACGCACTCGGGACTGCACGTGCTGTGCGGTGTCGTGTTCCGTGACTTCGGCGCGCTGGTGACCGGGGGGAACATGGAACCGCTCGCCGCGAGGATGGACTTCGATCTCCCCGAGGTGCCCGCCGGGTTCAAGGAGACCGTCGAGGACGCGTGCAACGCGGAAATCGCCGCTGACCGGCGCATCGATGTGCGGGTACTGCCCCGCGACGAGGCGCTGGCTATTCCTGACATCATCCGTACCGCGACGAACCTGATCCCGCCCGATGTACCTGAGGTCCGGATCATCGACATCGTGGGGCTGGACCAGCAGGCCGACGGGGGCACCCATGTCGGCTCGACCAGCCAGGTCGGCACGATCGAGGTGGTCAAGATCGAGAACAAGGGCAAGGGTTTCCGGCGGCTGCGCATCCGCATCGCGGACTAGCCCGGAGCCCGGCCCGCCCCCGGCTCAGCCAGCGCAGGACAACCAGCGCAG
>CAYPQM010000024.1:42030-50594 GCA_964412845.1 uncultured Streptosporangiaceae bacterium
CCAGCGCAGGACAACCAGCGCAGCGGAAGCTTTCGCCCGCGCAGGCTCGTTACCAGGGGCCGTACGGGCCGTTCGAGCTTGTCCCCCCGCCGCGGAACTCGCGGACCTTGGGCCGGACGTCGGTGAGGTAGATGGCCGCGGCCACGAACGCCGCGATGGAGAAGATGCCGACGGCGGCCGGGCCGGTGGAGTAGGTGCAGGTGTACAGCCCGACAACCGCCGCGACCCCGAGGATGATCAGCCATAGCGGCTTGGTCTGCTTGCCCGCCGCCACGAAGGCCGGCGTGGGCCGGCGCAGCGCATCAACGAACGCCCACACCTCGACGACGAACGCGCCGATCGCGAGAAGCTCGAAAAACCAGTAGAGCGGGGTGTACGCCCCAGCCATCGTGAACACAATGCCAGGCTATCCGGTCCGGGCGGAACTTGGGAACGAGCGCCCATTCCCGCCCGGACCGGCGGCAGCCGACCGGCCGTTCAGGTACTAGCTGGTCTTACCGCTGATGGCACTCTTGCCACTTCGCGCGTTCTTGCTGCTCCGCGCGGTACTGCCGGTCGGCGCGCTGCCGTTGCTCCGTGCTCCCGCGCCGCTCCTGGCGGGCTTTCCGGTCAGCGCTTGCTCACCGCGAACGGCCAGGTGGTCATAACTGCGGGCCGCCTTGGCCCGGGCCGTGGTCACGACCTCGCTGGCCCGGGAAGGCAGCGTCGTCACCGAGGTGTCTGGCCGCCACCCGGCGATCCGCCCGGGCAGCTCGCGCAGCGCCTCAGAAGCCAGCACGCCGACCCCGGCGGCCGCTTGCAGCGGCTTGTGGCTGGCCAGCTTGCGTATCTCGGTCTTCACATCGATGGCACGATTCATGCCAGTTCATCCTCTCCCGGCCTGCCGTTGGCAGACCTCGCGTCGGCCAGCGGACACGTCCGCCGGCCGACCTCATGATTCGGGTTGTCACTCCCCGCCCGGATGGACAGCGTCGTCCTGGGCCACGAACGTTTCGATCACCTGCGGACGGGCGTCGTCCACCGGCGGTTGGCCGGCGGTGATCGTCCGCCGTAGCTCCGCTTCGGCCTCGTTCCCGTTCTCATCCAGCAACGGATCGTCGTCGTCCCGTAGCAACCGGCCCGGGCGCCGGGCGCGGGCTGCGCGCCGTGTCGCCGGCTCATGCTGATCATCTTCGTCCGCGGCTGAATCCTCGATCTCGTCAGCAGCGGCGGCGGCCGCGCGAGCGGCCGTCTCCTGGCGGAAGGAGTCGAAGATCTCCAGGAGCACCTGCTTCTGCCGCTCGGTGAGGCCCGGCTCGGCGAGCACCGCCGTCCGCACCCCCGAATCCGGCGGCCGTTCTTCCAGGATTCCGGCCTGCACGTAGAGCGCCTCGGCGGAGATTCGCAGCCCCTTGGCGATCTGCTGCAATATCTCGGCGCTGGGCCTGCGCAAGCCCCGCTCGATCTGGCTGAGGTACGGGTTGGAGACACCCGCCGCCGCCGCCAGCTGGCGAAGCGAAATCTTGGCCTGCTCGCGTTGGTCCCGGATGTACTCGCCGATCGAACTCACGCTCATGGGGCTCACGACGTCAGTGAATCAAACTCCGCTTGCAATTGCAAACGCCCTGCAAGCACCCCATAAATCCGGCCGCCCGAACGGAACCCTGGCCCGTACCTCACCGACGGCCGAGTCTCCGCCGACGACCGGCACGGTCCCGATCCGGTCCAGTGCGGCACTGTCCACGCCCGGCTCGGCGGCTACCCCCAAGGTGCGCAGCAGGGCCACGGTGAGCGACGGCCTGGCCCGGGCCGCGCCGTCCTCGATCTTGTAGGCCACCGCGCGGCCGTCGGCGAGCGCGAACCCCTCGACCCCTTCCGCGCCCGCCTTCAGCAGCAGGCCAGGAACGGCCGCCATCAGCGCGCGCTCGGGTCGTGCGGTACCCGACGTCCAGTCAGGGTAAGCGCGCATGGCGTCGGCGACCTTGCGTCCAGCCGACTGCGGTTCGGCCAGGATCATCGCGCGCAGGGCCCGGGCGACACCGGTCAGGGACAGCGCGAAGAGCGGCGCGCCGCAGCCGTCCACGCCCACCGCAGTCACCCGCTCGCCGGCCAGGTCCTGCACCGCGGCGCGGATCCCCTTCTGCAGCGGATGATCCGGCTCCAGGTAGCTGCTTGTCGGCCAGCCCGCCAGGACGCAGGTGGCGAGCATGGCCGCGTGCTTGCCTGAGCAGTTCATGTACACGCGCTGCGCACTGCCACCGGCCCGCAGCACCGCCTGTTGCGAGCGCTCGTCCATGGGCAGCGCGGGTGGGCATCGCAGCGCGCCGGCCGCCAGGCCGGCCTGGGCCAGGATCTCGCGCACCCCAGCGATATGGAAGTCCTCACCAGAGTGGCTGGCCGCCGCCAGCGCAAGCAGTTTGCCGTCGGCGCCCAGGCCACAGCGGAGCATCCCGGCCGCCTGCATCGGCTTGTTCGACGAACGGGGGAATATCGGTTCATCCACCTGGCCAGCGCGGTGCAGCCGCTGGCCATCAGCGGCCAGCACGACCACAGAGCCACGGTGCCTGGACTCGGTGAAGCCTGACCGGATCACCTCGGCCAGGATCGGGCTCTCAGTGACGGCCGTTCACCCCCAGCATGACGCGGGCGTCGGCGGGCAGCATCGGCGGCCGCTGAGCCAGCCCGGCCAGCGCGGCGGCGCGTTCCACCAGCTCGGCGTTTCCGGTCGCTGGCCGGCCGCGCGCGTAGGAGATCGTGTCCTCCATGCCCACCCGCAGGTGGCCGCCGGCGGCGAGCGCGGCGAACAGCACCGGCAGCGTCGCCCGGCCGACCCCGGTGGCGGACCAGGTAGCCCCTGCGGGCAACGCGGCAACCGCCTGGACCAGGGTGGCCGCGTCACCGGGCATCCCTCCGGGCACCCCCATCACCAGATCGCAGTGCACGTGCCCGCCATAAGGGGCACCGAGATCGGCCAGCAGCCGGTGCAGCGTGGCCGCGTGGCCCAGATCGAAGATCTCGAATTCGGGCACCACCCCGAGCTCCTGGGTCCGGGCGTACAGGTCGCGGATGAACGGCCACGGGTTCACGAACACCTCGTCACCGAAATTGACTGTGCCGCAGGTGAGCGAGCAGGCGTCCGGCGCGGCGTCAAGCACGGCGAGCCGGTCCTCGAAACTGTCGGTGACCGCACCGCCGGTGGACAGCTGCACGATCAGGTCAGTGCTCTCCCGCAGCGCCGCCACGGTGTCCCTGAGCCTGGCCAGGTCAAGCGTTGGCCGCGCCCGATCGTCCCGGATGTGCACGTGAATCACGGCCGCCCCGGCCGCCTGGCACTGCGTGGCGGCGGCGACCAGTTCATCGAGGGTGACCGGCAGCGCCGGGACCGTCGCCTTGTCGGACTCGGCGCCGGTGGCCGCGACCGTGATGAGCGTCGCCGCCTGGCCGGTAGCGGCGGCGCGCAAGGGATCCGCAGGAGTGCTCGATGTCATCATGGTTGCAGCGCGCAGCCCCGGCACTGCGGCCGGGAGGAAGCGCCACTTCCCTCCCTCCGTTTGTCGGCAGGCTACGGTACCTTCACTGAGTCAGCGGGCGATACCCAAACCGCTGGCGGGCTGGATCGCCACCCGGCATGCGGTGGCAGCGCCGGGAGCCTTCGTGCGCCGTCGGGCACGGCGGTGAACCAGCGGGCCTATCGCGGTGAACCAGCGGGCCTACAGCGGTGAACCGGCGGGCCTACAGCGGTGAACCGGCGGCTAACGGCGGCCTGATGAGGCGGAGCCCCGGGCCGAGCCCGCCTGCGCCGGGTCTTGCTGGCCGAGATGTGTCCGGGCGAACTCCAGTGACTCGGCCAGGTCCGCCTGCCGGGCCTCCCTGGTCGCGGCCCGGCGGGTATTCACCTCAAGCACGACGGTTCCCGTGTAGCCGTCCGCGGCCATCCGCCGCAGCAGCGACGCGCACGGCTGGGTGCCGTGCCCGGGAATCAGGTGCTCATCCCGGTACGCGACGCCCGTTCCGTCGGCGAGGTGCAGGTGGGTGAGCCTGCCGCCGAGTTCGCGGGCCATCTCCAGCGCATCGGACCCGGATACCGCGGCGTGCGAGACATCCAGGGTGACGTGCGGGTAGTCCAGCGGGACCGGGTTCCAGTGCGGGGCATACGGCGCGACCTCGGCTCCTCCCGCCCGCAGCGGGTACATGTTCTCCACGCCAAAGACGACGTCGGTCTCCTCCTCCATCCGCGCCAGCCCGGCCGTGAAGTCCTTGGCGTACTCCCGCTGCCAGCGGAACGGCGGATGCACGACCACCACCCGCGCGCCGAGCTGCTCGGCCACCTCTTTGGACCGGATCAGCTTTCCCCACGGCTCGCGGCCCCAGACCCGCTGGGTCACCAGCAGGTTAGGGGCGTGTATCGCCAGCACCGGGATGCCGTGGTAGTCGACGAGCCGGCGGATGACGTCCACGTCCTGGCTGACCGCGTCGGCCGAGACCATGACCTCGACGCCGTCGTAGCCGAGGCGAGCCGCCAGCTCGAACGCGTCGGGCGTCCTATCCGGAAAGACCGATGCGGTGGACAGCGCCACCAGGCACCTGGGTGTCACAGCGGCCTTGCTCAACGTGTCTCCTTCTGGGCACACCAAATGGTCTTGTGCCGCGCGACCAGCTTATGCGGCGCGGTGAACAGTGGCGCTCACCGCGCGGTCCGGTGGAGTGTCTGACCCAGCCGGTACGGTGCCAGCCATGGCGAAGTCATCCGCAGCCCCGCTGTACCGGTGCGCCGAGTGCGGCTGGCGCGCAACCAAGTGGTCGGGGCGATGCGGCGAGTGCCAGGCCTGGGGCACGGTCGAGGAGACCGCTGCCGCCCCGGCGGCGGCCCGTTCGCGGCTGGGCATCGGCGCGCTGACCGTGCCCGCGCCGCCCGCCCATCCCGCGATCCCGATTACCGAGGTCGACGCGAGTGCCGCCGGCGCCCGCCCGACCGGCCTCGACGAACTGGACCGGGTGCTGGGCGGCGGCCTGGTGCCCGGTGCTGTCGTGCTGCTGGCCGGTGAGCCCGGGGTGGGTAAGTCGACGCTGCTCCTTGAGGCGGGAGCGCTGGCATCGGAGTCCGGGCCCGTGCTGTACGTGACCGGCGAGGAATCGGCCGCGCAGGTGAGGCTGCGCGCGGACCGGATAGGCGCGCTCGGCAAGAACCTCTTCCTGGCGGCCGAGACCGAACTGTCCGCCGTGCTCGGGCACATAGCCGCGGTCCAGCCGCAGTTGCTGATCATCGACTCGGTGCAGACCATCACCGCCGACGGGGTGGAGGGCACGCCCGGTGGGGTCACCCAGATCCGTGAGGTCACCGCGGCCCTGATGGCGGTGGCCAAGCAGCAGGCGCTCACCACGGTGCTGGTCGGGCACGTCACCAAGGACGGGTCGATCGCCGGGCCGCGAGCCCTGGAACACCTGGTCGACGTGGTTCTGCATTTCGAAGGTGACCGGCACGCGCAACTGCGCATGGTGCGGGCGCTGAAGAACCGCTACGGCCCGACGGACGAGATCGGCTGCTTCGACCTCGGCGAGTACGGCCTGATCGGCTTGCCGGATCCAAGTGGCCTGTTCGTGTCGCAGCGCGGCGACCCGGTACCCGGGACCTGCGTGACGGTAACCCTGGAGGGCCGGCGGCCCCTGCTGGCCGAGGTGCAGACCCTGGTGGCCAGCTCGGGCCTCGACATTCCGCGCCGGGTCACCTCCGGCCTGGATGCCTCCAGGGTGGGCATGGTCCTCGCGGTCCTGCAGCGGCGGGCTGACATCAAGATCGGCAAGCAGGACGTGTACGCCGCGACCGTTGGCGGGGTGCGGCTGACCGAGCCGTCCGTTGACCTGGCGGTCGCGCTGGCGCTGTCCAGTGCGATAGCAAATCTCAGTGCGCCCGGCGGCCTGGTCGCGATCGGGGAAGTGGGCCTGGCGGGCGAGGTGCGGCGGGTCAGCGGGGTGCAGCGAAGGCTGGCCGAGGCCGAGCGGATGGGCTTCCGCCGGGCCATCGTGCCGGCCGGCTCAGGTGCCCTGCCGCGCAGCGAGCGAGACAGCCAGCCAGCCCTCATCGATGTCAAGGAGGTGGAGACCATCCGGGAGGCCATCACGCTGGCATTCGGCGGGTGATGGCCAGAACGGCCGGCCGAGCGGCCGGCACGTCGCGTCGTCCGCGGATACACTGGCCGTGACCAGCAACCTCCGGGGGTTCCGTGTCGCCAACCGACAAGGGCCGAGACGAGCGCCGTTGGGCCGCCCTTGCCGCACTTGCTCCAGGCACCCCCCTGCGGGATGGCCTTGAGCGGATACTGCGGGGCAACACCGGCGCTCTGATTGTGCTTGGCGACGGGCCTGGTGTCGACGAGGTGTGCACCGGCGGCTTCGAGCTCAAGGTCCGTTTCTCGGCGACCAGGCTGCGTGAGCTGGCCAAGATGGATGGCGCCATCGTGGTGGACTCGGCCACGAATTACATCGTCCGGGCAGCAGTTCACCTGGTGCCCGATCCGGCGCTGCCCACAGATGAGGCGGGTACCCGGCACCGGACCGCGGAACGCGTCGCGAGGCAGACCGGCTGCCCGGTCATCTCGGTCAGCAAGTCCATGCGGATCATCGGCCTGTACCTGGATGGCGCGCGGTATGTGCTGGAGGAACCCGCAGCGATCATGTCCCGCGCCAATCAGGCGCTGGCCACCCTCGAACGGTACAAGATCCGCCTAGACGAAGTCTCCAGTGCGCTGACCGCGCTCGAGATCGAGGATCTCGCGACCGTCCGCGACGTCACCGCCGTGGCCCAGCGCCTGGAGATGGTCCGGCGGATAGCGCGGGAGATCGAGGGCTACATGGTGGAGCTCGGGACCGACGGCAGGCTGCTCGCACTGCAACTCGACGAACTGGTGGCCGGCAGCGACTTCGAGCGGCAGCTCATCGTCCAGGATTACCTGCCCGCGGCGGACGGGGACCTGGCGCGGCGCGCGATGGAAGTGCTGGCCGAACTGGCCGGGCTGTCCCCGGAAGAACTGCTTGACGTGGCGACGGTGGCGAAGGTGCTCGGGCTGGGCGGGTCAGGGATGCTGGATGATCAGGTCAACCCGCAGGGGTACCGGCTGCTCGCCAAGGTCCCGCGGCTACCGAGGTCAGTGGTCCAGCAACTGGTCGGGCATTTCGGCGGGCTGCAGAAACTGCTCGCCGCGAGCGTCGATGAGATGCAGAAGGTCGAGGGCATCGGGGAAGCTCAGGCCCGGGCCGCGCGGGAGGGCCTGTCCAGGCTGGCTGAGGTGTCGATCCTGGAACGCTACGTGTGACCCTGGAACGCTACGTGTGAGCGGTGATCAGGGCTCCGCGATGCCCTTGCCGCGGAGCACGAAGACCAGGGTGTTGCTGTTGAGCTGGCCGCTCCACACGGTGGCCGTGTAGGTGCCGGGGCCCGCCACGGTGGCGGCCAGCCGGCAGCGGGGCACGGATGTCTTCCTGTTCCAGGAAATGTGCAGCATATACGGCACCCCCCGGGCCAGCTTGGTGACCTGAGAGCCAGCCCCCGCGGTGCAGTCCGACGAGCCCCACACCCGGGCCGGACCGGATTTGATCACTAGCCGAACGTGTTTCGCGCCAACATCAAAAGTGCAGGTCCGCGGGGCCGTCGAGACGACCGAGACATCGAACTCCGGCACGGCCCCGCTGCCGTAGCTGTACCGGGCGGCGATCAAGGTGATGACCACGTCACTCGTGGGGCAGGCACTGCCGGTGTGCGCGGTCGTCACCGTCTTGTGCGTCGGCGAGGCCCCGGGCGTCGGCGCGCCCCCGTGTTTCGGCGCGCCAGAGTGCGAGGACGCGGCCGGGTGCGCCCGCGCAGAGCCGGTGGCGGCGGCTGAGGCGCTGGCACTGGATGGCACGGTGAAGAGCGCCGTCCCAGGATCGGCGGAAGGCGCCGCTGGCCCCGCCGCATGGCCAACGTCCGCCGCTGGGCGAGTCGGGCCACTGCCGCCGACAACGCCGTTCACAGCCCAGGCCAGCAGCCCGAGAATCGCGATGCCGATGGCGAGCGCGATAACCCTGCGCCGCCAGAAGGTGTCCGGCTGGGGCGCGCGTTGCTGGCCGAGAGGCGCGTTCTGGCCCATAGCACGAGTATGAAAGATGGTTACGCAGAGTACTTGCCGACTCGCCGGCACGGAGGGACATTCTCCCAGCTCAAAGGCGATATCTGCCCGGGCAGATACGACCAGAACGCCCTGCGGGTCAGCTAATCGGCGACTATCCGTAGCCAGTCTTCCTGGCCTCGCCGGCCCCGGCGCCGTGCGAGGATCGAAGGACCATGGCAACCGGGACTGTGACCGCGATCCTGCGCTGGTACGCGGCCCATCAGCGAGACCTGCCGTGGCGCCGCCCGGATGCGACGCCCTGGGCCATCCTGGTCAGTGAGGTCATGCTGCAGCAGACGCCCGTCGCCAGGGTGCTGCCGGTGTACCAGGAGTGGCTCACCCGGTGGCCGACGCCAGCATCGCTGGCCGCGGCGTCCGCGGGGGACGCCGTCCGAGCGTGGGGGCGCCTTGGTTACCCGAGGCGCGCGCTGCGCCTGCATG
>CAYPQM010000025.1:0-4715 GCA_964412845.1 uncultured Streptosporangiaceae bacterium
CACCCCGCACGTCGGCAAATCCACCGCGCAGGTCCGCAGGCTCACCCCGCACGTCCGCCGACAGACCCGCGCGCGTGGCACGCCTGCCCACACCGGCCGGGTCGGGCGAGTCCGCATCATCGGCGAGTGGGCCTCCGGAGCCGGATCGCGCTGGAACTGGCCGAGCCGGATCCGGCCGCGCACCGGGAGCGCCGCTGGCCCGCCGCGAGGATCTCCGGTCGCTGGGCAGGTCGCCTGCCTGGTCCTGAGTCCTTGACCGGGCCCGGTCCGTGCCCCGGCTGCCGCGACGACGGCCAGCCTCGGGCTCGTCGCCTCCCTGGGCCGTGCTCTCCGCCGTGTTCCTGGCGCCGGGCAGGCCTAGCCCCGCGACCACCAGGACTGCGATCGCCTCAAGGGCGACGAGCAGATCGCGGCCAAGCTGGCTGTGGGTGATGTCGAGCCGCCCGCCGCCCGGGGGGAGCCGGAAACCCTGCGCCCATCCGTCGACCGGTGCAGCCAGCGGCGTCAGCGGATGACCATCCAGCGTGGCGGTCCACCCGCCGACCGGCTCGGCGAGCACCAGAGTGCCGCCTGCGGCCGGCGCTGCCGCGCCCGAGACAGTCACCTGCCCGGACCGCACCGGGAGCACAGTCCCCTTGGCCGCCACGACCCGGACGCGTGCGGTGGTCTCCGCGACCCGCCACAACTGGAAGGTTGCCGTCTTGCTGACCGGCCGCAGGGTGGGCACGCCGTCCAGCAGCCGGGCCAGTTCCCCGTCGACCGGGGCTGGCAGCAGAACGTAGCCAACGGCGAAGGCGGCCATCGCCTGGCCCTGATCCTGCGCGTCGCCCCCGCTCGGGGCGACCAGGGTCGCCACGGCCCGGTCGAGTGCCTGCCGGGCCGCGGGTGACTCGGTGATCTCCGTGGACCCGATCAGCGGGTCGGCGCCACGCAGCAGGGAGTACGTCAGCTTGCCGTGATCGGATCGGAGCACCAGGGTGCGCGCGCGCAGGCCGGTGTTGGAGGACACGGATACGAATGCGGGCAGCACCGGTCCCGCGGACACGCCGACCGGCCCATTTATCCCGTTGGCCAGCCAGGAGCCGGCCGCCAGCAGCGGCGCCGACGCGGCGACCAGCGCCAGCAGCCCAACCCCAAGCCCCCGCGGGCCGTGCCATTTGCCCCCCGCCAGGTGGGCGGGCAAGGTGCCAGCCGCGATCGTGGCGGCGAGCAGCAGCCCGGCCGCGGCGATGGCGAGCGAGATACCTGGCCAGGCGGCGATGGCCGGGCCACCGCCGTCCGGCGTCACCAGGACCCGGCTCACCACGACCGAGATCAGCAGGCCAAGGAGCGCGATGGACCAGCCGACCGCCAGCAATGTGCGGCGCCCGGTGAGCAGCAGTGCGACAAGCGCCGCGAGCGCGATGCCCGCCGTTACCCAGTACGGCGGCAGGCCAGGGCCGCCTGGTGACAGCAGCAGGAGCGACCGGGCGGTCAGATGGGCACTCGCCAGGCCGGGCACTTGCTGCCCGGCCTCCAAGAGAACCAGTGCCGGGTGAGCGAAGACCTGAAGCGCCCATGGCATCAGCAACACGGGCGGGACCAGCGCGACGATGCCCAGGTTGAGCAGGATTCCGCGGTGAGTCCTGGCGAATGCGAGCGCGCCGAGGCCGGCCGCGAGCAGGGCCGCCAGCCACACCAGCGGCACGAAGGCGGCCGCGACCGCGACAACCAGGCCGGTAGCCCAGGCCGCGCGCCTGGCCCGCCGCCTGGGCTGGGTGAAGATCCGGGCGGCCAGCACCCCGATCACCGGGATCAGCGGCAGCGCTACCGCCGCGCCAAGCCGGCCCGCCGCCACCGCGCCCATGCCGACCGGCAGCAGCGCATAGGCTGCCCCGGCCCAGACCCTGGCGGGCACCGATTCTGTCACCCGCCGGGCGGCAAAAAACGCCGCGAGGCCGGCCACCGGGATGCAGCCGATCATGATCACGTCCACCGCGAGCCACGGCTTACCGCCCAGCAGCGACGAGAACGCCGCGAGCACCGCCACGTACGGCGGCGTGTTGCTGGCCGAGCCGATTCCGGTGGGATGGAACCCCTGCATGTACTCGCGCCACAATCCGGACGCGCCACCCCAGGCGGGCAGCAGCGCCCCGCCGCCGAGCGGGCCCGAGCCGAGCAGCGAGCGCTCGGCCACCAGGGCGATCACCGAGAGCGCCGCGAACAGCAGCACGCCCGGATTGGTCAAGATCCGCTGGGCCAGCCCGGTGTCGACCAGCATGCTGTCGTCGTCGTTCGGATCGTCCGTGGCGTGGTGGCTGCCAGCGGTATCCGTCTGGCCGGGCTTCGACAGCGCGATCGACACGAATTCCGCCAGCCGCCGGACTGATTTCCCCCGGGGAAGATCGGCACGCAGCCGGCTGTAAGCGCCGCGACGGCCCCGGGCCCGGCGACGGCGCGCGGACAGAACGCGCAACGGGTGACCGGCCACCCAGGCGAACGCCGCGGTCTCGTCGAGCGCGGCCCCGGGCCGTTTGGCGAGCAGGAACAGGATCGTGCGCAGCACGGTCAGGGTCAGGTTGCCGATCAGCGCGGCGAACGCAGGGCCGGCGGGCAGGTTCGTCAGGAGCGTCAGCAGCGCGTTCTGCCGGTCCGTCCGCTCCGGCCTGGGGGCCGCCGACGACACGCGCCGGTTCCTGGCCGCCGCCTCCAGGTGGTACACCACCGCGTCGGTGATCACCCGCACCCGGTAGCCCGCGGCGTGGATCCGCCAGCAGAAGTCGACGTCCTCCCGGAACAGGACCATCTCCGGGTCGAACCCGCCAACCTGATCCCAGGCATCGCGGCGGACCAGCATCCCGGCGCTGCCCACCGCGACGACGTCGCGGTCCCCGTCGTGCTGGCCCTGGTCGATCTCGCGCGGCTCGATGCCGGTGATGCGCCGGCCTGCCGCGTCGATGGTGATGCCGGCCTCCAGGATCACCCGCCGGTCGGCCCAGTCCATCACCTTCGGACCGAGCACGGCAGCGGACCGCGCCTCCGCCGCACCGAGCAGCAACTGCTCAAGGGCGTCCGGCGCTGGCTCGCAATCGTCGTGCAGCAGCCAGACCCACTCAACCCGCTCACCCTGCGGCAGCCCGGCCGGCCCGGGAACGTTGGTATTCGCCGCCCGGTGCCGCAGCGCCTGGCCGACCGCGGCACCGTAGCCGGTACCCCGGTCCATGCCGAACACGACCGACCGGCCGAGGAGCCCGGCCAGCACCGCACCGCTGCGGTCCCTGCTCCCCGTGTCCACGGCAACCACCCGCTGCACCGGCCGGGTCTGGCCGAGCAATGCTTCAGCGATGCGCGGCAACCACGCTGCACCGTCGTGGGCGACGATCACAGCGGTAACTACATGCTGGCCCTGCGTGATATTTGGCGACACAAGTCCATCTGTTGCTCAAGGTGGTGACCTGCCAGGCACGCAGTGTTCATCGAACAAGCGCTGGCCCGTCCAACAAGCCGCGAATGCCCGCTCCGGTCCCGGCAGGGCGGGTACGCGTGAACAATACGCGACCTGATGGCACACAGGCAGGCACTCTGGACGCTTCGCAGGAACACCACCCAGCGCGCACATTCGGTACACGGAGCGCACGCAACAGCGGGCGCACAAGCGCCCAGCATGAACGCGGTGCGGGCACCGCGCCCAGGGCGTGCCCTAGCCCGCCTCCCGCTTCAGACGGCGGCGCTCCCGTTCGGACAGGCCACCCCAGATGCCGAACCGCTCGTCATGCTCCAGGGCATATTCCAAGCACTCCGCGCGCACCTCACAGCCCCGGCAGACCTTCTTGGCCTCCCGGGTGGAGCCGCCCTTCTCAGGGAAGAAGGCCTCCGGATCCGTTTGTGCGCACAGCGCGCGATCCTGCCAGCCCACGTCCTCGGCGTCATCCATGCCGATAGCGAACGTGCCGGGCGCCAGCGAGACGATGACGTCAGCCACAGCGCACCTCCTACCCCTTCAGGTCCCCGTTGTCTCGCACCCGCTTCCCCCGGAGCACGAGAACTACACAGGTGAAATTACACCCGCGTGTCTTGCGTTGAGTCAAGCTGGATACGTGATAGAGGCAACGTTCTTGACCCTGATGACGGGAAAGTCCACGCAGAATGCTGGGGCCCCAGGCTTGCCGGGGGGCTCGCTGGGCGGGTCTGCTCGCGGGTTGCGACACTTGCCGACATGCGCATCACCGTGCTCGCCGGCGGAGTCGGGGCCGCCCGCTTCCTACGCGGGCTGAAGGCCGAGGTCCCGCAGGCCGAGATCACCGTCATCGGCAATACCGGTGACGACATCCGCCTGTTCGGCCTGCACGTGTCCCCGGACCTGGACACCGTGATGTACACGCTCGGCGGCGGGATCAGCGAGGAGCAGGGCTGGGGCCGTGCGGATGAGACGTTCACGGTCCTGACGGAACTCGCCGCCTACCGCACCGGGCCGGACTGGTTCAGCCTGGGTGACCGTGACTTCGCTACCCACATCACCCGGACCAGCATGCTCAGCGAAGGTGCCGCCCTGTCCGCGGCCACCGCAGCGCTCTGCCAGCGGTGGCAGCCCGGCGTCACGCTCATTCCCATGTCGGACGACCCGGTCGAGACCCACGTGATCCTGCAGGATGGCCCGGGCCGGGCGGACAGACCGGGCCTGGCCGAGAGCACGGGCCCGCCGGACGGCACCGGCTCGGACGGCACCGGCTCGGACG
>CAYPQM010000025.1:4815-13185 GCA_964412845.1 uncultured Streptosporangiaceae bacterium
CGGACGGCACCGGCTCGGACGGCACCGGCTCGGACGACGCGGGCTCGGACGACGCGGGCCGGCGCACCGTCCACTTCCAGGAATGGTGGGTGCGCATGCACGCCGCGGTACCGGCGGCCGACATCGTGGTCTCCGGGGCAGCCAGCGCCACGCCCGCACCCGGGGTCCTGGAGGCGATCGAGGCGGCCGACGTCGTCCTGTTCCCGCCGTCGAACCCGGTGGTGAGCATCGGCGCCATCCTGGCCGTTCCCGGGATCGCTGAGGCGGTTCGCGAGAAGACCGTCGTCGGCGTGTCGCCGATCATCGGCGGGGCGCCGGTGCGCGGCATGGCTGACGCCTGCCTGGCGGCCATCGGCGTCCCGGCGACAGCCATCGCCGTCGCCGGGCATTACGGGCCGCAACTGCTCAACGGCTGGCTGGTGGATGAGCAGGACAAGGCCGCCGTGGACGCCCCGGAACTCGCCGGGATCGCCGTCCGGGCGCTCCCGCTCTACATGACCGATCTCGCGGCGACCGCCACGATCGCGCGCGCCACCCTCGATCTGGCCTTGGAGCTGCGGGGATGACCAGACCTGAGATCACTGGCCCGGCCAGCGCCGGGCCGGCGGGCCACCGGCTCACCGTTACCGGGGTGACGGGGATCCCGGAGATCGCGGAGGGCGCCGACCTGGCCGAGCTGATCATCGGCGCCGCGCCGGCACTGGCTGATGGCGACATCGTGGTCGTCACTTCCAAGATCATCAGCAAGGCTGAGGGCCGGGTTGTCCGGGCCGACCGGGAGCGGGCGATCGACGAGGAGACCGTCCGGGTGGTGGCCCGCCGCGGCCCGGCGCGGATCGTGCAGACCCGGCACGGCCTCGTGCTCGCCGCGGCCGGGGTGGACGACTCCAACACGCTCCCGGGAACCGTGGCCCTGCTGCCCGAGGACCCTGACGGCTCAGCGCGCCGGCTGCGCAAGGCGCTGCGTGAGCGGGCCGGCGCCACGGTCGGCGTGATCATCACGGACACCATGGGCCGGCCGTGGCGGATCGGGCAGACGGATACGGCGATCGGCGCCGCCGGGCTGCTCCCGGTACGCGACCACCGGGGCGAGGCAGACACGTTCGGCCGGACGCTCGAAGTGACGCTCGCCGCGGTCGCTGACGAGATCGCGGCGGCCGCTGACCTGGTCAAGGGGAAGACCTCGGGAATCCCGGTGGCCATCGTGCGAGGCCTGGCCGACCTGGTCACCGAGTCAGACGGCCCAGGCGCGAGCGCGCTGATCCGGCCCGCGGCTGAGGACATGTTCAGGTACGGGGCCGCGGAGGTGCTCACCGCCCGGCGGACAGTCCGCGAGTTCACCGACGCCCCGGTGGACGCCGCCGCGGTCCACCGGGCCATCGGCGCCGCGATCACCGCGCCCGCGCCGCATCACAGCACTCCCTGGCGGTTCGCGGTGGTGGAGTCCGCGGCGGCCAGGACGGCCCTGCTGGACGACATGCTCGCCGCCTGGATCGCCGACCTGCGCGGGGACGGGTTCACCGGCGAGCAGATCGCGCGCCGGGTACGGCGCGGTGAACCGCTGCGCCGGGCGCCGCTCATCATCGTGCCGTGCCTGGTCGCGGAAGCTGCGCACGCCTACCCGGACGAGCGGCGCGCCGCCGCGGAGCGCGAGATGTTCGTCGTGGCCATCGGCGCCGCCGTGCAGAACCTGCTCGTCGCCCTCGCGGTGGAGGGCCTGGGCTCGTGCTGGGTGTCGAGCACCATGTTCTGCCGCCAGGCCGCGGCGCGCGCGCTCGGGCTGCCACCGGACTGGGAGCCGATGGGCGCGGTCGGCGTCGGCCACCCCGCGGCACCGGCGCCGGACCGGCCCCCGCGCGACCCGGGCAACTTCCTGCTAACTCGCTGACCCCCAGCCGCCCTAGGAGTTTCTCGCGGGCATGGCCTCGTTGGGCGCGACGAGCTTGAACTGGGCACCGGCCGGGTCGGCAGCGGTCGCGAGACGGCCGTATGGGGTGTCCTCCGCGGCCATCACGACCGAGCCGCCGAGGCTGGTGACCCTGGCCAGCGCGGCGTCGGCGTCTGGCACGCCGAAGTAGACGGACCAGGCGGCCGGGGCACCCTGCGGCAGGAAGCCCGACGCGTCCATGATTCCGGCCAGCCATTCCTCCCCGCTGCGCAGCGTGGTGTAGCGGAACTCCGGAGTGTCGCTCACCACGTGGGTATCCCAGCCGAACACGTCACGGTAGAAACCGACCGCGGCCTGGTAGTCCCTGGTGTGCAGCTCGAACCAGCTCGGGGTGCCGGCTGCACCGTAAACGCCGAACCCCTTGTGCAGACCGGGCTGCCAGATGCCAATCCCGGCACCGCCTGAGTCGGTGACGACCGCCATCGTGCCAAGGTCCCCGACCGCCATGGCCGGAGCCAGCACCTGGCCGCCGCCGGCGGCGGCGGATTCGAGGGTCTTCCCCGCGTCATCGGTGGCCAGGTAGACCGACCAGACGTCGGACGGACCCGAGCCGGGCTGGCTCGGCATGCACCCGGCGACCAGGTCACCGCCCTTCCGGAAATTGAAGTAGCCGCCGAACTCCGCGGCCGGCTCGTCCGCCGTCCAGCCGAACAGTTCGCCGTAGAACACCCGGCTCCGCTCGGTGTCGGAAGTCATCAGATCGACCCAGCAGGGCGCTCCGTTAGGTGCGGTGTCCCGTGCAGGCATGGTGGGCTCCCTTCGCAGCTATCGAAACCATGTCACCACCTTTGACCAGGCCGCGGCACTGAACTCATCGGTAGCCCCGTGCGCTGTGCCGCGTTTCCGCGGAAACGCGGCATGCGCCCGTCCCGGCTGACCGGAAAATGTCGCCGGCGCGCTCGGCTAGCGCAGGCCGAGCGCTTGCTGCTTCGCGCGGTCGGCGAGCCGGTCGGGGAGCGCGCCCAGCAGGGTGATCAGGGGTTTGCTGCGAGCGGGCACGACGTACCGGGGCCGCGGATTGCGGCGGGTCGCCGTGTCGGCGATGGCGGCCGCCACCTGCTCCGGCGCTATCGCTTTGGCCATCTGCGCGGCGAGGTACCTCTCGCTCCTGGCCACGAGACGGGCGTAGGCATCGGGAACAGCCACGCCTGATCCGGTCCGGCCGTCGGTGGCCCCGGCCAGGTTGGTCGCGACGAAACCGGGTTCCATGACGATGACCTTGATGCCGGACCCCGCCAGTTCCTGCCGCAATGCGTCGGAGAGTGCTTCGAGGGCGTACTTGGTGGCGCCATACACGCCCATGCCGGGGAAGGTGATGCGGCCCAGCACCGAGCTGAGGTTGATGATGCGGCCGGATCGGCGTGCCCGCATGCCAGGCAGGACGGTCCGGGTGACCGACAGGAGCCCGAAGATGTTGGTCTCGAACTGCCGGTGCACATCGTCGTCGCTGAGCATCTCGACTGGTCCGGCCAGGGCGAATCCAGCATTGTTGACCAGGACATCGACGCCGGCCCCCCCGGTGTCGGCGTCGATCTTGGCCCAGGCCCGCCGCACCGAGTCGCCGTCCGTGACATCCATGCCGATCGCGCTGATGTTCGGCGAGCCAGCGGCCATCTCGCCCAGGATGTCCTCCCTGCGGGCGGCCGCGAAGACGTGGTGGCCCCGGCGAGCACACTCCAGCGCGGTCGCTTTCCCTATCCCCGAGCTGGCGCCCGTCACGAGCACTGTGCGCTGGCCGGTCATGTCTTCTCCTTGATGCGCGCCTCGGTAAACAGGTCGGTGTACCGAATCTGAATGTACACCGATCTGTTTACCGTCACCAGAGGTATCGGTAGGCTCATGGGGTGAGGAGCACCGCAGCCATCCCAGCCCCGCGCCAGCGACTCCTGGACGCGGCGGCCGATCTGTTCTACCGGCACGGCATCACAGCGGTCGGGGTCGATCTGATCAGTCAGGCGGCCGGGGTATCCAAGCGCACGCTCTATCAGCAGTTTGGCAGCAAGGATCAGCTCGTGGCCGATTGCCTGGACGCGCACGGCCCGGCCGTCATCGCCGCCTACCTGCCAGCTGACGACGACGGATCGCCGCCCAGAGCGAAGATTCTCGCCGTCTTCGAGGCGATGCTCGCCTGGTCGGCTTCGGACACGTTCCGCGGCTGCCCGTTCGTCAACACGGCCACCGAACTCACCGACCCGGGCCATCCAGCCCGGCAGATCGCGCTCAGCTACAAGCTCCAGCTACGCGACTACTTCGCGGATCAGGCCCGGCTCGGTGGTGCCATTGACCCGCCATGCCTGGCGGACCAGCTCATGATGGTCTTCGACGGGGCCATCGCCCAGGTCGTCATGCACGCACCCACTCACCCGCGAGCAGCTATCACAGCGGTGGAGGCACTTCTCGATGCCGCAGCCTCCGGCCATTGATGCCCGGAGAGACCCGGATCCCGGTCAGCTCGTGAGCAACGGGAGCGGCGGGCGGGTGCCGCGGACGGAGCCGCAGACGCCGTCGCTGGCAGTTGCGGCGGCGATGCGATCAGCGGAAGGGGTTCCGTAGGTGGTCGTGCGCTGGCGCAGCGGCCGGCCGAGCGGACCGGTCATCTCGGCGATCTGGCTGATCGTCTTGTAGGAGCCGTTCTGCGAGCCGGCCATCCTGCTGATCGTCTCCTCCATCAGGGTGCCGCCCAGATCGTTCACGCCGCCGCTCAGGACGTCCCTGCAGAGGTCCTCGCCCAGTTTGACCCAGGAACACTGGATGGAGCCGATCGCGCCGTGCAGCATCAGCCTGGAGACCGCGTGCACGGCACGGTTCTCCCGTCGGGTCGGCCCGGGGCGGGCCAGCCCGGCCAGGTAGATCGGCGAACTGGCGTGCACGAACGGGAGCAGCACGAATTCGGTGAAGCCGCCGGTGCGCTCCTGGATGCCGCGGATCACCCGCAGGTGGCCAACCCAGTGCGCGGGGGTGTCCACGTGCCCGTACATCATCGTCGCGGAGGTCGGGATGCCGAGTTCGTGCGCGGTGGTGATGACCTCGATCCAGGCCGAGGTCGGCAGCTTGCCCTTGGTCAGCACCCAGCGCACGTCGTCGTCAAGGATCTCCGCGGCGGTGCCGGGCAGTGAGCCCACGCCCGCCGCTCTGGCCCGGGTCAGCCACTCCCGGACCGGCATCCCGGTGCGCGCGGTGCCGTTCATGACTTCCATCGGCGAGAACGCGTGCACGTGCATCTCCGGGCAGCGGCGCCTGACCTCCGCCGCGATGTCGAAGTACGCCGTGCCAGGCAGGTCCGGGTGGATGCCGCCCTGCATGCAGACCTCGGTCGCGCCTGCCTCCCAGGCTTCCTGGGCGCGGTCGCCGATCTGCTCCAGGGACAGCGTGTAAGCGTCGGCATCGGTCCGGCGCTGCGCGAACGCGCAGAACCGGCAGCCCGTGTAGCAGACGTTCGTGAAGTTGATGTTCCGGTTCACCACGTACGTGATGTCGTCGCCGGAGACGTCGCGGCGCAGCGCGTCAGCCAGCGCGGCGAGCGCCTCCAGTTCCGCGCCGTCGGAGTCGAGCAGGGCGAGCGCGTCGGCGTCCGAGATCCCGCCCGGATCCTTCTCCGCGCTGCGCAGGGCCGCGGCCACCTCGCTGCGCAGCCGGGCCGGGCCCGCGGCACTGGCGGCGTCAGCGGCACGAGCGGCGGTGGCGGCGGCCCGGTGGCCGGACACCGTGGCGGCGGGCTCGATCCGGGCCCCGACCTCCGCCCAGTCGCCGTAGACCTCCATGAAATCCTCGCGGCGGTCAGACGTGCGTCCCGTGGTGTCGATCGTGACGTGCAGATCGGTGCGGCCGGCTGCCTCGCCCCAGCCGCCGTCGGGCTCCTGCCAGGGCAGGCCGGCCGGGATCGCACCGTCGCGGGCCAGCCCGGTGGCCGGGTCGGCGAGCGCGGCCACATGCGCGGCAAGCCGGGGGTCCAGCCACGGCTCCCGCAGGTAGTCCGGATAGATCGTCAGGCGCTCGCGGAGTGTCATCCCGCCGTCAGCGGTCCGGCGGGCCAGTTCGTCGATCTGCGGCCAGGGGCGCTCGGGGTTGACGTGATCGGGAGTGAGCGGCGAGACACCGCCCCAGTCATCGATCCCCGCGGACAGGATCAGCCCGAACTGGTCGCCGATCAGGTTCGGCGGGGCCTGGATGCGGACAGCCGGGCCGAGGACCAGCCGGGCGACTGCGATCGTCGCGGCCAGGTCGTCCAGGTCCGCGTCAGGTACCCCGCGCATCTTGGTGTCTGGCTTGGCCCGGAAGTTCTGCACGATGACTTCCTGGATGCCGCCGTACTCCCGGGCCACCTGGCGGATGGCGAAGATCGACTCGGCTCGCTCGGCGAGCGTCTCGCCGATGCCGATCAGGATCCCCGTGGTGAACGGAACCCCGCAGCGGCCCGCGTCCTCAAGCACCCGCAGCCGCACCGCGGGGTCCTTGTCCGGGCTGCCGTAATGTGGCGCGCCCTGCTCGGTGAACAGCCGGGCCGCCGTGGTCTCCAGCATCATGCCCATCGACGGCGCGACCGGCTTGAGCCGCTGGAAGTCCTGCCAGCTCAGCACCCCTGGATTGAGGTGCGGCAGCAGCCCGGTCTCCTCAAGGACCCGGATCGCCATGGCCCGCACGTACGAGAGCGTGTCGTCGTACCCGTGCGCGTCCAGCCATTCGCGGGCCTGGCCCCAGCGGTCCTCCGGGCGGTCGCCCAGCGTGAAGAGCGCCTCCTTGCAGCCCAGTTCGGCGCCGCGCCGCGCGATGTCCAGCACCTCGTCCGGGGACAGGTAAGGGCTGTCCAGCCGGCCAGGCACGGTGGCGAAGGTGCAGTAGCCGCAACGGTCCCGGCAGAGCCTGGTGAGCGGGATGAAGACCTTGCGCGAGTAAGTGATGACGCCGGGGCGCCCCGCTGCGGCCAGGCCCGCGTCCCTGGTCCGGCCGGCGTGGCCCAGCAACGCCGTGAGGTGCTCACCGCGTGCCTGCAGCAGCGTGGTCGCCTCGCCGTGATCGAGGGGTTTGCCGTCCCTGGCCCGCGCGAGGGCGCGCCGTAGCGCGTTGTCGGCGGGGATCGACGGGCCTGGCCCGGGGGCCGGCGCTGCGGGGGGGCGCGCGTCAGGGCTCATAGCCGCACCCTACGTTGCGGGCCCCAGCCCTCGCCGTCCACCCAGTCACTCCCCCGCTCAGTTCGCTCTGCCCCCCACCCGGCTGCCCCACCCGGCTGCTTCCATGATCGCGGTGGATCCCCGGTTGTAAATGACCACCTATCAACCGCGATAGCTACCCGGGGCCCGGGGATCTCCCCCCGGGCGCGGGCTAGAACTTCCGGTAGTCGCGGACGCTCATCCTCGGGCCCCGGCGCGGCGGCCGTACGCCGCTGAGTTCCACCAGCCTGGTCGCCCGGTACCGGTGCCCCGCGTACGGCGCCAGCAGCTCAAGCATCCCTGCGTCGTCCACCTTGTGCCCGGCCAGCGCCCAGCCCACGTCGGCGGGCAGGTGGTAGTCACCCACGGACACCGCGTCGGGGTCGCCGCAGGCGCGCTGGCGGATCTCGGCGGACGTCCACGGCCCGATACCGGGCAGGGCGCGGAGCCTGCGGTCAGCATCCCCGGGTGGCATCGTCAAGATCTCCTCAAGCCGCCCGGCAACCCGCGCCGCGTTGGCCACCGTCCGGGCCCGCACCCCTTCAACTCCGGCGCGGTGCCATTCCCACGATGGCATCCGCAGCCAGGTCCGGGCGGGCGGGAAGACACGCATCCCGTCGGGAGCCGGGCCAGGGGCTGGACCGCCGAACCGCAGCAACAGCAGGCGCCACGCCCGCCAGGCCTCCGCACCGACCACTTTCTGCTCCAAGACGGCCGGAACCAGTGCCTCAAGCACCCGGCCCGACCGGCCCACCCGCAACCCTGGATGCCGCGCGGACATCTCGCGCAGCAACGGATGCGCGGGGTCGAAACCGGCCGGGTCATCGTCGGCCCCGAGCAGACCGGGAACCGACGCGAGCAGCCAGGCCGCACCTGGCCCCCAGGCGGCGGCGTGGACCAGGGTTCCGCCGGCCGGAGCATCCCCGGCCAGGGCGGAACGCGCGGCAGCCGAGCCCGCGGCAGCCGAGCCCGCGGCAGCCAGACCCGCGACAGCCGGACTGGCCTGGATGCGCACGGTTCCGGGGCCATCCGGGGTCAGCGACGTGCGCCACACGCTGCCGTCGGCCGTGCTGCGGAAGGCGGGGTCACCGGACCCGCGCCGGTGCACGGACAGGATCAGCCGAACGTCAACGGCGAACGGAGCCCGCCACTCCCGGACGGCAGGGGCAGCCGCCGCCGGCACAGTCTCAGCGGGCGGCACCAAAGCCGGCACCGTCGCACACGGCACGGCAGCACACGGCACGGCAGCAGGCGGCACGGCAGCAGGCGGCACGG
>CAYPQM010000025.1:13285-23496 GCA_964412845.1 uncultured Streptosporangiaceae bacterium
CGGCACGGCAGCAGGCGGCACGGCAGCAGGCGGCACGGTGCCGAGGGAGGCGCGGGGAACGCCGCCGCTACCGGCAGGCAGGGCGGCCGCCGCCTCCGCGGACACCGGCCCTCACGCGTCCGTGGAGAAGCGCACGGAGGTGGGACCGAGCTCCACACCCGGCCAGACCCGCAGCCCAGCGCGCAGTTCGTTGCCGGCGGCGATCCGCGCGCCATCCCCGATGACGACCCCGTCCAGGATCACGCCCGCGCCGATCTGCGCGCCGCAGCCGATCACGCTGTCCGTGATCCGCGCGTCCGCCCCGACGCTCACCGCGTCGAAGAGCACGCTGCCCGTCACCCGCGCGCCTGCGGCGATCACCGAGCCCGCGCCGACCACGGTGCCCCCGGCCACGGTCGCCCCGGCCTGCACCGTCGCCCCGGCGAGCAGCATCGCCTCGCCGGGGACACCCGCCCCGGCGAGCACCGCAGTGGACCGGAGCCGGCCCAGGACAAGATCGCAGGAGCCCCGGACGAAAGCCTCCGGGGTGCCCACATCCAGCCAGTACGAGTTGTCCAGGTAACCCTGCACGACGGCGCCCGCGCCGATCAGCGCCGGGAAGGTTTCCCGCTCGACGGACGCCACCCGGCCGGCCGGTATCTCGTCAATGACCTGCCGCCGGAACACGTAGCAGCCAGCGTTGATCCGGTTGCTCACCGGGTCAGGCGTCTTCTCAAGGAACGCGGTTACCCGGCCGGCCGGGTCGGTCGGCACGCAGCCGAACCTGGCTGGATCGGGCACCTCGACCAAGTGCAGCGTGACCGCGGCGTCGGCCTTGCAATGCAGGTCAAGCTGGGCGCTGAGGTCATGGCCCGACAGGATGTCGCCGTTCAGCACGATGACCGGGCTGTCCGGCCCGCTGCGCAGCCCGGCGGAGGCGTTGCGGATCGCCCCAGCGGTGCCGAGTGGCTCTTCCTCGTGGACGTAACTGATCTCCAGGCCGAACGCGGTGCCATCGCCGAAGCACTCCGCGAACATCTCGGCCCGGTAGGCGGTGGCGAGGACCACCCGGCTGACCCCGGACGCCGCTGCCCTGGCCAGCTGGTGCGCCAGGAACGGCACACCGGCGGTGGGCAGCAGCGGTTTGGGGGTTCCGATGGTCAGCGGGCGGAGCCGAGTTCCCTGCCCGCCGACGAGCAGGATCGCCTCCAGCAGCTCCGGTTCGGCCGATGTGTTTGGACGGATGGACATGAGGAGGGAGGCTACTCCGCTCCTTGCGCCGCCGCACGCTGGTAGGACGCCATATGGGCTTCCGCTGACGCGGCCCAGGTGAATTCCTGGGACCTGTCGTATCCAGCCGCGCCGAGCGCCTGCCTGCGCGGCTCGTCGTCAAGCAGGCCGCGCAGCGCGACCCGGATGCTGTCGCAGTCCGGCTCGGTGTACGCGACAGCGTCACCACCCACCTCCGGCAGGGACGTCCGGTGCGTGGTGAGGACCGGCGCTCCGCACGCCATTGCCTCCAGCACGGGCAGCCCGAAACCCTCGCCGCGGCTCGGGAAGGCCACCACGAGCGCCCCGCCCAGGTAGCCGGGAAGATCGCTGAACCGCAGGTACCCGGGGCGGACCAGGCGCAGGTGCGCGGGCACCGCCGCGACCGCATGATCCACTTCCTCGCTCCAGCCGCTGCCGCCACCCAGCACCAGCGCGGGCGGATCGGGCAGGTCCGCGACGGCCGCAGCCCAGCCGGTGATCAGGTCAGGAACGTTCTTGCGCGGCTCAAGCGCGCCGAGATAGGCCACGTACGACTTGCCGTGCAGGCCAAGGCGGTCGGAGATCTGGCGGACCTGTTCCGGGCTCGGCCGGTGGAAGGGCGCGTGGTCGACCCCGTGGTAGGCGACATCGATCCGGGTGGGATCAGCGTCGAGTACCCGCACCAGTTCGTCCCTGGTGGCCTTGGACGGCACGATCAGCCGGGTCGCGCGCCGGGCCGAGGTGCGGATGGCCGACTTGAAAAACGTCGCGGTGACCGGGTTGTGCGCATCGGGTTCGGTGAAATACGTCAAGTCGTGGATGGTCACCACGGTCGGCATGCCCGGGCGCAGCGGCATCGAGTAGTGCGGAGCGTGAATCACGTTAGCGCTCACCTGCTGCGCTACCAGCGGCAATCCGGTCTGTTCCCAGGCCAGCCTGGCTGGCCGGTGCGCGATCGCGGTGGGTCCCGCGACGACGCGCGCGCCAGGCACCAGCCTGCCGTACCGTTCTTCGTCGGCACGCTGGCACGCCACTGCCAGATCGGCACCCGCCGCTTCAAGGGCAATCACCAGCCCGTCGACGTAGCGGCCAAGGGCGCCGCGGTCCGCCGGCACGGCGGTCGCGTCGACTAGCACACGAGGCGCCACAACCAGTCTCGCTCCCTTCCCCGGAAGTCCGGGTCTGAGGCAGGCAGATATCTCACAAAGCCAGCATTCCCGCGAATGTCCCGTCACGACCGAGCGTACGCCCTCCGCCGACCTGCCGAAGAGCATCGAGGCTCATGTCTCAGGCCGCGGTACGGCCAAATCCTGGGCCAGGTGACGGGCCGAAATACGGGCGTAAAATCACGGCGACGCGGAGGGGGAGGCGGAGGGCGATCCGGTGGCTGATGGCTTGGCGCTCTTCGAGGGGGTAGGCGCCGCCTGGGCGGCCTTCTGCGCGTTGTCGAGCGCTTTCTTCATCAGGGCGATGTCCGCGCCGTACGCGGCGAAGCCGCTCGCGGTGCCCTGCTTGAGGGCGGCCTGCGCCTGCGCGTAGTACTTCTCGGCCTGCTGCAGGTAGTTGCGGACGGCCGCGCTGGTCGTGCCCGTGCCCGTGCCCGTGCCGGAACCGCTGCCCGAGCCGGTGCCCGGCGACGTGCTGCTCGACGAGAGTCCGGGGATGATCTGGCTGAGCGCATTCTGCAGCGTCGGGCCGAAGCCGACCTGCCCGCCGTACGAGGCCAGGTACCGCTTGAGGATCGGATACGAGCCGTTGCTGCTGCTGCCTCCGGCACTCGCGGCCTGGATGTAGATGGGCTCCTCGTAGATGAGCGCACCGCCCACCGGGAGCGTGATCAGGTTCCCCTCGATGACCCTCGAGCCATTCTGCCGGTAGAGGGACAGCTGCTGGGACGCCGTTGGATCGGACTCGAACGTGCTCTGCACCTGCTCAGGCCCGAGGATGGCGGTGTTCTGGGGTAGCTGGAGCACCCGGATCTTCCCGTAGGTCGGGGATAGCGGGTTGCTGTCCACCGCCAGGTACGCGGCCATGTTCTGGCGGCCCCGCTGCACGAACGATGTGGTCAGCGAGAACTGCGTGGACGCCCCCGGCATGGCCATGGTCAGGTAGTACGGCGCGACGGCAGCGGGCGGGCTGCCCTTCTGCGCGTTGCTCGGGTCGTTGGGCACCGCCCAGAAGTTCTGGCCGCCGTAGAAGGACTGGGCCTGCAGGACGTGATAGCGGGCCAGGATCTGGCGCTGCACCTCAAGCAGGTCCGGTGGGTAGCGCAGATGCGGCAGGAGATTGGCCGGGATGTCGCTGCGCGGCTTGACCACGCCGGGGAACGCCTTCATCCAGGTCTGCAGGACCGGGTCCTTCCCGCCCCACTGATAAAGGTTGACGTTGCCGGTATACGCGTTCACCACGGCCTTGACCGAGTTGCGCAGGTAGTTGATCTGACCGGTGGGCTGGCCGGCCACCGCGCCACCTGGGTTGTCGCTCGTGGAGGTGGCCTGGGGCATGCTCAGCCGCTCGGAGTACGGATACAGGTCCGTGGTCGTGTAGCCGTCCACCACCCAGAAGATCTGCCCGTTGGCCACGACCGGATAGGGATCGCCGTCCAGGGTGAGGAACGGCGCGACCTTGGCCACCCGGGCCAGCGGCTGGCGAGTGTAGAGGATCTTGGAATGGCTGTTGATGGCCCCTGAGATCAGGATGTTCAGCTCACGGAACTTCACCGCGTACAGCATGCGGTTAAGCAGCGAGCCGACCGGCACGCCGCCGCCGCCCTGGTACGTGTTGTTCTGCTGGCCGCCGGCGTTCTGTGACGGATAGTCAAGTTCCTGCTTACGGCCACCCGGCGAACCGCCGACGATCGCGTAGCCGCCCTCCTGCTCGCCGAAGTAGACCCGCGGCTGGACCAGCCCGAGCTGTCCCCGCGGCGGGATATCGCTCTCGGTGAACGTGGGGTTGCCGTCTCCTTGCGCCGTGTTGGCCTTGGCGGCGACGAACCCGAACCCGTGCGTGTACACCAGGTGCGTGTTGATCCAGTTGCCCTGGCCGGGCGGCGGCCCACCCATGTCCCGCACGGCCACCACGGTGTCCTGCGGCTGCGAGCTGCCCGGCAGCTGGTACCGGTCCACCGAGAGGATGTCGGGGAACTTGTAGAAGCTCTTGACCTGCTGAAGTTGCTGGAAGGTCGGCGAGACCACGTTGGGATCCACCAGCCGCATGCCCTGCAGAGTGCTGACCTGACTGGCCAGCTGGCTCTGTGACTCGGTCGAGAACGCCGAGTACGGCGTGGTCGATACGCCGGTCACTCCGTACGCCTGCCGGGTGGTGCCGATCTCCCGCTGGATGTAGGGGGTTTCCTTGGCCAGCTCGTTGGGCTTCACCACGAACTGCTGGATGATGGCCGGGTAGACCCCGCCGATCAGGATCGCCGACAGCACGAGCAGGCCGAATCCGACCCCCGGCAGCATCGCGCTGCGCCGGGCCGCGCCCGCGAAGAACAGCAGCGCGCACAGCAGCGCGATCACGGCGAGCACCGTCTTGGCCGGCAGCACGGCGTTGACGTCCGTGTAGGACGCCCCCGTGGTCACCGCGCCGCGCTCGGAGAAGTCGATGCCGTACCGGTCAACCCAGTAAGCCACCGCCTTGAGCAGCACGAAAGCGCCGAACAGCACGAACAGCTGGGCCTGCGCGGCCACCGTGGCCCGCGGCCGACGGCCCTCGAACCGCAGCCCGCCGTACAGGTAGTGCACCAGCGCCGCCGCGATCAGGGACAGCACCACCGCCGCGAACAGGTAGGTCAGCACCATCCGGATGAAGGGATAGGTGAACACGAAGAACGAGATGTCCCGTTTGAACTGACGATCCTTCACGCCAAACGGAACCTGATTGGCGAACATCAGCCAGGTGCGCCAGGAACTTGAGGCGGTAAGCCCCGAGATCAGCCCGACGATCCCAAGGACCAGGCCGAGCAGCAGCCGCCGGTGCGGGTCAATCGAGATCCGGTATGCCTCCAGGCCCTGTCCCTGGGTGGCCACCGGCCGGTACATCGGCCTGAGCCGGTAGGCGAGCGCCGCGTTGAAGCCCACCACCGCCGCCATGAACAGCGCAGCGACGAAGAAGAGCGCCCAGCGCGTGCCGTAGGTGGTGCCAAAGACAGACGTGTAGTGAACCGACCGGAACCAGAGGTAGTCGGTCCATACACCCGCGACGATGGCGACTACCACCATCAGGGCGATCACTATCCCGATGATCGGCAGGATCAGCCTCGGCCACCGGGGCAGCACCAGCGTCGGGCGACCAGCGGGCGGCCTGGCAGGGCCAGAGGGCCGGAAGGTCACGCACACCACCTCACGTCACCGTAGGCACGGGCTGACAGCCCGGCCGCGGAGCATCCCCATCGCTGATGGTTCCACGTGGCGGCGCGCTCCTACCCGTGAACTCGCCGGCCTGCGGCAAGGTTCCCGGGTGACACCCTTCCCCGACCGACGGGGACGGGCCTCTCACGATCCGCCAATCTACCGCGCGAATACGGGCCCGCCGCGCGCTCGTGGCTCTACTGTGATCATCAATCCGCGATAAGCCGGGGCCGGGCCGGGCGGGCCAGCGCGTAAAGCGCCGCAGGCGCAGCGCAGGCCCGCCCGGCCCGGCTCAGGCCCCCGCCCTTATCCGCCTACCTCAGCACGAAGGCACGGACCGGCCAGCCTTCAGGGCGGCCAGGGCCTTGATGGCGCCGCCCAGCGTGCTCACCTTGACCAACCGCATCCCGGCCGGCACCGCGCCGACCGCGTCCGCGCAGTTGGCGGCAGGCGACAAGAAGACGGTCGCGCCCGCGCTGCGCGCGCCGGCCATCTTCTGCTGGATGCCGCCGATCGGCGCAACCGTGCCATCCGCCGAGATCTCACCGGTGCCGGCGATGAACTTGCCGCCGGTCAGATTTCCCCCGGGAGTCAGCTTGTCCACGATGCCGAGCGCGAACATGAGCCCTGCGCTCGGCCCGCCGATATCGCCGACATCAATCTTGATTTTGAACGGGAAGCTGAAGCTTTCCTGCACGTTCACCCCGACGACTGCTTCCCCCTGGATGCTCGCGGTCTTCAGCCGGACCTGCCTGGTCACCCCACCGCGACGGATGGTGAGGTCGACTGACGCACCTGGACGGCGCACCCGGATCAGGTCACCCGCACCAGCGTTGCAGCTGACTTGCTTGCCATCGACCGCGGTGATGACGTCACCGCGCCGCAGCACCCCTGACGCGGGCAGCTTCGCCTCGGTCGCCACGATCGTGTCGGTTGTCGTGACGTGGATGCCAAGGACGCACAGCGCCGCCGCGGTGGCCGTCTGCTGCGAGCTGACCATCTGCTGCGTGTCCTGCTGCACCACCTGCTGCTCGGTCTGGCCGGGGGTGAACAGTTCCTGTTCCGGCACGACCGCGGTGTGCGGGGTCAGCCACGCGCGCAGCGCCGTGAAGACATTGAACTCGTTGCCCGGCCCGCCCAGGAAGGACACCGTCACCAGGTTGAGATGCCCGGACGTCCGGTAGGTCGGGTGGCCGGAGATCTGGATCAGCGAGCCGGACTGAATCCGGCCCAGCGTGTTGAGCGTCGGGCCGGGGCTGAGAATCACATACGGCACCGGAAGCAGGGCGGCCACGGCCGCCGACACGACGACCCCGATCCCGGCGACGAGCAGGGTCAGGCGACGCCGGGACATCCGGCCCCGCCGCGGGCGGAGCTCATGCACTGTTGACCCACTCACTCTCCCCGCCGGTGAATTGCTGGTGCTTCCAGATCGGCACGCTCCGCTTCAGTTCGTCGATCAGCGCACGACACGCGGCGAACGCCTCAGCGCGGTGCGGACAGGCCACCGCCACCACGACCGCCAGGTCGCCAATCGCCAGGTCACCGACTCGGTGCACCGCGGCGAGCGCGCGGACGTCGAAATCGGTGGCCACCTTCTCACACACCCGGCGCAGCTCATCGGCAGCCGAGGGGTGCGCGCTGTAGGCCAGCGCCACGACGTCGCGGCCATGATCGTGATCACGGACCGCGCCGGCAAACAGGGCGATTCCGCCCGCGCCGGGATCCATCACCGCACCGCGTACCTCATCCACGGATAGCGGCCCGTCACGCAACTCGGCCATCCTGATCACAGTCACGCTGCCCAAGGTACTGCCTGACGGACTTGCGACTGTTCGTTAGGTGGCATGGTTCTTGGCCGCCAGCGGCCCCGCGCTGGTCTGGCCGGGCCGCCGTCAGCTGCCCCGCTTACGGCGGCGGGCCCGGCGCACGATGGCTGCGGTCCCGATCACCGCGACTGTCGCCCCAGCCGCGCTGGCGGCGGTGATCGTCGCTTCCTTGCGCGCGATGCGGCGGCCCGCTACGGCGTGGTGGCCCGCCCGCTGCTCAAGCAGGACCCGGAACGCGGCTTCGTTGTCGTAGCTCGGCCGCCAGCCTGCCTCGCGCAGGACCTGGCAGTCGACGACCCAGGGATAGACCACGTAGTGGAGGTCGGACACGGGAGCCGGGGTGATGCCGATCCGGTACAGCCGCTGCGCGGTGCCGAAGGTCAGTCCCGCGGGCAACTCGATCCGGCGCAGCCCGCTCAGTTCCTCGACCTGCTCCTCTTCCAGCCAGCCGTCGCAGCCGACCGCGAACACGCCGGTGACCTCTCCGGTCACCGCAAGCTCGAGGGCGGACACGAGATCGTCCACATGGCAGAACTGCCAGCGTGGCGCGCAGCCCTTGACGGCCAGCAGCCGCGGGGATTCGAAATGCCTCGTGATCAGCGTGTCCACGCCCTCGCCGACCAGCGCCGCCGGGCGGACCACGGTGATCGCCAGCCCGGGGTGGGCCCGCGGCGAGCGGCGCGCCAGGTGCTCGATCTCCAGCAGGTCCCCGGCGATGCTCCCGTCCGCGTCCGCGCCCAGCGGGGCGGTCTCGGCCAGCGGGACCGGGTTGTCCGGGCTGGCTCCGTAGACCATCGCGCTGGTCACCAGCACCACCCGGCCGACCCGGCCCGCGGCCGCCGCGGTCAGCACAGTCTGCGCGGCCCGCACGTTGAACGCCCGCCGGGACTTCTGATCGGAGTCGGCCGCCATGTCCAGGTCCGTGTGCACCAGGACGTCCACCCCGGTCAGGCGGCCAGCCAGGGCCGGGTCGCGGACATCCGCCAACCGCCAGGTCACCCCGACCACGTCGCCGCGGTGATCATCGATCGCGACGACCCTGCGGACCGCGGGGGACGCGGCGAGCCGGACCGCCAGGGCATGACCGAGGCCATGGGCCGCACCGGTGACTGCCACCACCGGACCCTGCCCAGGCCCGCGGGCCGTTCCCCGTTCGCTGGCCCGGCGGGCGCGCCGCCGCGGCGGGCCGCCGGACCCGTTGTCCACCGTGTCAGCGGGCCCGCTGGCGGCCGGGCCGCCGGCTGGCCGCGGATCGGGCTTGGCGCCTTCCTGGTCGGCCCGGGCCAGCAGCCCCATCCGGGTGCGCCGAGGGCGAACCTGGGCCTGTGCAGTGCTCACCGTGTGCCGCTCCCGGGATAACGTGGCTGATGTGACTCTTCCATCCTGCCTGAGAGGCCGAGGCGATGGCTGATCCTCCCTTCGGCTTCGGCTTGCCGGGCGCTGGACGTGGCTCCGGCGACTCTGGTTCTGGCGACTCTGGTTCCGGCGGATCTGGCGGATCTGGGCCAGGTGCGGGCGATCCGCTGGGGCCGCTCGGCGACCCGCAGCAGTTCGCCGACGCGCTGCGCCAGTTCGCCGACCTGATGTCCTGGCAGGGCGGCCCGGTGAACTGGGACCTGGCCAAGAACGTAGCCCGGCAGACGGTCGCCGCCGAGGGCGACCCGAGCGTGCTGGACAAGGACCGCCAGAAAATCGTGGAAGCCATCCGGCTGGCCGATCTCTGGCTGGACGAGGTGACCAGCTTCCCCAGCGGCGTGCGGACCGCGCAGGCCTGGAGCCGGTCGGAATGGGTCGAGGCGACCCTGCCGGTCTGGTCGAAGCTTTGCGACCCGATCGCGGACAAGGCTGTCAACGCCATGGGCGGGCTGCTCACCGAGGACCCCGACGAGTTGGGCGGCGAACTGCCCGCGGAACTGGGTTCTGCCCTCAAGGCGGTCACCGGTGGCCTCGGCGGCATCGGCGGCCTTGGCTCAATGATGCGCCGGATCGGCGGGATGATGGTCGGCAGCCAGACCGGCGCGGCCGTCGGCGCGCTGGCCCGGGAGGTGGTCAGCTCGACCGATGTCGGGCTGCCGCTCGGCCCGGAAGGCACGGCGGCTCTCCTGCCGGCCGGGGTGGCCGCCTTCGGTGCGGGCCTGTCGGTTCCTGAGGATGAGATCCGGATCTTCCTGGCCTTGCGGGAGGCGGCGCACCACCGGCTGTTCGCGCACGTGCCCTGGCTGCGGGCCCGCCTGATGGGTGCCGTCGAGGAGTACGCCCGGGGTATCACGGTGGATTCTGCCGCGTTGCGTGACGCCATGCCGCAGATCGACCCGGCCAACCCGGAAGCGCTGCGCGATGCGCTGGCGGGTGCCGCGCTGTTCCAGCCCGAGGACACCGATCAGCAGAAGGCCGCCCTGGCCCGCCTGGAGACCGCGCTGGCACTGGTTGAGGGCTGGATCGCGACCGTGGTGGATGCCGCGGCCGGCGACCGGCTCCCGCAAGCGGGCGCGCTCGCCGAGGCGATCAGGCGCCGCAGAGCCACCGGTGGACCGGCTGAGCGCACGTTCGCGACCCTGGTTGGCCTGGAACTACGGCCGCGCAGGCTGCGGGAAGCCGCGGAAATCTGGCGGGATCTCACCGAGGCGCGTGGCCTTGACGGCCGGGATGCCCTGTGGACGCACCCCGACCTGCTGCCGACGGCTGAGGACTTCGACGACCCGGCGGGCTTCGTCCGCGGTCGGCCAGAACTGGACATGTCGGCCCTCGACGAGCAGCCGCCAGCCGACCCCGGCCCCTCCGGTGAAGCCGGCCCCTCCGG
>CAYPQM010000025.1:23596-48735 GCA_964412845.1 uncultured Streptosporangiaceae bacterium
CCGGCCCCTCCGGTGAAGCCGGCCCCTCCGGCGAGGACGAGCCCCCGGACGGCTCGCGGCCGTCCCAGTAGCAGCTCTCCCGAGCAACGCTCATCCCACCTGTAACAATTCTGCCTCTAGTACCAAGTAATCATCGGGAATGCTCGGTTTGTGGTCGATTCCCGTCGGACGCACCGCGGCGGGAGTCCACGAACCCGGAGGTGGGTCACGGCACTACTGCGCCGCCCCGCCACGGCGGGCAGACTGAGCATGCTGGAACGCGGTACCGGGAGGCAGCGTGCGGGTGACGGCCGGGTGGTGGCGACGACGCAGCTTGCGTGCGCGGGTCACCCTGGCTTCCACGCTGGGGCTGGCGCTGGCCCTGCTGGCGGTGGCGCTGCTGTTGCGCGCTGAACTGCGGGCGTCACTGAGCAACGGGCTCGACACGACGGCCCGGCAGGGGGCCAGGGAGGTGGCCGCCCTGGCCGACGCCGACCGGCTGCCCGATCCGGTTCCGGTGGCGGACGGGACCATTACCTTGCAGGTGCTGAACGCCCAGGGCCGGATTGTTGACGCCTCGCCAGGCGCGGACCGGCTCGTCCCGCTGCTGCCCCCGGGCCAGGCCCGGGCGAACGCGCGGGCCAAGCGGTCCGTGCTGCTGGACGGCCGCCCCTACGGCCTGCCCGGGTTGGTCCGCGTGGTCGCAGTAGCCACCCGCAGCGGGGAGACGGTGATCGCGGCGGTCGCCTACGACCAGGAACTCAACAGCGTGGCGGCACTCACCCGGGCGCTGCTGATCGGCACTCCGCTGCTGCTGCTCCTGCTGGCGGGGGCCAGCTGGCTGGTGGTCGGGACCACCCTGCGGCCGATCGCCGAGCTGCGCCGCGGCGCCCAGGACGTCACCCGAACCGGCCGTCCCAGCGCGCTGCCGGTACCAGAGGCGCATGACGAAGTGCATAGTCTCGCCATAACGCTAAACGATATGTTGACGCGACTCGGGCAGGCCCAGGAACGGCAGCGTGGGCTGGTCTCGGACACCGCGCACGAACTGCGCAGCCCCATCGCCAGTATCCGGGCCCAGCTGGAGGTCGCACTCGACCATCCAGATAGCCAGGACTGGCGGCAGACCGCGAGCGATGTGCTGGAAGACACTCTCCGGCTGGCCAGGCTGGCCGAGGATCTCCTGGTCCTGGCCCGGCTCGACGAGCACGACGGCCACCGCGGCACTGACCGGCTGGTCGATCTGACCGGGCTGGTCGCGGCCGAGGTCAGCCGGCACGATGGCGCCCGGGTGCCGGTGCTGCTGGCCGGCCCGGAGCCGTGGCCCGGGCCGCAGCCGTCCGCTCAGGAACCAGCGGGTCCCGAGCTGCCTGGTCCCGAGCTGCCTGGTCCCGAGCTGCCTGGTCCCGAGCTGCCTCATCCTGAGGGGCCTGGTCAGGAGGGGCCTGGTCAGGAACCGTGTGCGGTGGCCGGGGACGCCGACGGGCTGCGCCGGATGCTTGGCAACCTCATCGAGAACGCGATCCGCTACGCGCGGACCCAGGTCACGGTGAGCATCGCCCGGGATGGCCGGAATGTGCGGCTGACCGTGACTGACGACGGGCCCGGGATTCCCCCGGGCGATGCGCAGCGAGCCTTCGGCCGTTTCACCCGGCTCGACAACGCGCGCAGCAGGGAGGGCGACGGCCAAGGCGGCGCCGGCCTCGGCCTGGCCATTGTCCGGGCCACCGCGCAATCCCATGCCGGTTCCGCCTGGCTGGAGGAAGGCAAGCCCGGACTCAGGGCCGTGGTGCTGCTGCCCGCTGCCGACCGGGCGCAGACCAGTGAGCGGCTTCCTACCAGGTCCCCCAGGGCAGCAGGGAGGTGACCGCGATGGCCGCGAACAGCAGCGTCAGGTACGCGATCGACAGATGGAACAGCCGCATCGGAGCAGGATTGGCGCTCGGCTGGGCCACGCCCGCGCAGGTCCCTTCGGAAACTGCGGGCTCCGCTGCCCCGGCGGCGGCGGAGCCCGCAGTCACCTCGACGGCCGGAGCGAGGTCGACGGCCGAAGCGAGGTCGATGGCCGCCACCCGGGCGCGGAGCCGGTGGGCTTCGGCCAGGAACCAGGCGCCCAGCACCGCGGCGCTCGCGGTGTACAGCCACCCTGCGTAAGGCGCGAGCGCGAGGGTGGCCGCCACCATCACGTAGGAGTAGAAGAGGATCTTGCGGGCGACCACCCGGGCCGGCGCGACGACCGGCAGCATCGGCACGTTGGCCGCGGCGTAGTCATCGCGGAACTTCATCGCCAGCGCCCAGAAGTGCGGCGGTGTCCAGAAGAAGATCACCGCGAACAGCACGACGGCGGGCAGGGTGACCGTGCCGGTCACCGCCGACCAGCCGACGAGAACCGGGAAGCACCCGGCCGCGCCCCCGATGACAATGTTGGACGCGGTCCGGCGCTTGAGCCCGATTGTGTAGACGAAGACGTAGAACAAGATCGCGCCATCGGCCAGCGCCGCGGACAGCCAGTTGACCAGCAGTCCCAGCAGCAGCGTCGAGGCCGCCCCCAGCACGACGCCGAAGACCAGCGCCTCGGTCGGCCTGACGACGGCCAGCGGCTCCTTACGCGCCAGCGGACGCCGCGAGGTGCGCTTCATCACCGCGTCAATATCGCGGTCGATGTAGCAGTTGAAGGTGTTCGCGCTGCCCGCCGCGAGGGCACCGCCGATCAGCGTGCAGACCAGCAGCCTGACCGAGGGCAGGCCCCGCTGCGCCAGCAGCATCGTGGGGATCGTGGTGACCAGGAGGAGCTCGATGATCCTCGGCTTGGTCAACGCAAAGAGCGACCGGGCAACAACCCGGGCGGAGCGGCGCCCCGCCACTGCGGGGAGCACGCCGGTCGCTGGTGCCACTAGGACTCCTCCGAGCCTTCCGCTGATTCTGCCGGTCCTGCCTCGTCTTCGTCGGGCTGGTCGGCATCGCGATGCCTCGCCGCACCCACCACGGGCGGCGTGTCCCGGTCGGCTAGCGGCGCCACCCCACCTCCGCTGGTCGCGGTCATAAAGCCCGCTGCAGCGGCCATGTCTCGTGCCGTGTCAGGCTCAGGGGCCACTGGGCGCGCCGGCCCAATGCCCGCATCCCGGTGGCCCGGAACGGTGTGCCGCCTGGTGAACACGAGGAAGAACGCGGCCATTACCACAATGAAGAACCCAAGCGGCAGGACCAGAGTGAGAACGGCCCCGCCCGTGGTGTAACCGAGAAGCGCTGCTGGGGGAATCACTTGCTGCACTCTATCCTCCTGCTGTGGGAGTCAATTCACTGGTCATCTCAGCCCGGTCCGGGTGGGCCAGGCTGACTTAGGTGGGCGGAGCAGCCGGTCCAGGCCGAGCGCGAGAGCTTCGGACTCTTCGTCGTTCAGCCAGCTCTGGAGCAGCGCGACTCCCGCGATGATGTACGTCGGCAGCACCAGCACCCAGAGAATGGCCCCGCCAAGCTGCTGATCGGCGACCAGCGTGAGCAGATGGTGATGACCCGCGCCGAGATACGCCGGGTAGATCACGTTGGCGCCGAAGGTCAGCACCATAGCCATGATCGTGCTGGTCACCACGGTGCCGCCGATCAGCATGACCCGGCGCAGCGGCCGGGCACTGGGGGCCATCGGGCGGGACCCGATCAGCTGAAGCCAGAACGCCGTGCCGACCCCCAGATAGCAGACGACCTCCGCGGCGAAGAGCAGCGGGGAACGCAGCGCTCCGTCGTACAGGACCGGGATGTGCCATCCGCACCAGATCACGGTGAACGCGCAGGTCACCGCCAGTGGCCAGGTCAGCCAGCCAGCCGCTGACCGTCCCGCGGCAGCGCGCGCACCAGGCCACGCGGCCCGCGCACCAGCCGCCTTCGCGTCAGGCCCAGCCGCAGCGGGCCCAGCCGGGTCAGGCCCAGCCGCAGCAGGCACCACCGCAGCAGGCCCCGCCGACTCAGCACCGGGCGTAGCCATCTGTCCTCCGGTCCGGCGGCCGAGACCGCGGCGCAGCGGCAGCCATGGCGCCCCCAGGACGATCAGCGGCGGAGCCACGACGGCCAGCAGCAAGTCCTGCAGGGAGCGGATCCAGATAAAGTCACGCGACCAGTACGCGAGCGGCGAGACGAGGGCCAGCAGCACGGCCACCAGCCCCGCGTCGAAGGCGACAGCGGCGCGCGCCTGGCCGACCGGTACTGATGTGCCGCCCCGCCGGAGGTCGGCGGCCATGCCGCGTACCCCGGCGAGGTGCACCCCGGCGATCGCCAGGCACGCGGCGATGACCGCGACGTTGGCCGACCAGTGCGAGACAACCATGTCCATGACGGTTGTGGCCGCCGGCCGGCTGACTATGAGGTAAGCCTTCCCGGGCAGGCCGATCCTTTCCGCTCAAAGCAGGTAGAACAGTACCCAGAAGAAGAGAGTCACCACCGCGAGGTAGTTCCAGACCAGGGTGAAGGCACTCAGCGACGACTGGAAGCGCTGCACCGCGAAGGCTTCTGCGTAGGTGGGCGGCTGCTCCACGAAGGAGATCCCGGGCAGCGGCCTGGCCCGCATCAACAGGATCTCCAGCCAGACCATCGCGCCCAGCCAGCTCACCAGGAGCACCGGGTAGAAGCCGGTGAACACGCTGGAGAAACCTGAGCTGCCCGGCGGGAACGGCAGGTTGAGCAGTTCGATGATCTGCAGCACCACGGCGACCAGGCCAAGCAGCAGCGCCACCGCTGCGCCGGCCTGCCAGGCAGCTTTGGCACCCCCCTTGATCCGCTGCAGCGCCAGGTACTGCACAGCGGCGCTGGCCACGACGATCACCATGATCACAGTGCCCATCGCCATCGACGGCGCGTGATAACCGGAGCCGTGCCACCTGCCATTGGAGTTGATCGAGCGCAGGTAGAAGTACGCGAACACGAACGCGCCGTACAGGAACGACAGCGCGCCCAGCGCGATCCGGGACCCCGACCACGCGGCGTTCAGCGCTGCCTCGTGGTAGAAGCCGGCTTCTTCGGCAGCGCGGTCCAGTTCGGACGAAGGCTGCGTCGTCTGCTCGGCCATGTCTATGCCTCCACTCCCGCACCCGCGTACGCGGCGCTCACGACACCGACAGGTGGGTGCAAGTCCGCGACCGGCGGCGCATCCCGCACGCCGTAGTCATACGGGCTGGAGAGCACCACCGGGATGTGCTCGAAGTTGCCGCCCGGCGGCGGTGACGAAACTTGCCACTCCAGTCCCCGCGACTGCCACGGGTTGCCTACCTCAGGCTCCCGCGCGAACAGCGTCGACCAGATGAAGTTGATCACGAAGATCAGGATCGAGCCGCCGAGCAGGAACGCGGAGATCGACACCCAGTCATTCAGCGTCTGCAGGTTCCGTGCGTACTCGAAGACCCGGCGTGGCTGGCCCAGCATGCCGACCGCGAACAGCGGCAGGAAGGTCGAGTTGAAGAAGATGAACATGGTCCAGAAGTGGATCTTGCCAAGTGTCTCGTTCAGCTTGATCCCCAGCATCTTGGGCAGCCAGTAGTAGCACGCGGCCATGAAGGCGAAGATGAGCCCGCCCATGATCGTGTAGTGGAAGTGGGACATGACGAAGAAGCTGCCGTGCTCGGTGGTGTCCGCCGGTACGTCGGACAGGAACACCCCGGAAATTCCGCCGATCAGGAAGTTGAAGTACAACCCGAGTGCGAACAGCATCGGCACGGTGAACCGTATCTTCGCCTTCCACAACGTGCCGATCGCCACGAGGTAGATGAAGCCGGTCGGGATCGAGATGAGCTCAGTCGTCAGCATAAACAGCGGCCGCATCTCCGGGTTGATCCCGCTGTCGAACAGGTGATGCTGCCAGACGAAGAAACTGAGCAGCGCCACGCCGATCATTCCGGCTCCGGCTACCCGGTAACCGAAGAGTGGTTTGCGGCAGAACACCGGGAGGATCTCCGACACGATGCCGAAGCCGGGCAGCGCCAGGATGTAGACCTCAGGGTGACCGAAGAACCAGAACAGGTTCTGGTAGAGGTAACTGCTGCCGCCTAGCTGGCCGGCGAAGAACGCGGTCTCCACGGTGCGGTCGGTGAGCAGCATGTACATGCCGCCGACCAGAACCGGGGTGGCGAGCACCATGAGGAACGAGACGGTGACCATGGACCATACGAAGATCGGCAGCCGGCTCCACCGCATGCCCGGTGCGCGGTAGTTGATGACGGTCACGATGATGTTGAACCCGGCCAGGATGATCGAGATGCCCATCAGGCCGAATGCCACCGCGTAGGAGTCCGCACCCTGGGTGGCCTGGACGCTCAGCGGCGCGTAGCCGGTCCAGCCGAACGGGAACCCGCCGACCAGGACGCCGGAGAGCAGGACGATGAACGCCGCCGGGGTCAGCCAGAACGACAGCGCCTCCAGCCGGGGGAACGCCATTCGCTTGGAGCCGATCATCAGCGGCATCAGGTAGTTGCCGAACGGGCCGAGCACGACCGACGACATCAGCATCATCATCATCGTGCCGTGCTCGCCCACCACCTCGACGTAGGTGCTGGCGTTCATCACGTGATAGGTCGGCGACAGCAGCTCGGTCCTGATCGCCATGGCGAACAGGCCGGCCGTGCAGAAGTAGATGATCATGCCGATCAGGTACTGGATGCCGACGACCTTGTGGTCCAGGGTGAACCGGAAGTACTTGGACAGGCCGGAGACCGCCTCTTCTTCCTCCTCCGCGACCGGCACCGGCTTACCGGCCATCTGCCGCAGCAGGTCGTTGAACACGCCCAGCCCGGCCAGCCAGCCGACCGTCCCGAGCACGTACCCGAGCACGAGCGGGAAGTCGTTCATGTCGGACAGCGCGTTACGCGCGTAATCGTGGGAGAGGAAATTGCCCAGCCAGTGACCCACCAGATAGCCGAGGACCGCGCCGACCACGGCGGTATGGATCGCGGGCCGCATCCACCATGGCCGGGCCGGGACCGGGCCCGCAGGTCCGTGTCCTGCGGGTTGCTGCGCCTTCTCCGGCTCTATCTCGATGGACATCCGGTCACCTCTTCGTCAAACGGTTGCGAATGCGCGCCAATGGGAACGAGGGACTGGGTCACGGCTGCTCCGGATCGCCGGGGTTGTAGTAGTACCCGTTCGCGCCGGTGATACCGGCCACCTTGACGAGGTCCTGGCCAAGTTGCGGGACCACGGTCGGCTCATAGGTGAGCGCGTAGGGCGGCAGGATCTTGGTCACCTTGGCGAGCTGCGCCTGGCTGCTGGTCGCCCAGGTCTGGAAGTCCGCCGCGCTGACGACCTTGCCGTAGTTGTACATCGCGCCGTGCCAGAGACCGCACAGCTCGTTGCAGCGCACGGTGAACCCGCCGAGATGCTCCGGCTTGGTATACGCGACATCGTCGACCATGGGGTTGGCGTCGGCCTTCACCCCGAGCTGGTAGGCCCAGAAGCTGTGGATCACGTCCAGCGAGGTGACGTGGAATTCCACGTTGCGGCCCTCGGGCAGGACCAGCTGGGTGGTCTCCATCCCGCCGAACTGCGGGTAGCGGTAGGTGAACACCCATTGCTGGGCGATGACCTGCACTTGGAGGGTGTTGTTCCCGGATGGCTTCCAGACGGGCAGCGGACCCTCACCGGCGCCCGCGCCGGCGGGCACGATCAGCTCCACCGTGCCGAAGACGAACGCCGCGAGCACGACCACCGCGGTCCCGATGATCCAGGTGGCCTGAATCCCGGTGTGCCCGAAGATGGGCGGCCCGTCATCATCGTCGCCGGCCCGGTGCCGCCAGTTGGTGAGCGCATAGGCGAAGTACACCCAGACGAAGAGCATGACCGGGGCCGCCGCCATGGCCAGCACGGCGATATCGACCTGCTGGTGCTCCGCTGACGATGACATCTGCCCTGGCGGCAGATGCGGACGCCAGACCGCCCAGATAAGGACATCAGCGACGACGGCCAGGACGATCCAGATCAGGAAGATGCGCCGCCCATGACTCGGCTCGGCGGGCGCGGCGGCCGCCGGGGCCTCTGACGTGGCCATCAGGCTGCCACCTCCATGTTGCCCATCATGAAACCGATCGTCTGCATCGGGCCGCCGAAGCCATCGAGGAATCCGCCGCCGCAGGGGATGATGCACTGCATCCGGAACACTCCCGTGTGGTTAGGCGTCATGAAGCTGAATTTCTCCACCGAGTGCGGGCCGGACGTGCAGGGCGATGCGCCGCACAGTTCAGCCGAGGCGTCCGGGGACAAGACCGGCACGTACACATGGAGGGCCGGAATCGCGAACGAGTGGCCCACCGCGCAGTGCGACCACGTGTCGATGTTCGACACGTTGCTGGCCGCGCCCGCCTGTCCCTTGCCATCGACCGACTGAACATTTATGGTCCCGCCGATGGTGCCCTCGACATGGCTCCAAATGTTGTTCCGCGCCGGAGTGCAGCCGTCGTAGCCGAGGATCGTCACGTTCACCCGGGTGGATTCGGGCACCTTGAATTGGAACGTGTGCACCCACTGCTTGGTCTGCGGGTTCTGGACGAAATAGCTGACCCAGTCGGGCGTGCTCGTCACCGAGTTCTGCGGGTCCTCCTGCAGAACTACATTGACCTGCCCGCCCGAGGCCACGGAGGTGTAGTCCACGACCGGCGGACCGCCGAGCAGGTAATGGATGACGATGAAGACCGCGCCGGCGACCACCGCGGCGAATGCCACGAGCAGGGTCATGACACGGACTGGCAAAGACACCAGTCACCACCTCGCTTCTTCGCGGCGCGTTGCGCACACGACTGGGACCGACCCGCTGGTTGTCTCGTCCGCGGGCCGGAGGCCTCTTATGGACCTGATCTTGCGATCGTTAGCCGTGTGCGGGCAACTCAGCGGGCCCTGAATGACGAAATTGTCATGACCGCGGCTTGGTGCCGAGGTAAGTTCGGCCACGAGAAGGCATAGTAGCAACTGCAAGTAATCAGTGCACTACTCACAGTTAGTTCTGGTGCACAACAGCGCCCCTTCGTCCCGGGCAGAAGTGGTGCAACGGATTGCCGACCGTCCGAAGGGTTGACCGGCAATGCCCGAATGCAGTAGACGATCAGGGAGACCCCGCGCACCTGCACGCAGGGGTCGGCAGCCGCGCCACGCAGATGTGAGCAAGGAAGCCAATGCAAACTGATCTACCTGCGAGAACCGCCCACTACCCGGGTATGTGCCCGACGGCGGCCCGGCTCCTCGTCGTCGACGACGAGCCGCGGATCCGGGATTTCATCGCCCGGGCGCTCTCCGCAGCTGGCTATGCAATCGATTTCGCATCTACCGGCCGCGACGGGCTCCGACGGGCGGTCGCGGGAGACTACGACCTGATGATCCTCGACCTGGTCATGCCGGACATGGACGGCCGGGAAATCCTGGCCGAACTGCGCCGTGAGCGACCTGAGCAGGCGGTGCTGGTGTTGTCGTGCCTGTCCGACGTGACCACCAAGGTGGACTGCCTGGAACTCGGCGCGCAGGACTACCTGACCAAGCCCTTCTCGCTCGCCGAACTGCTGGCCCGGGTCCGGGTGCGGCTGCGTGATGTAGGCCACCCGGTCAATGAAATGCTCAGGGCCGGGGAGCTGCTGCTCGATTTCGGCCGCCTGGAAGCGAACATAGGGCAGGGCCCAGTTCCGCTGACCCGCCTGGAGTTCCTGCTGCTCCGGGAGCTCATGGAGCACGTCGGCCAGTCTGTCACCAAGGGTCAGCTGCTGGCCTCGGTCTGGGGCTACGACTTCGATCCAGGGTCCAACGTTGTCGATGTCTGCATCCGGCGCATCCGTTCGAAGCTCGGATTCGACCTCATCAAGACGGTACGCGGTGAGGGATACCAGCTCGCCTCGTAGGGACACGAGCGTGGGCCGGCTCCGTCACACGGTGACCGCCGGCCTGAAGCACATTGCCCTGTCCCGGCTCTGGCGCACCCAGCCAAACGATCCACCGATCCTGGCGCCGGCCGGCCCGCTGAGTGCGGCAGGCCCGCAGAGCCCGGCAGGCCCGCAGAGCCCGGCAGGCCCGCAGAGCCCGGCAGGCCCGCAGAGCCCGGCAGGCCCGGTGAACGCGGCAGGCCCGGTGAACGCGGCAGGCCCGCAGAGCCCGGCAGGCCCGCAGAGCCCGTCGGCAGGCCCGCCGGGTTCTGCTGCCAGCCGTCGACGCCGCCCGCTCCCGGCAACCTTGCGGCGCCCCCTCCCGTCCGGCCTGCCCTTCATGAGGAACGCGCGCCGTGAATCAGGCGGCGCATCGGGCCACGAGCCGGCCGGCCGCTCCTGGCCGTTCATGCCGGGCTGGGTGGATGCGGCCTGGGTGGCTTTCTCTCTCGTCAACCTCGCATCGATCGTGATCTTCTCGCGCTGGGAAACGATCCCGTTCCATTTCATCTGGATCAGCCTCACGCTGCTGTACGGCTTCCGGGTCTGGGCACTGAGGCCGACCATGTGGGTCCTCGCGGTAGTTGTGACCACCACGTTCGCTGCCATCGGCTGGGACGTCCATATCGGCGCCCAGTCGGTGGACGAGCTGAACGAGGTTCCCCTGATGGCCGCGATGTTCTGGCTGATGGTCTGGCATGCGCGCCGCAGGCTGGTCGCTGACCACGAACGGGGCGTGGTGAGCGACGAGAACGCGCGGCTGCTCAGCACGCAGCGCATGTTCCTGCAGGACGCCTCGCATCAGCTGCGTACGCCGATCACCATCGCACTGGGGCACGCTGAACTGCTGGCGCGCGAGCTCGCTGACCGTGGCGAGAGCCGCGATATCCAGGTCGTGGTGGGGGAACTCACCCGGCTGCGCCGTCTCGGGGACCGGCTGCTGATCATCGCCGCATCGGAAGATCCGGATTTCCTGTACCCGGAGCCCGTCGCCCTGGACCGATTCACCCTCGAAGTCCTCCGCAAATGGCTGCCCACCGCGGCCAGGCGCTGGCAGCTCGGCCGGCTTGACGCGGTGACGGTCAGCGCCGACCGGGAGCGGCTCGGCCTGGCCGTGGACGCCCTGCTGGAGAACGCGGTCAGGCACAGCGCGGCGGGCGACACGATCCAGCTGTCCGTAATCGCGGGTGGACGCGGCGCGCCTGCGCGTATCATCGTCGCCGACACTGGCGACGGAATCCTCCCCACCGAGCTTGAGCGCATCTTCGACCGGTTCATGACCGGGACAATGCCCAGCGAGTCCGCTGCCGGTGAGTCCATTGCGAACGAGTCCCCGGCCAGCGGGTCGGATGGCAGCGCGGCCATAGGCTCAACGTCCAAGGGCACCGGGTCCAAGGGCACCGGACTGGGGCTGGCACTGGTGCGCGCCGTCGCCCATGCGCACGGCGGAGATGTGCGGGTGCGCAGCACGCCGGGGGTGGGCAGTGAGTTCGAGGTGGTCTTGCCGACGCCGCCGAGCAGCGCTGACCCACTCGGCATGACGGCCGCTCCGGGCTGGGCGAGCCCGGAGCCCGCTGACGAAGAGGAGAGCACGCTGAAGGAAGATCCATGGGCAAGCAGGAAGCGATGACCTCGGGCGAGCAGCCCGGGACGGAACTCACCGCCACATCCGGCCCGGAGTCCGCGGCCGCGTCCGGCACGGAACCGACGGCCGCCAGCACCGAGAGGACGGCGGCAGCCACGGAGCGCCAGCGCGGGTGGGTCACCCGGATCGGCGCGATGAGCCGGGGCCGCAGGCTCGCCCTCACCTCGGCGGTCGCGGTTCTCGCCGTGGCCGCCGCTATCGTGGCCATCGGCAGCACTTCCGGCCGCCCGGCGAAGCCCTCGGCCGATCCCCGTGCCCCGGCCTTCACGCTGGCCCGCCTCGGCCACTCCGGCGAGCACATCTCCTTGGCCGGAATGGCCGGTCGCCCGGTCATCCTCAACTTCTTCGCCTCGTGGTGCGCGCCGTGCCAGAAGGAAACGCCGCTGCTGGCCAGGTTCTACCGCGCCGCGCACGGCAGCGTCGTGCTGATCGGTGTGGACGCCAACGACAAGACTTCGGCAGCGCTGAAATTCACCCGCACGGCCGGGGTCAGCTATCCCGTGGCCTTCGACCCCTACCCGATGCACACGACGCTCTCCTACGGCGTCGCCGGGCTCCCCCAGACGTTCTTCCTGGACGCCCGGCACCGAATCGTCAAGCGGATCTTCGGGGCCGTGACGGAGCAGGAACTCAGGACCGGCGTCGCGCTGATGACCGGCCATGCGAAACGAGGCTGACCGTGGAGACCCCCACCCGCACTGACCCGCCGTACGTGCCGATCCGGCACACGCCGTGGCCGACGCAGAAGACTCCGCGCTGGCTGCTGCTGGCCGGCATCCTGGTGCTGGTGGGCGCGGTGCTGGTCGCCCTGGTCCACCGGCCCAGCCAGTCGCAGCGGGCCATCGACGTGCGGCATTTCCTGTCGGACGTGAATACTGACATCCAATCGTGCGCGGGCGGGGTCAGGGAATCGTTCACTGTCCTGCACGCCATCAACGCGGGGACCAGCCACGACACCGCGACCGCGGTCGGCGTTGCCCGGTATGGGGCGACCAATTGCTCGCCTGCCAACAACGAACTGATTGATGACCTGACGCAGTATCAGGTGACCGAGTCGCTGGCGGCTTTTCATCTGGCCAATGCCGTAGACGGCCTGGTGACCTGGGCGTTCCCATACGCCCAGCGGGTGCAGAACGACATCGCGAATGTGCTGAGCGCCCGCGACCCCATCGCACGCGCTCAGGCCAACGCGGCCTTGAAACGCGATACCCGCGACCTTGACGCGCAGCGGGCGAAGGTAGACAAGATCATGATGCGCGCGGTGACGGCCACCTCAGCGCATGCCGCGCTGCCTGTCCTGCCGGGCTGAGCCCAAGGGCCCGGCCCGGCGGAACCGACGAACCCGGCCGGGCCGAGGCAAGGATCCCGGCCGGGCCGGGATCAAGGGCGCTGCCCGGCTAGGACCGAGGTCGCTGCGCGAGGGTCCGTCCACCAGGCACCGCGATCCCGGGGCGGCCGAGAACACTCAGGCCGCGTTCAGCTTGCTTCCAGGCAGATGGTGCTTACTAAGAGTGCCAGGACAAGCCGGGACGCACGCCCGGTGCCAACCACGGCCAGCCCGGGAACGTAGCCTGTTCCCGGGGGCGAAGGGTGATGGAGATGCAGGAAGGTCACAACGGGGGTGGCGACCAGCCGTCGGAGTACGTCGGCCCGTGGTCACCACTTCCAGACGGAGACGACACGTCGGCCGAGGCCGCGGCGGGGACCCCGCCAGTGCAGGACGTCGCGGCAACTCCGGTCCAGGACCCCGGGGCAGATCCCGCCCAGGGCGCGGGGATTCCCGCCCAGGGCGCAGGGTCCGGTCCCGTCCAGGAGCCCCAGTTTGGGCGGCCGACCCATGACGCGACGGCCCACGACACCCCGGCCCACGACACCGAGGTGCTGACGACGCCGGGCAGTCAGCCGCCGGGACAGGACACCGGGGCTCCCACCGCGGTCCAGGTAAGCGGCTGGCCTCCCCTGCCGGGCGACCCCGCTGCGGGCCCGAGCCAGCCTGGTGGGTACCGGCCGCCAGGCGGCTCTACCCAGCCGGCTGGCTACACCCCGCCGGGTGGCTACACCCAGCCGGGTGGCTACACCCCGTCGGCTGGCCAGAGCCAAGCGGGTGGGTACGCCCAGTCGCAGCAACCCGGTTACGGCCAGCCCGGATACGGCCAGCCCGGATACGGGCAACCTGGATACGGCCAGCCCGGATATGGGCAGCCCGGATATGGCGAATCTGGTTACGGGCAGCCCGGATATGGGCCAGCAGGCGGCCAGGGTCCATGGAGCCCGCCGCCGGGCGGCGGGGACCCCCCCACCGGCCTGCCGCCTTACGGGCAGGAGCCGCCCCGGCGGCGCGGCGGACGGGCACTCGTCTACGTCGTGGTCGCGGCACTGGCGGCCGGCGTCGGCGCGGGCACGGTGCTCGCTCTTCACCACAACTCCGCCGGATCGGCGAATTCGAGTATCTCCTCGCAGCAGATCCCTTCGCCGCAGCGCAACGCGACCAACGGCAACAGCACCACCACACTCAACGTGCAAGCAGTCGCCAACAAGGTGGAGCCCGGCATCGTTGACATCACCTCGACGCTGAAATACCAGAACGGGACGGCCGCCGGGACCGGCATGGTGCTGTCCACCAGCGGCCTGGTGCTGACGAACAACCACGTGGTCAGCGGGTCCACCCACCTCACCGCCACCTCGGTCAAGACTGGCGTCAAGTACACGGCCACGGTGGTCGGCACCGACGCGACGGACGACGTTGCGCTGATCAAGCTCCAAGGCGCGTCCGGGCTGAAGACCGTCCAGGTCGGAGACTCCTCGAAGGTTGCGCTGGGCACCGCGGTGGTCGCCATCGGGAACGCGGGCGGCACCGGCGGCTCGCCGACCGTGACCAGCGGCACCATCACCGCGCTGAACAGGACAATCACCGCGAGCGATGAAGGCAGCGTGAACAGCGAAACCCTGCACGGGATGATACAGACCAACGCCCCGATCGCGGCCGGTGACTCAGGCGGCGCGCTGGCCAACTCCGCTGGCCAGGTAGTTGGCATGAACACCGCAGCGAACAGCCAGAGCTTTGGCGGCCAGGGCACCTCCATGGGCTTCGCGATCCCGCTCAACACGGCCCTGTCCATCGCCAGGGAAATCGCCGCGGGCCACTCCAGTTCTAAGATCCAGATCGGTCCCACCGGATTCATCGGCGTGCAGGTGGGCAGCCTCAGCAACGCCAGCCAGTGCCTGGCCGGCTCCGGCGGCGGATTCGGCGGCGGCGGTGTCGGCTACACCCCGCCGGTCAGTTCGGGCGCACTGATCTGCTCGGTGATCCCCAGCACTCCGGCCGCCTCGGCCGGGTTGACCGCCGGGGATGTCATCACCGCCGTCAACGGGCAGTCGGTGAATTCCGCGAACTCCCTGACCACCATCATGAGCAAGTTCGGCCCGGGCAAGACGATCTCGCTGACCTGGGTTGACACGAGCCGGCAGAAGCACACGGCTTCGATCACCCTGATCGAGGGCCCGGCTAAATAGCTGGACAGACCCCAGCGACGCGGCGGGGGGCAGCGGGCGAGGAGCCTGCTGCCCCCCGCCGCGCTCCGGCGGATGAGCCGTTCAGCGGACCAGCCGTTCAGCGGACCAGCGAATGCAGCGGCCAGCGGTTCAGCGCGGTCACCGCAGCCAGGCCAGCATCCGGGCCTCGCACTCGGCGATCTGCGGGATGCTGACATGCTCGTTCCTGGTGTGCGCGACCTCAGGATCACCGGGCCCGTAGTTGACGGCCGGCATGCCGAGCGCGGCGAACCTGGCCACATCGGTCCAGCCGAGCTTGGCCCGCGGCGACCCGCCGACCACGTTCAGCAGGGACGCGGCCGCGGGATCAGCCAGCCCAGGGCGGGCACCTGCCACCCCGTCGATGAAGCTCACATCCCAGCCCTTGAACACTCCCCGCACATAGTCCTGCGCCTGCTCGACGCTCCGGTCCGGCGCGAACCGGAAGTTCACCGTGACCACGCACTCGTCGGGGATCACGTTGCCTGCTACTCCCCCGCTGATGTACACGGCGTTCAAGCCCTCGTGGTAGGTCAGCCCATCCACCTCGGGCTCGCGCGCCACATAGCCGCGCAGCACATCAAGGATCTCGCCAGCGCCATGGATGGCGTTACGCCCGTTCCAGGACCGTGCGCTGTGCGCCCGCTCTCCGTGCGCGGTGACCTCGGCATGCAGCGTGCCCTGGCAGCCGCCCTCGATCACCGCGCCGGTCGGCTCCAGCAGCACCGCGAAATCCCCGGCCAGCAGCTCGGGGGAGTTCCTGGACAGCCGCAGCAGGCCGTTGCGGTCTTCCTCGACTTCCTCACCGTCATAGAACACATACGTCACGTCCCGGTTTGGCTGCGTCAATAGCGCGGCCAGGCGCAGTTGAACCGCCACTCCGGACTTCATGTCGCAGGACCCACAGCCGTACAGCAGGTCCCGTTCGGTATGAGAAGGAAGATTTCCGGCGACCGGCACGGTATCGATATGGCCAGCCAGCACCACGCGTTGCGGGCGGCCCAGCTGAGTCCGCGCGACGACCGCGTTGCCGTCCCGGTGCACCACCAGGTGGGGCAGGGCCTGCACGGCGCTCATGATCGCGTCGGCGAGCGGTTCCTCGGCACCGCTGACCGACGCCACGTCCACCAGGCACGCGGTGAGCGCGGCCACGTCCTGAGCAAGATCTAGGTCCACGTCCGGCAGCCTAGTGGCCGGCCGGGGGCAGCCCTTGAGCGACGTGCGGCCATGAGGACTCGGCTGGCAGGCCACCGGACGCCGCGGCGTGAGATAACTGACAGGCAACACCGACACCACGGCCATGCCACACGGCCATGCCACACGGGGAGTCCCATGTTCGGAGTCGATTCCGAGGTCGGGCGGCTGCGCCAGGTCGTCCTGCACCGCCCAGACCTGGAGCTGAAACGGCTCACGCCGGACAACGCCGCCGAGCTTCTCTTCGACGACCTGCTCTGGGTGGCCGAAGCGCAGGCCGAGCACGACGCGTTCGCCGACACGCTCCGCAAGCGGGGGGTGCTGGTGCATTACTACGCCGACCTGCTGACGGAGACCCTGAAAATCGCCGACGCCCGCGAGTACATCCTGGACCGGGTATTCGACCCGCGCCTGCACGGACCACTGGCCTGCGCGGCGCTGCGCGGCGCTCTGGCCAGGCTCGGCCCCGCGGACCTGGCCCGGTACCTGATCGGGGGGATCACCAAGCGGGAAATCCTGGAACTGGTGCCCGAGCCCAAGAGCATCGCGTTCCACTCACTGGACATCGACGGCTTCGTACTCACCCCGCTGCCCAACCTGCTCTACCAGCGCGACACCTCGTGCTGGATCTACGGCGGGGTGTCCGTGAACGCCATGGCCATGCCGGCCCGGATGCGGGAGACCGTCTACGACGAGGCCATCTACCGCTGGCATCCCATGTTCGCCAACGGCGGTTTCGAGGTCTGGTACCACGGCACGGAGAGCGCACCCGCGACCATCGAGGGCGGCGACATCCTGGTGCTCGGCAACGGCGCGGTACTGGCCGGGATGAGCGAGCGGACCACGCCACAAGCCGTCGAGATGCTCGCGCACCGGCTGTTCTCCACGGGCGCGGCCCGTTGCCTGGTAGCTCTGGACATGCCGAAGGCCAGGACATTCATGCACCTGGACACGGTGCTGACCATGGTGGATTACGGGACGTTCACCAAGTACGCGGGGCTGGGCATGCTGCCCGCCTACACGGTCGAGCCGGGGGCCAGCGTCCACGAGCTCAAGGTCACCGACCACCCGCCGGAAGACATGCACGCCGCGCTGGCGGCCGCACTGGACCTGCCCAGCATCACGGTGCTGACCGCCACCCAGGATGTGCGCGCCGCGCAGCGGGAACAGTGGGACGACGGCTGCAACGTGCTGGCCGTCGAGCCCGGCGTGGTGGTCGCCTACGAGCGCAACGTGACCACCAATACCTACCTGCGGGAGAACGGCATCGAAGTGATCACCATCCGCGGCAGCGAACTGGGCCGGGGCCGCGGCGGCCCGCGCTGCATGAGCTGCCCCCTCGAACGCGCCCCCTGACCATGATGGCCGACGTAGCCGAGGGTGAACTGCTGGACGCGTGCCGCCAGGGACGTGTTCTTGACTGCGCGGACGGCGCTGCCCACCGCACGGTGGACGCCGCCATCCTGCGCCGCTGCTGCCACCTGCTGAAAGATCAGGTTGACCCGCGTGGGGTCAGAATCAGCAGCGCCCGGGTCGCCGGGCGGCTGGACCTGGCCGGGCTGGATGTGCCGTTCCCGCTGCGGTTCGACGGGTGCGAGTTCGACACGGCGCCTACCGTAGAGGGAGCCGTCCTGCACGAGCTGGCGCTGACTGGCTGCACGCGCCTGCCGGGGCTGCTCGCCAACGGGCTGCGGGTCCGGCGTGATCTCGATTTGTCAGGTTCCCACGTGACCGGTGGGCACCTCACGAGCGCGAGCACCTCCCAGCGGTCCGCCATCTGGCTGTGCGAATCGGACATCGGTGGCCGCCTCCTGTTCCGCGACACGATCATTGACGCCGAGGGTGAGCGGTCGTTGCAGGCCGACCGGATGCATGTCGGCGGGACAGTCCGGTTCCTGCACAACTTCACCGCTCGTGGAGACATCCGGCTGCTGGGTGCCCGCATCGACGGCACGCTTGACTTCACCGGCGCGCGGATCGAATCTCTCACCGGGCACGCTTTGAACCTCAACTACGCGATCATCGGCGGCAGCGTCTTCCTGATCGACGGAACGGCCCGGCGGCGTCCGGTCATCAAGGGCCGCATCGACATGAGCAGCGCGCACATCTCCGGCCAGTTCCTCATCCGCAACGCCACCCTCGAAGAACCCGGCGTAACGCCGGTGGACAGTGGCTACTCCACGTCGTCCCGGCTCGGCGGCACGGCGCTGAGCGCCCCACGGCTGTCGGTCGGCGCCGAGGTCACGCTGGAAGGAACCTGCCAGGTCACCGGCGGGCTGGACCTCTCGATGAGCGAGCTGAGCAGCCTGTCGGTCGGTGACGGCTGCTCGCTACGGGCACCTGGCCGGACGGCCCTGAACCTGACCAACGCCGCACTGCGTTCCAGCCTGACCATTGCTCGTGGTGCCGCCGTGCAGGGCAGCATCCGCCTGCCCGGCGCGCACATCCGCGGCAGCCTGTCGCTGCAAGGCGCGACGCTGACCGCGCCAGCAAGCGGATCCCTGGTCGTAGCGCACGGTGTCACCGTGGACGGCGACGTGGAGCTGCGAGATCTGCACGCCACCGGCGGGCAGCTTGGATTCCGCGGCGCCGCGCTGGGCAGCGCCGTCGAGGCGGCCGGCGCGCGGCTGACAAATCCCGACGGGCTGACGCTGAACCTGCACCAGGCGATCGTCGGAGGTTCGGTCCGCCTGGTCGATGGCTTCGAGTCGGTGGGCCTGGTCAGGCTGGCCCGGTCCACGATCGAGGGCCGGCTGCGATGTACCCGCGGCTCGTTCAGCTGCCCGGCTCCGTCCGAGCGGAATGAGGAGGGGCACGCGATCGAAGCGACCTCGGCGACGATCCGCGGCGGCATGGACCTGGGCTGGACCACCGTCACGCCCAGCGTGGACTTCACCGACACCACCACGACATTCCTGGCCGATGATCCGGCCAGCTGGCCGCCCCGGTTCAGCGTGTCCGGATTCACCTATGACCGGTTCGAGCGGCCGCTGGGCGGCGGCTCGGGCCAGACGTGGGACCGGGCCGCCCGGACCGCCTGGCTGGGTCACCAGGCGGTCTACGACTCCGGCCCCTACGAGCAGGCCGCCCGCGTGTTCCGCCAGCACGGATACACCAGCGAGGCGGAGGAGATCCTGATCGCCCAGCGAAGGCAGGCCCGCCATACCGTCGGCGGCCGGCTCGGCGGCCTGGGACGAGCCCTGGACAGCGTGTATGACATCACCGTCCGCTACGGCTACCGGCCAGAGCGGGTCCTGTGGCTACTCGCCACCCTGCTCATCCTGGTCGTCATCTCACTTGAGATTCCCGTCGGCCAGGCCACGCTGCGCGCCACTACCTCCGCCGGAACCGTCTACACCACGAGCGGCCCGCTGGACGCCGCCCCCGCTGCCGCCGGGAACCCGGCCCACGTCGCCCGGCTCCCGGCCACCGCGGCGTCCGCGGCCGCGGACGCGTGCGGCGACGGCCAGGTGCGGTGCTTCAACCCCATCTTCTTCGCGATCGACACGGTCATCCCGCTGGTCTCGCTCGATCAAAGGTCGGCCTGGTATCCCGACCCGCACCTGCGAGATGGCTCATTCATGCAGTGGTGGCTCAACGTCGCCACGTTGCTCGGCTGGCTGCTGTCGTCGATCTTCGTGCTGTCCCTGGCCCGCATCGCCCGCGCCGCGTAGCGCGCGCTGTCCCGGGTACCGAGCGGGCCGGAGCCTGGCTCAGAGCTTGCTGTGCAACTGCTCGACGATCTGCTTTCCCTGGCCGGCGGTCACGTAGGTCAGGCCGCCGATCTTGATGTAGGTGTCGCCGAACACGGCACCGTAGCTGCCGAACGCGCTCGCCCCCACTGACCCCGCATTTCCCTTGGGATCAGGCTCAGAGTAGGCCTCGTCGCCGACACCGGAGACAGCAGTCGGCGGGTAGCCGACCGACTTCAGCGCGGATAGGTCGATGCCGAACTCCGACTTGCCGGCCTGGGTTTCGACCGAGATCTGCAGCAGGGCACTGTCCGGGCCGTCGTACTCGCAGCTGAAGACGACACCACCGGTGCTGTCGGATTTCGTCTTCGTGAAAGTGGTGCCGGTGATCTGCGATGCGGCCGAGGCCGGCAGAGCGGCGCACACGTCAAAGTTCTTCGCCACGCTGGCTCCGGTGTTGCCCGTGGTCGTGGTGCCCGATGACGCGGTGCCGGCCGCTGAGGCCGCCGCGCCGGTCGTCGATCCGCTCGAACATGCCGTTGCCGACGCAACGACCAGGATCAGGCCGGCTGGCGCGAACACGGTGCTGACTCGCATGACTTCTCCCGTTAGTTTCCGCTGGTGAGACGCAGCGCAACGCACCCCGTCGGCTGTCTGTCTGGCTAACGGGACCGACGTTAGGGGCGCGGCCAGGATGAGGAATCAGGGATAACCCTCGGCTTGGGAGCCTGATCTGGCCTCCCGGCGCCGGGGGCTCTACCGTCGCGCCATGGGCGGGTTCATCGTGGAGCGGTACTGGCCGGGCGTGACCGAGGCGGACGTGCGGCTCGCGGCGGCCGCGCTGCGGGCGGCCGGCGGCCCGGACATCCGGTACCTGGGCAGCATCCTGATGCCCGGGGACGAGGTGGTGCTGTTCCGGTTCGATGCCGCCAGCGCCCGGCAGGTGGCGGCGAGCAGCGAGCGGGCCGGGCTGCGCTGTGACCGCGTGGTCCCGGCCGTCTTCCTCGATCCGCCGGACGCTGGCCCGTAACCGGGCCGGCCGTCAGGGGGCCGGGGTCAGGGGCCGGGGCGTCCCATCCGGGCGCCGAGTTCAGCACGGGAGGTGATGCCGAGCTTGCGGTAGGCACGGGCGAGATTGGCCTCCACCGTCTTGACCGCGAGGAACAGCTGCTGCGCCACTTCGCGGTTGGGCAGGCCGGCGGCGGCCAGTTCCGCGACGCGGCGCTCGGTCTCGGTCAGCGTGCCAGCGGCCGCCGGCCGCAAGTTCACCCGGGCCAGCTCCGCGGCCGCCTGCCTCGCCCAGGCCGCGGCACCGAACGTGGTGAACTCACGGTGTGCCTCGGCGAGCAGATCCCGGGCCAGGCGCTTGGCTTTGGCCCGGCGGTGAATCTGGCCCGCGATCAGCAGCGTCCTGGCCCGGTTGAACCGCAAAGGCGAGGTGTCGTACCAGGTCAGGGCCTGCTCGATGGTGGCCAGGGCCTCAGGCATCCGGCCGCTCGCGGCATGGACCATCGCGCGCCCGGTCATCGCGACGGCCCCGGCCGAGCGCCGCCCGGAGGCGGCCACCTGGCCATCGAGGTGATCGAGGAAGGCCAGCGCGTCGGCCAGCCGCCCGGTCGCGACGAGGGCCTCCAGGTAGTCCAGGTACGAGCGGCTGTACCCGGGCTCACCGAGATGCATCGCGGTCAGGACGGCATACCAGCGATCGAGATGGCCGGCCGCGGTGACCGGGTCGCCGCGGGACAGCGCGGCGAAGCCGAGCACTTCGGAGGCCCGCAGCCGGTCCCAGTTGGTGGCCATGGTCCGGTCACGCGCTGTGACCAGCATGTCCACCGCCTCGTCCAGGCGCCCTTCGTGGGCCATGACGTGGCTGAGGTTGAAGCGGGCCTGCCCCGCCAGCGCGGCCAGGCTGCCCTGCTCGGCCACGTCGAGGTGCTCCTCGGCGAACTGCCGGGCCCGGGCGATCTGCCCTTGCCACAGCGCGATGTGCGGCAGGTGCGCCAGGGTGTAGGCGATCGAGGACAGGTCGGCCGACGCGCGGGCTTCGGCCAGCAGGGCCAGCAGCCGGGTCTGCGCCTCGTCCAGATCGTCGGCGTACTTCAGCAACGCGGCGTAGCTGGCGTCGGCCCGGTCGGACAGCCGGCGGCTCGGGTGTCTGCGCTCGATCTCGATGGCCCGCCGGAACATGTCATGATCCAGGCCCCGGCCCGCCCGGAACCGGGCCCCCGCGGCCTGCGACAGCGCACCGGACATCACGGCGGGATCGGGCTGGCCGGCCTGCTCCAGCAGGCCCACCGCCTCGGTCGCGGAGGCGTCGGCCAGCGCGATGTCATCCGTTACGGCGGCCAGGGTCAGCAGTGCCTCCGACCGGACCAGCGGGTCGGCGGCCGCTTCGGCGACCGCGACCTGAAGCTCAGCCACGGCGCCGCCCCAGCCGACCACTTCCGTGACCATCTCGGCCAGCCGGATACGTCGGCGGGCCCGCTGCGACACGGCGGGTGTCAGGTCGATCGCCTGCCGCTGGGCCTGCACCGCCCCTGGGCTGTCGCCTGCCCGGACCAGCGCGTCGGCCAGCCGGTCCAGCCGGGCCGCCCGGTCGGCATCGGAGTCCGTGTGCTGGAGCGCCAGCCGGGACAGTTCGACCGCGATATCGGGCGCGCCCGCGGCCAGCGCCGCCGCCACGCCGGCATCCAGGGCCCGGGCGATCTGGGGATCCGCCCTGGTCGCCGCCAGAGCGGCGTGCCGGGCCCGCTCCAGCGGGTCATCCGGGCCGGCCGACAGCCGCTGGTGCAGCGCCCGCCGGCCGGCGGCCGGCAGGGCGGCGTAGGCGGCGGCGCTCACCAGCGGATGCGCGGCCCGCACGATCCGCGGACCGCCCAGCGCCGGCGGCTCGTCAACGACGACGAGTCCGGCGAGCACCGCGCGGTCCACCGCGCCGGGGTCGAGCCCCGTGTCGGTGAACCGCCAGGACGCCGCCGTGCCCGCGGCGATCTCCAGAACGTCCTGCGGCAAGGTCGCGACCCGCTCGGCCACCAGCCCGTCCAGGCTGGTGGGCAGCGGCAGCGGAACCCCCGGCCGGGGAACGATCTCCAGCCGGTCCAGGGCGCGCGCCAGCTCCAGCGCGTACAGCGGATTCCCGCCGGATGTCGCGTGCACCCGCAGCAGGACCGGCCGGGCCAGCCGCGCCGCCAGCCGGGCGGCCAGCAGCTCGAACAGCGCGCCCACGGTGACCGGGCCCACCTCGACCGACAGCACCTGATCGCCCGGCAGGCCGTCCAACGGTGCCCACCGGGATCTGTCGCCGCGCGCGGTGGCAACCAGCCGCACCCGGCTGGCCATCCCCATCCGGCGCAGCGCGAACCGCAGCGCGCCGGCGCTCGCCGCGTCCAGGTAGGGCAGGTCATCCAGGGCGATCAGCACCGGGCCGGACTGCGCCAGCGCGGCCAGCACCGACCACAGCGCGGTACCGACGGCCCGCTCGTCGGCCGCCTGGCCGCCCTCCGACTGCAGCATCACGACCTGCAGGGCCTCGCGCTGCGGCGGCGGGAGCTCAGCCAGGACGGGCGCTGCGACCGTGCGCAGCAGGTCGGTCAGGCCCACCCACGGGAGCTGGGCCTCGGCGACCCCGGCCCGGGAGGCCAGCACCAGGTAGCCGAGGCTGGACGCCCGCTGCAGGGTCCATTCCCACAAGGCGGTCTTCCCGATCCCGGCCGGCCCGGTGAAGATCGCCGCCAGCGCCTCGGCGCCGCCACCCCCGCTCCGGGCGGCCGGGTCCAGGAAGCCGGCGAGCAGGGCACGCTCAGCGTCCCGCCCCACGATCGCCGGCTCAGCCGGCGACCGATGCACCTGCCCGCCCATGCCACCCCCGCCACACCGTCAGTTGCGCCGCCCCGGCGTTCACTGACATTGAACGTCATCCTGGCCGCCCAGGCGGAACGCCGGTCGGGCGGTCACCGCCACGAGGCCGACCGTAACCGGCCACGGGCCAGTGCGGTGCCGGGTTTCTCACCCACATTCTGCCTGTGAGTAATGGGTTGATCACTCTCCGGCATAAGTAGCCCGCCGCGCCGCGAAACTTCATCAATTCGGGTGACGTCACCCACCCCCAACCGACCAGAGAACTAATCAGGTTTCCTTCTAGCCTGAAGAAAGACCCACCGCACAAAGGTTGCGCCGAAGGCGCGACGCCACTCACGCAGAAATGGCCCGGCAATGAACATCGTCGTGAAGATCGTGTCCGCGGTTGTCCCGATCGCGCTGCTGGCTGGCGGCGGCGCGGCCTACCTCGCGAGGTCCACTCCCGCCGCGGCCGCCCTCAGCGCGACACCGGCCAGCGCAGGCCAACTGGCCAGCCCGTCCGCCGCGCCCATCAAGCCGGTCACGTCGGCCCAGCCGGTCACGTCGGCCAAGCCGGCCGCGGCTACCGCGTCCGACAAGTTCAACACCTGGATCAACGGCATCGGCGCGACCCTGCTGGAGAACGATCTCGGCGTCCTCTCCCAGACCAAGGCGGATGCCGCGGCGCAGAATGTCGCCGCACTCCAAGCGGACGCAAGCGCGCTCATCACCGCCGGAAATGCCTCGCTCGCCGATCCTCCGCCGTCTCACGCGGCCCACTGGAATGCCGCTTTCGCGGCGATGGTCCAGGCGGGCCAGGACATAGCAGCCGGGAACCTGGCCGGCGCGGTCGCGGAATCGAGCAGCGTGGAATCCAATATCTACGCCTTCAACTCAGAGACATCGTAAGAGGAGGACACTCCGGCCGCCCGGCCCCGGGCGGCCGGAGTGCGCCTTTCGCAGGTTCACCAGAATCCGCGCGGCCACGAGCGCGCCGGGCCTCCCTGATCACGGGAGGATGCGGGTGCGGGCGCCGCGGCCAGGCAGGTGCTTGGCCCCGTCATGCAGGGCCGCGAGGATGACGGCCACCGACGGGCGCCGGACGCTGGCCGCCCGCGCCACCGCGTAGACCTCACGAGCCGGGCAGGTCTCCGGCAGTTCACGGACGACGACCCGCGCCTCGCCTGAGGCCAGGGCCAGACGGGGCACGGCGGCGATGCCGATCCCCCTGGCCACCAGGCTGAGGATGGCGCCCAGGCCCTCGAACTCCCACGGCACCGGCGGAGCACCGCCCGCCTCGGCCAGCAGCCGGTCCACCGCCTGCCGGGACGGCTCCCCCGCGGGAGCCGCCATCCACCGGCTGGTCTACCGCAACTGCCGCAAGTC
>CAYPQM010000026.1:0-48509 GCA_964412845.1 uncultured Streptosporangiaceae bacterium
CAAGCTTGACGAGCTGATCACCAGGGAGTATGCCCTGGAAGATGTCAACCAAGGCTACGAGGACATGCGCAACGGCCTCAACATCCGCGGGCTGATTCGCTACTGAGCCGGACCGCCGCCGTTCCCCGGGCGGGCCCGGGGAACGCGCGACCGGGCCAGCTTTCCGCTTCTTCAGTACTGGTAGTAACCGATGAGGTTGCCGCCGTCGGACACGGCATTGGTCTGGACTTGCGTCCCGGTTTCAAAAGCGTTGATCATCTTGCCGCCGCCGATGTAGACGCCCACGTGCTCGGTGTCTGACGCGCTGGCGCCAAAGAAGACCAGGTCCCCCGCGACGGGCGTGCTCACCCGGTTCATCTCGTTGATCTGGCTGCCGGTAGGACCGGAGCCGAGGACATCCTGGCCGTAGGCCAGGTCGTAAACCCAGCGCGCGAACCCGGAGCAGTCCAGTCCGATAGCGCTCGGGTCTTGCGGGTGGGCGCTTGGGTCACAGGCCCAGGACACCGGGTCACCCACGCAGGTGCCGGTCGACGGGCCGGGGGTCCCGTGGTGGCCGCCGCCCCAGATGTACCAGATCTTGCCGCCGCCCCAGCCTGGCTCGGCGTCACCGGCCTCGATGTCCTCGGCGTAGCTGACGACCTTCGACAGCGTGCTGCCGCTTGGTGGCGGTGGCGGTGTCGGTGCCGGCGCTCCATCGAGGGAGGCCTTCGTGTCTGGGCCGACGATGCCGTCCACCGGCAGGCCATGCGACCCTTGGTAGCTCTCGACAGCGGAGAAGGTAGCGGGACCGAAGTCACCATCCACGGTCAGTCCCGCGCCGTGGCTGTTGAGCAGCTCCTGCAGCTTGGTGACGCAGCCGCTGATCTGGCCTTCCGTAATGTAAGTCGGGCACGAGGAAGAGGTCAAGGCGATCGGCGCGGGCACCCCGGTGGTCGCGCCGTCCAGGGACGCCTTGGTGTTCGGGCCGACGATGCCGTCCACCGACAGTCCGTGCGCACTCTGGTAGCTCTCCACTGCCGCCAGGGTCGCGGAACCGAAGTTGCCGTCCACGGTCAGGCTCGCCCCGGCCGAGTCCAGCAGCTGCTGCAGCTTGGTGACACAGCCGTCGATCTCACCTTCGGTGATGTCAGTCGGGCACGACGAGGACGTCAAGGCGATCGGGCTGGCCGCTACGGGTGCTCCCATCAGCGCCGCCTTCGTGCTGGGGCCGACGATGCCGTCCACGGACAGTCCGTGCGCACTCTGGAAGCTCTCGACGGCCGCGAAGGTACCGGCACCGAAGTTGCCGTCCACGGTCAGGCTCGCGCCATGCGCGTTGAGGAGCTGCTGCAGCTGGGTGACGCAGCCGCTGATCTGGCCTTCGGAGATGTCGGTCGGGCAGGATGAGGACGTCAGCGAGATCGGCCCGGGCGCCGACGAGCTCGTGCTGTCCAGCTCCTGCTTCGTCAGCGGGCCGACGATGCCGTCAGCCGACAGGCTGTGCGCACTCTGGTAGGCCTTGACGGCCGTGAGGGTACCGGCACCGAAGTTGCCGTCCACGGTCAGGCTCGCGCCATTGTTGTTAAGCAGCATCTGCAGCTCGGTGACGCAGCCGTCGACCTCACCTTCGGAGATGTTGGCCGGGCACTTCGAAGATGTCAGCGCGATCGGTGCGGGAGTGGAAGCCATAGCCGGCGTGGCTGCGGCGACTACGCCAAGACCGGCCAGTAGCGCAGTGGTGACAGCCACAGCCCAGATCCGCAACGAGATGTTGCGGCGAAATCCGGTGGGAAAGCGCGAGGCGAGACGTGCGGTGTAGCGTTTAATGGCGTCTCCTCTTTCAGGTTCTCCGGTTTCCGGAGATGCAGTCCGCTTGAGTTTCGTGCGGCGGTCCAGGCGGTGCTTCACTCAGCGCTGACCTCGCGGTCTAGTCTGTCCGCGGTGGCGGGGGCCGCGGCGCGTGCGGCGCGGGCCTTGGCGGCCAGGATGCCGGTGCGGCCGAGCAGCATCGCTATGGACACGAAGATGAGACTGTCGGTCAGGGCGCCGACGGTGATCTTGTTGGCTGCCATCCAGCCGCCCAGCTGAGCGCCGAAGACATGGCTGGCGCCATAGGTGAAGTAGATGCGGCCGACTGTGACGGCGACCCAGACTGCGGCGTACGGCAGGCCAGCCCAGGAAACGGGGCAGTCTGCCGGGCTGTCGTAGGTAACCCGGATCAGCGTCCCGGCCAGGGTGCCGAGGGCCACCCCTGCGGCTAGCCCGGTGATCTCAAGGAGCAGGCCGTGTCCGGAGGAAGCGGCGTCCTTGAAGAAGAACGGGATGATGACGGCCGCGGCGATGACCGGGCGTAAGAGCCGCATCGGGGTGATCTTGCGGCGGCCGAGGTCTGCGGTCAGCACAATGGCCAGGATGAGGAGGTTGAGGATCCAGACGCTTGCGTCCATCCAGGGCTCCCTGATGAGGCACCCCAGGCGGGTGCGCGGATGCCTGCGGCATGGCGTCGCTGGCGGCTTGCACCTGGTAACCGCCGGCCTGACCCCGGCCGGATCGTTTCGGCCGGCTGCTCTGCGGGGATCCCGCTCCGGCGCAGTTCACGCTCCGCATTCCGTCGCTTCCCGTCCGGCCGCGGCTCGTCATGCCGACTATAGGATATGAGTCGAAACGACTCATTGGAAGAGGGCATGGCATCACCCGGCGCGGCGGGGCGCCCGCTGACCAATTTCGAGCAGGTGCTGCTCGGCGTCATCGCCGGCGAGCCCCGCTCGGGGTACGGGCTGAAGAAGATGTTCAATGCGTCGCCTGCCGGCGTGTACCAGCCCAGCGCTGGCGCGCTGTACCCGGCACTTCGCCGGCTGGAGAGCCGTGGCCTGCTGCGGGCGGAGAAGAAAGTATCCAGCGGGCGCCGCGCGCTGCGGCTCTATCACGTGACAGAAGCAGGCCGCACGGCCCACCTGGCCTGGCTCGGCCAGCCAGTTGTCCCGGCTACCATTGCGGCCGACCTCGGCCTGCACCTGATGCGCTTTGCGCTGATGGAGGAGCAACTGGGCCGCGCGGCGGTGCTCGCCTTCCTGGACGACCTCGCCGGCGCGCTGGACGGATTCGTTTCCGGCATGGAACAGTACCTCGCCTCGGGAGCCCAGTCGTCGCAACGGCACGCGGAGCTGGCGCTGGAGCACGGCATCGCCATGCACCGTGCCAGCCTCCAGTGGGCCCGGTCCACGATAGCGGCGCTTGAACTCAGCGAGCGGGAGTGAACTGGCTCTTCACAGACGAGGGTGTGGCGGTCGGGAACTGAGAACCGGTAGCAGTACTGAACGGTCAGCGACTCAATCGGGCCGCGAGACCGTCGAGCACGCAGTCCAGGCCGAACGCGAACTCGACGTCAGGGTCGAGTTCCTCGCCTTCGAGGACGCGGCGGGCGAGCATCGGGTGCTCGCCCGCCGCGAGGACCCCGCTGATGTAGGGGCCGACGCTGCGCTGCCACTGCTCCTCGGTCAGGCCGGTGCGCTGCTCGGCGGTCCGAGCGGCCTGCTGTGTGGCCACCGAGCCGAGGACGTACGCGTGCACGGCTCCGAGCGCCTGTGAGGCCAGGGTGATGTCGGGCGTGAGCGCGACGGCGGCGCGCAGCGCGGATTCGGACCGTCGCAACGAGTTGGGGCCGAGTGAGGGCCGGCCTGCCAGTTCTCCCGCCAGCCATGGGTGCCGCAGCAGGGTCGTGCGCAGCGAGTGCGCGACCGCGGCCAGGTCGGCGCGCCAGTCCCGCGTGAGCTCGGGGAGCGGGTCCTCGCCCTGCGCCGCGTCGACCATCAGGTCCATTAGCTCGTCGCGGCTGGCGATGTAGCGGTAGAGGGTGGCCGTCCCGGAACCCAGGTCGCCCGCGACCCGGCGCATCGACACCGCGGCCAGGCCCTCCGCGTCGGCGACGGCCAGCGCGGCGGTCACGTACTGGTCCACCCCCGGCGCGCGTCGGCGCGGTTCGGGGCGAGGCCTGGCCCACACCGTCGAAGGAGCGGGTTCGGTCATCGGGTGGGTCCTTTCCTCGTTGCCCGGCATCCTATCTTCTGGCTACGATGTATCCATGACGGAAACAGCGTATCCAGAAGTGCCGGTGCTGGTGGTCGGAGGCGGCAGCGTCGGGCTGCTCACCGCGGCGCTGCTCGCCCACCACGGCGTCCCCGCAGTGCTCGTCGAGCGCCGGTCCGGGCCGTCGGTCCACCCGCGCGCCACCGGCGTCGGGTCGCGCACCGTCGAGGTCCTGCGCGAGCTCGGGCTCGACACCGCCGTCGACGCCGCCGCGGTCGACCTCCGGGGCGCCGCAGGCAAGGCGGTGGCGCGGACCGTCGTCGATATGGGTGCGGGCGACGTCGTGACCGTGGCCATGGCGACCCCGTCCGCCGCTGAACTGGACACGGCGCCGTTCGGGCTGCGCGGCGTCTGTGCGCAGGACCGCCTCGACGCCGTGGTGGCGGCCGACCTGTCGCGCCGCGGAGCGGATCTGCGCTGGTCGACCCGCCTGATCGGCATCGCGCAGGACGCCGAGGGGGCCGACGTCGAACTGGAGGGGCCCGACGGCCGCTACTCGTTGCGCTGCGCGCACGTGGTGGCCGCGGACGGCACGCACAGCGCCGTGCGGTCCGCGCTCGGCGTGGGCACCTCCGGGGCGGGCGACCTGGGCAAGTCGAAGATCAATATACTGTTCCGCGCCGATCTCCGACCCCATCTGCGGGGGATGTCCTTCGGCACCTGCACGATCACCACGCCGGAGGCGCCCGGCCTGCTGGTGACCGTGGACGGCGAGACGAACTGGGTCTTCCACATCGCTTGCGACATCGACGGGGGCGAGCGGCCCGATGACTTCACGCCCGAGCGCTGCGCTGCGGTCGTCCGGGCGGCGGTCGGCGATCCCGACCTCGACGTCGAGGTGCGCAGCGTGCTCCCGTGGCAGCCCCGGAGCTCCCTGGCCAACCGCTTCGCCGTCGGCCGCGTGTTCCTCGTCGGCGACGCCGCGCACACCGTGGCACCCCTAGGCGCGTTCGGCCTCAACACCGGCGTCGCTGACGCCCACAACCTGGCGTGGAAACTGGCCGCCGTCCACCACGGCGAGGCAGGCGCCGGGCTGCTCGACACCTACGCGCAAGAGCGCGAGCCGGTCGCCGCGACGACGCTGGACCAGGCAATGCGCAGGCTCGCCGATCCGGAGCTGCACTGGGGGCGTGGACCCGAGGCCGACGCCGCCAGGGCGGCGGCGGGGGTGTGGGCGGCGCCGGTCGTGCACCTCGGCCAGCGGTACGACTCGGCCGCCGTCGTCGACCCGCAGCCGGAACTCCCGTCCACGGTCGACCTGGCGGTGGCGCTGGACGGGTCGCCGGGTTCACGGGTGCCCCACGCGTGGGTCGACGGGGTCTCCACGCTCGACCTGGTCGCGTCCCGGTGGACCCTGCTGGTGGGCGCCGCGGGCGACCGGTGGCTCGCCGACGCGGCGCACGTCGGCCTGCCGGCACACCGGGTCTCCGCACCCTGGCTGCCCGACGACGGGGCCCTGCTCGTGCGACCGGACGCGATCGTCGCGATGCGGGTCACGGCGCCGGTCCCGGATCCGGCGCGGTTCCTCGCCGACGTCCTGGACCAGGTGCTGGCCAGGCCAGTCGCGGTGCCGAGCGCCTGACCGGGGGCGCCCCCGTCACAACTACAGCCTGGCCGTGCTGACCTCGAAGTTCGAGGAGTACGCGTGCACTTCCCGTTCGACGACGCGGCTGCCGCCCTGATGTCCGCGGATATGCAGGAATTGCTGACATCCCGGGACTCCAGCCGGAGAAATGCCTGAGTTCTCCCCACCGGGCTGAGGGCAACGGATACGCGCCGGGTAAACCAGTCGTCCTCGGCTGCCGCCGAAGACGAGCACGACAGCCTGAGTCGGATCGAGTTTTCCGGTTCTTGCACCCTATTCCGCAAGACCTCGACGTGCCTGACGCTACCCCCCGTGCGGGCTTCACCTGCCCTGACTACACCCTCGTCTGTGAAGAGCCAGTGAACTCCACCCACAGCTCCCGCAGGGTGCGGGTGAAGTAGCCGGGCGCGAATTCAGGCTCACCGCCGGGTGCCAGCCGGATGCCAGGCAGTACCCGCAGCAACTCCTCGAACATGACCCGCAGCTCAAGTCGGGCCAGGTGTGCGCCCAGGCAGAAATGGGTGCCGAACCCGAACGCCACGTGGTGGTTGTGCCGCCGGGTCACGTCGAATCGGTCTGGCTCGTCGAACTCCCGGTCGTCGGTGTTGGCGGCCCCGTACATGAGAAGTACCTCGTCGCCTTCGCGCAGTTGCTGGCCATGCAGCTCGTGGTCTGCGGTCACTGTCCGGCGCATGTTAAGGACAGGCGTCGCGTGCCGGATGAACTCCTCGACGGCTGTCGTCCCGATGACCGACGGGTCCGCCAGCAGGATCTGGCGCTGATCAGGGAACCGGGCAAGATTCCATACTGTTTGCCCGATGACCGATCGGGTCGTCTCCGCCCCGCCGTCGAGCAGGAGCAGGCCCTCCTGGATGATCTCGGGGATGTCCAGTGCCTCGCCTGCTACCGTCCCGTGGACCCAGGCCGACACCAGGTCGTCGCGCGGGTCGGCTCGGCGGGCTTCGATCAGTTCGCAAAAGGCGGTGGCGAATTCGCTGATGGCCGCCGGTGACCCGGCCGGCTGGCGGGGATCGTCATTCCGGAAACCGGCTGCACTCATCGTGCGTTCCGACCATTCCATGCACTTTGGCCACAGTGCACGGTCGAATCCCAGCAACTCAGCGATGACCATCGCCGGCAGCGGCGCGGCGAGTTCCCTGACAACCTCCGCGGTCCCCTTCGCCGCCGCCGCGGTGACCAGCTCTGCGGCGATGGCCCGCACGCGCTCCTCGTGCCTGCGCACCGCACGGGGAGAGAACCGCCTGGACAGCAGCTTGCGCTGCTGCAGGTGCCGCGGGTCGTCCCGGTTGATCATTGAAGCGCTCATCGCGATGAGCGGGCGGCTGCCCCCGGCTGAGCTGTAGCGGGTAGGGTCGCGCTCGATGGAAAGTACGTCCCCGTGCCGGGAGATCCCCCAGATCCGGTTGACCGGGTCCCAGTAGACGGGTGCCTCGTCTCGCAGCCACTTGTATGCCGGGTACGGGTCCCCGGCGTAGAAGTACGGATCGAGGATATTGAGCGGCGCGCCGGAAGCAGGGGTCACGGTGATGGCCTCCGCTCAGCGAAACTGAAATGGCCAGCAGGCTTCCAGTACCTCAATTTCCGGATCTTAAGGCACCGGCCAGAGTGCGGCCACCGTACGCCGTTCCGGCGTCATCAAGCTTCTGCTTGGCAGCTACCTACCATCGGGGCGGCCGGCCTCGACTCAGCCGAGCGGGGGAGTCCAGTCGTGCTGGACGATGACTCGCTCCCCGACCACCTTGCTCGCGTGGTCATGGATATAGGACTGGTGCAGTGGGTGCTGAACGTAGACACGGGCGGAGTCGAAGTCAGCGAAGTCCATGACCGCCACGAAGTCGAAGTTGCCGTCGAAGTGGCCGGCGTCGTCCCCCCACGTCAAAGCGAGCACCTCCGGGATCTCGCGCAATGCGTCGAGGGCATCGCGATACCCCTGCTTGCCCTCGACCGAGACGCCTTCGGCCCACCGGATAGCGACAACTTGGCGGAACATGACATCACCCCCCTATTGCGGTGCATGGGACAGCACCCTGTGCGGCCGCTGCCCCGGCGGCGTCTCCGCGCGACCGCCACTACCGTATCCCGGATTCCATATCCCAGAGTTATAAGAGCTAATTCGAAAACTTGGTCAGCGGGGTACAGCAGGAAAGCACAGCAATCCCGGGCGTGCCGTTCCCGCTGCTGGAGATGGGCACCAGTCCTCCTCCCAGTGCTGGGCGCGCCGGGCGGCAGACCCCGCGGCACCTCTCTGACAGGTTTTTCGGTCCGCGGATGACGGCTCAGTGGCTCAGTGGAACGACCGGCCGTAACGGAGCCTGAGCGTCTTGCGGACGACATCGAACTGGTCTGGGGTTCGGGGGAACGACTGAAGGTCCTTGCCCAGGTCGAACCGCTTTCGCGCGGTCGACTTGGCGTAGCTGAACTCCCGCAGGCCCGCGTCGCCGTGGAACCGTCCGAAGCCGCTTTCGCCGACGCCGCCGAACGGGATGGACGACATGCCGACGAAGGTCAGGACGGAATTTATAGTCGTGCCACCGGCCCGGAGCCTGGCGGCGATCGCAGGGCCACGCCGGGCCGAGTACACCGACGAGCCGAGCCCGAACGCCGTCCCGTTGGCCCGGCGCACCGCCTCGTCGGTGTCGGGGACGGTGTTGATCACCAGGACCGGCCCGAAGGTCTCCTCTTGGACTGCGGAGCAGTCCTCCGGGACGTCGACCAGGACGATCGGGTCGATGAACGGTGGCCTGATCGACTCCAGCCCCCCGGCCAGCGCGTGTGCTCCGGCCTCAAGCGCGTCACCGACGTGCCGGCGAACGATGTCCACCTGGGCGTCGACCGTCATCGGCCCGTAGGCGCTCAGTTCCTCGACCCCGACGGCGATCTGGCCGATGCGCTCGCGCACCTTGGCCAGAAACTCGTCGCGCACCGACTCAACCACGTACACCCGCTCGACACCGACGCAGGCCTGGCCACCGTTGAAGAGGCCGCCCCAGACCACGCCGGTCGCGGCGGCGTCGAGGTCGGCGTCGGCGGCGACGATGGTGGCGTCCTTGCCGCCGAGTTCCAGGACGACGGGGGTCAGGTTCTGGGCACAGGCGGCCATCACCCGGCGTCCGGTGGGCGCTGAGCCGGTGAAGGCCAGTTTGTCAACGCGCGAGGTGCACAGCGCCGCCCCGGTCTCCCCGAAGCCGGTGATCCACGCGGTCAATCCGGCGGGCGCATCCGGGTTGGCCCGGCGGAATGCCTCGATGGTGATGATGGCGGAGCCCGGGCTGAGTTCGCTGGGCTTGACCACGACCGCGTTGCCAGCGGCGAGGGCAGCGGCCATCCCGGACAGCGTCAGGTAAACCGGCGCGTTCCACGGCGTGATCACCCCGACCACGCCAAGCGGATGGTAGGACAGGCGCGCGTCGAAGTTCATCATGGCGATGCCCGGCGCGACCCGCCGCCTGCGGAGCACCCGCTTGGCGTGCGCCGCGGCCCAGCGGGCGTCCTCCAGCCCGGCGTACAGCTCGAACTGGACGTCCGCCTTGGGCCTCGCGGTCTCCCGGTGGCCGATCTCGTACACCTCGTCGCAGTGCAGGGCGAGCCAGCGCAGCCACCGTCGCAGGTAGGGCTTCCGCCCGTCAAACCCCAATGCCTCCCACCAGCGCTGGGCCTCTCGGGCCTGCGCCACGGCCGTCGCCACGTCCTGCGCGGTGTGCACCGGATAGCTGCCGACCACCTCGTGGGTAGCGGGATTGACGACATCGAAGCTGCCGGATGTGGTGGCGGCGTGCTCGGTAGGTACGGCCATCTGGTCCATCTGGTCCATCCCGGTCAGCTCCGCATCGTGGCTGCGCTGTGCTCGCCGATCATCAGGGTCGTGGCGTTGGTGCTGCCTCCGGGGACGCCCGGCGTGAGAACACGTTACAGATCCTGGCGTAGAAATGGAACATGTTCTAATCCGGGCCCGGTCCAGTCCGCCACTGCCAGGCCCAGCACGGTCAGCACCGGCCACATCGGTGTGTGGCCTGGGCCCGCGCAGTAAAACCAGAACGTGTTCTTGTTTTGTGGGAGGCAGGGTCATAGAGTCCGGAGACCAGCCCGATTGGCCGCAGGCCAGCGGTCATCCACCGTGTCGTTGCGAGGACTGAATGGATCAGACCGCCGACTATGTCATTGCCGGGGCCGGCAGCGCCGGATGCGTGCTGGCGAAACGTCTCGCCGAGTCTGGTGCCAGCGTCATCCTGCTGGAGGCCGGCGGGCCGGACCTGACCCGGCTGGTCCGGAAGCCGGGAATGATCGCCATCTTCCACAACGTCCCCGCGCTGAAGAAGCGCCTGGACTGGGGCTACTACACTGCCCCGCAATCGAGCGCGCTGGGCCGGAAGATCCCGCAGCCCCGGGGCCGGGTACTCGGCGGCTCCGGGTCGATAAACGGCATGCTGTTCGTCCGCGGCAACCGCAAGAACTACGACGACTGGGCCGCGGCGGGCTGCGCCGGCTGGGGTTATTCCGACGTGCTGGGCAGCTTCAAGCGGATGGAGAACTGGGAAGACGGCGCCACCGCGCTGCGCGGCTCCGGCGGCCCGATCCAGGTATCCCGGCAGAAAGATCTCACGCTGGCCTCGCAGGCGTTCATTGAGGCGCTCGCCGCCACCGCGGGCGTCGAGAAGATCGACGACTACAACGGCGAGTCACAGGAAGGCGCCGCGGTCTTCCAGCAGAACACCCGCGGCGGGCTGCGGTACAGCTCATCGGTCGGGTACCTGGACAACCATGGCCTGCCCGGCCTCAAGATCCAGACGCGTGCCCTCATTACCCGGGTCGTGATCGACGGCGGCCGCGCCACCGGCGTCGAGGTCATCACGGAGGCAGGACGGGCCACGATCCGTGCCGCCCGGGAAGTGATTCTTTGCGCGGGGGTGTACGGCTCGGCGCAGATCCTGATGCTCTCCGGCGTCGGCCCCGCGGCACACCTGCGCGAGCACGGCATCAACGTTGCCGCCGACCTCCCCGTCGGCGACAACCTGCATGATCACATGTTCGTGCCCATGACCTATGTCATGAAATCGGCCCGCAACCGTGGCACCACGCCGTACTTCGCTCGCGCCGTGATCAAGGAGGCGGTCCGCGGCGACACCTGGATGGGCCGCACTGTATTCGAGGCCGTCGGTTTCGTCCGCAGCCCGCACGCCGGGGAGATCCCGGATCTCCAGATCCACGCGCTGCCGTGGTCGTACCCGTTCCCCAACCAGGATTCGCCGGCCCGGCAGAAGGTCGACAAGCGCTCCGCGCTGACGATCATGCCCACGCTGATCTACCCGAAGAGCCGCGGCACCATCCGGCTCGCCTCCGCCGACCCGGCCGCCGCGCCGATCATCGACCCGGCCTACCTGACCCACCCCGACGACAGCAGGCTGCTGCTGGACGGGATGGATCTCATCCGCGAGGTGATGGCCAGCAAGATCATCGCTGATGACGTCACCGCCGAGCTTTCACCCGGGCCCGATTACCCGGACCGGGCCGCGCTGGCCCGGGAGCTCCCGAACCGCGCGACGTCGGTGTACCACGCGGTCGGCACCTGCCGGATGGGCGCAGACGAGCGGGCCGTGGTTGATCCGGCGCTCCGGGTCCGGGGCGTTGAAGGGCTCCGCGTCGCCGATGCGTCGGTCATGCCCAGCATCGTCGGCGGGAACACCAACGCCCCGGCCATGATGATCGGCGAACACTGCGCGAGCCTCATGCTGGGCGGCTGAATCGGACGATCACCCGAAGCGGGTAAGGCTGGAAAGTTCGTTCCACCCCGGTGACCACTTGGACCCCGGGCGTGGCCGGTGGCTGATCGCACCGCCCCGGCAGTGGTGTCGGTGCCCCGGCCTACCCTGGGCGGCAAAGCCTGGAGCTGACGGAGGAAGCCATGACATCCCTGGAGAACCGGCCGCGCACCGCCCTGCTCGTCATCGACGTGCAGAACGGCGTCGTCGGGAACGCCTACGAGCGGGACCGCGTGATCGCCAACATCCAGGCCCTCGTGGACAAGGCCCGGGCCGAGGACGTCCCGGTGCTGTGGGTGCAGCACTCCAGCAACGAGCTGCCGAAGGGCTCCGCGGGCTGGGAATACGTCCCGGGGCTCGATCGCCTTGACACCGAGCCCCTGGTCCACAAGACGTACGCGGACTCGTTCGAGGCCACGGACCTGGCGGAGCTGCTCGCCGCGCGGGCGGTCGGGCGGCTGGTGGTCACTGGCGCGCAGACGGAGGAGTGCATCCGCTCGACCCTGCACGGTGCGCTGGCACGCGGCTACGACGCGACGCTCGTCTCCGACGCGCACACCACCGAGGACATGCGCGAGTGGGGCTTCCCGGTCACCCCGGAGCAGTCGATCGCGTACACCAACGCGTACTGGAGCGGGGCGGCGGCGCCTGGCCGCATGGGCAGCGTGACCTCCACCGCGGAGGTCGACTTCTCGGCGGTCTGAGCGGGGTGCCGGGAGACCGGCTCCCGATGGCCACGACGTCAGCGAGCCGCTCAAGAACTCAATGTGGGGAGCGGTCACCATGAACCGGCGGTTTTACCGAAGAAGATACGTGGGCGCGCTGGCGGCGGCGATCCTCATCGTGCTTATCGCGCCGATCGCCTTCCTGGACCCCCAGCGATATTCCGCGTATGCAAGCGGGGTCCAGGCCATGGGGGTGCTTATTGCCTTGATCCTGGCCATGCTGACGCTCGGTGCTGACCGGCATGACAAGCAAGTGGACAGGGTCCTGGCACTTCATTCGGAATTAGTGACTGGCGAGGTCCAGAGTTCCCGGATCCGCTTGATTGATCACCTCCGCAGGCGGGGAGGTGGCATCTATGTGCACGAAGCGACCAGGGATGACCTCCAGAAAGACCCACGGCTCTCCGCTTACGACGTCAAATCTGAATACACGCCGTTGCACGATGCCAATACTGTCTTGAGATTCTTTGAGCGAGCTAACGCTGCCATAAAGGCGAGGACCGTATACGAGCCACTTTTTCATGAACTCATCCTCAGGTACGCGCTCTGGTGGGATCTCGCCCTTCTCCCGAGCTCAACCCCATGGGCGGGTCGGGCTGCCCTCACTGAGCTGGCGGCCTGGGGGAAATTGTATGAGGAAGCTCACGGCGAAAGACTTGAATATCTGACTTCGTGGCGCGCCAACCGGGCGCACGACTTCGGTCGCCGCCCTGGCGCACAGCACTCCGATCCGTGACACCCTGAATGGTGAGTCACTCAGGGTGGCCCGCGCCCGGGCGCGAGTCGATGGCATCGAGCACTCCGTCCCAGAAGGCGTGCAGCCGGAATGCGATGCGGCCGGGCCAGCCGGCCTGCGGTCCGCGGGGGTGCGGGCGGGTGGGTGCGCGGCCGAGCGCGGCGCGGTAACGCAGGGCCAGCTGCTCGCCCTCCCGGGCGGTGAGCTGTTCCTTCACCCCGGCGACCAGTCGCCGTTCCGCTGACTGGTACGCATCCAGGCGCTGTCCCAGTCGCGCGTGCACAGTGTCGAGCTCATGGCCGGCGGTGGCCGACTCGCCGGCCAGGCGGCATTCGAGGAGGCGGAGCGCCCATGCCGTCTCGCGCGCCTGCGCACGGCACTCCTTGAGGAGGTGCTGGTTTTCGCCAAGCCGGTGGCTGGCGACCGGGTAAACGGCCCGGTGCATCGCGGCGAGATGGCCGCTCAGCCGCGCCAGCGTCTGAAAACCGTCGGCTGGCGCAGCTTCGCCGGGGATGCCCAGCGCCGAGTCGTAGGTGGTTTTGATGATGGCGGCGATGTGATCGGCCCGGGCGCCCACCGCACCATCGGGATGATCACTGTCCCGGGGTTCTGGGACGGCCGGGGGGCCTGCCGTCTCGCTGGGACCTGGGCTTTCACTGCCCTGGACGGCCTGCGCGCGGATGGAGAACCTGTTCACGGCCACGGCGGCACCCTTCAGCCTTGGAGGTGCGGGACACGCCCGGGCGCTGCCGCGACGGGCGCCCCCGCCGTGCTGCAAACGTATGCAGGGCCGCGTCGGCGCGCGTCCCCCGCCCGGGGGAACGCCGGGGGTGAGAGCCGGAACCGGACAGCCCGGCGGTGCGTCACATCAGCACCTGAACCTCACTGAGCGGGAGCCGCGCCATGTCTGTCACGCTGAGGCCCGGTTACCGGGCACTCGCCCTGGGCGGCGCTGCTGCCGCCATCCTGATCGGGGTGTTCGCGCTCGGCACCGCCACGGGCAACGCGGCTCCGTCGCCCGCTGGGGCGCACCCGTCCGGCGCGAAGGCCGGCCCGGTGCTCACCTCGTCGACCGGATCATCAAGGATCACCGTCACCGGGACCGGCACCGTCAACGGCACGCCCCGCCAACTGGTCCTGTCCATGGGTGTCCAGGTCAATGCCGCCTCGGTCGGGTCCGCGCTGGCCGAAGCCAACCAGGCGGTCAGCCGGGTCACCGCGGCACTGAAGGCCCGCGGCGTCGCCGCACCCGACATCCAGACCTCTGATCTGTACATCCAGCCCAATTTCCGCGACAGCTCATCGGCTCCCGATGGCTATGACGTCAGCGAGTCGCTCAACGCCACCCTGCGCCATCTCAGCGTCGCGGGCACCGAGATCAGCGACGCCGTCCGGGCCGGCGGCAATGCCGCCACCGTCAACGGCATCTCGCTGAACCTCACCGATACCAGCAGCCTGCTGGCCCAGGCCCGGGCGGCGGCGGTCGCCGACGCCCGGGTCAAGGCGGCCCAGTACGCCAGCGCCCTCGGCCAGCCCCTCGGGCCGGTCGTGAGCGTCACCGACCAGGCTCCCTCGTACCCCTTCCCGCTCTCGGCAGCCGGCTCGGCCGCCGCGCCGCGCGCGTCCTCCGCCGTGCCGATCTCGCCGGGCAGCCAGCAGCTCAGCGTCTCGGTCACCGTCGTGTACACCATGCCCTGACCCGGCGGCCCAGCGGCATTGGGCCTGGCGATGAGCGCCATTACCGCTTGATGGTGGCCAATGGGCGGTGCTGCCGACGCTGGCGTGTGGCGGTATTGGTGTGTCCCAGACCTGGATGGCGGTGCGCTGGAGGTCTTCGTGCAGCCAGAGGTGTACGGGTGGCGTTCCGGGCGTCCAGTGTCCGGCGTACCGGCTGCCCGTCAGCAGCCGGGTCGAGCGGGTCCGAGTGGTCGTTCCGCTGCGCGGAGCTGGTGCAGTGTCCAGCCCCGGCCCGCCGGGTCGAGCGGCCGGGTTAGCGTGGTGAAGATCTCTGCGGCACGCCGGTAGGACATCCGGGCCTGGCCGGTCACCGGGCATACATCGGCCGTCGCGGCCTGCGCCGGCGCCTTGCGATCGGTCACGAACACCGGCCCCCAGGTCCGCCCGGCCAGCAGCCAGCGCAGGACCTGGCTGGTCGTCTCCTGCCACCCGATGCTGGCCCGGGACCCGGCACCCGGACGGGCCCGGACCCGGTGCCGGGACAGGTCGAGCCGGTCCGCGTCCAAGGCCAGTACCTGCCCGGCAGGTGCGCCCGAGTCGTACAGCACCCGCCAGAACGCGTGCTCCCGCAGGCTTGCCGTCAGCCGGAACAGCTCACCGACCTGCGAGGCGCGCAGCGGCGGCGCCGCGGCAGCTGGCTGGCGGTGCCGCAGTCCCGCGGCCGGATCCGCGCGGATCCACCCCTGGTCCTGCCACCAGCCGGCCGCGCTGCGCAGGGCGGACAGTTCGCGGTTGACGGTACGTGCGTCGGTGCCGGCGGCCCGCTCCGCGAGCGCGGCGGCCAGCCGGCCGCCGGTACCGGGGGCGTCCAGCAGTGCCAACGGCACGACCGGCGGTACCGCGCCGCGGCGCTCCGGTCCGGCCGGGATCGGCTTGCCGACCAGCGGCCAGGCCCAGCCGGCCAGTGAAATCCGGTAGACCCGGCGCGACGCGGCGCTGAGCATGGCCTGGCCGAGGTACCGGTCCACCGCGACCGCGTACTCCACCGGTGCAGGGGCGCCCGGTGCCGCGGGCCCCAGTGCGAGCGGATACGAACCCACCGCCGCCTCCGTTCCGCGGTAAATATCCGTGCCCTCATTATAGCCCTCATGGCGTCCATCACAGCCCTCAGCGAAATCGCATTTACTGCGGTAACCATCGGCGGTAATCCGATCACCGCTACTGACTAATTGCGTTCATGGTGAAGCATTTGACATGGTAGAGGCCATGCGCGTGATCGGGTTCCTCCGGCTGAATAGCCGCAGTAAATCAGTCGGCGGGACTGGCGATAACCGTCGCGGTAAATGGCGCTCTGGCAAGCTGGGAGTGCTGACCGGGCGCAACTTCCGCCGTTTCTACGTCGGCTATGCGAGCTCGCTACTCGGCACTGCGATGTCGGCGGTCGCGATCGCCTTCGCCGTGCTGGGAAGCGGCGGGACGCCGACCGCGCTCGGCGTCGTGTTCGCCGCGAACATCGTCCCGATGGTCGCATTCATGCTCGGCGGCGGCGTGATCGCCGACCGGCTCGGCCGCCGGCCGGTGATGCTGACCGCCGACGTGGCCCGGTGCGTGGCCCAGGGCGCCCTCGCGGCCGCGCTCTTTCTCGGGCACCCGCACGTCTGGCTGTTCATCGCCGCCGCGTTCGTGGTCGGCAGCGGCAACGCGTTCTTCCAGCCCGCCCTGTCGGGGCTCACTGTGCAACTCGCGCCGCGCGATCAGCTCGGCAACGCGAACGCGCTGTTCGGCATGACCCAGCCCGCCGCCCAGGTCGCCGGGCCGGCCCTCGCCGGGATCCTGATCGCCGTCACCAGCCCGGCCGCGGTGATCGCGGTGGACGCCGGGAGCTACGCGATCAGCGCGCTCGCGCTGGCCTTGCTCCGCTTCCCCGGCGACGGCGAGCCCCCGGCCCGGTCGCTGCTGCGCGACTTGGCCGACGGCTGGGCGGAGTTCGCCGCGCATACCTGGCTCTGGCTGGAGACTGCCCAGTTCGCGTTGTTCAACCTGCTGACCTGGGGTCCGTACCTGGTACTTGGCCCGGTGCTGGCCCGTGAGTATCTCGGCGGCGCCCGGGCCTGGGGCGCGATCCTGGCCTGCTACGGCGGCGGCGCGATCCTCGGCGGCCTGCTCGCGCTGGGCCGCCGGCCCCGGCGGCCGCTGCTGGTCAGCACCCTGGCCACGCTCGGCTTTCCGCTCCCGCCGCTCGCGCTGGCCCTGCACCTGCCAGCGGCGGCGGTGGCGGCCGGCGCGCTGCTGGCCGGGCTGGGCTCGGCCGTGGACAGCACGATCTCGACGACCGTGACCCAGCAGCAAGTGCCCGCCGAGGCCCTGTCCCGGGTCGGCTCCTTCAGCATGGTCGGCGCGTTCGCGTTCGGACCCGTCGCGTTCGCCGCGGCCGGCCCCGCGGCCGCCGCCTTCGGCGCCCGCGCCGTGCTCGGCTTCGGCGCCGGGTGGGCCGCCTTCGGCACCCTCGTCGTCCTCGCCGCCCCCTCAATCCGCGGCCTGACCTGGCAAGACACCCCACCCCCTGCAGCCGCCGACTCAGTCACCCGCACCACCGGCACCCCGAACACCCCCACGCCCGGCCCTCGGATGAGGTGGCCACGGTGGCGACGGCGGCGCAGGGGGATCCGGCGGCGGGCGGGGACTTGCACGCGTACGTGAACGACAGCCCGGTCACCGGCACCGACCCGACCGGGCACATGCTGGCCGCGGCGGCAGGCGGCGGGTGCGCGGCCGCGGCGTGCGCGGCAGGGATCACCCGCGCACCGCGCCCAAGCCGCCCGGTGCGGCTTAGGCGGGGGAGCCGATTTGCTCGTGGCGGCTACGCTTTGGGCGCCTGCGAGATGCGCACCATGTTGCCCGAGGGGTCCCGGAACGCGCAGTCGCGTGGGCCCCAGGGCTGGTCGATGGGCTCCTGCAGCACCTCGGCGCCGGAGGCCCGCACCTTCTCGAAGGTCGCGCCGAGATCGCCGGTGCGGAAGACGGTCATCGGCAGGACTCCCTTGGTGAGCAGTTCCTGCAGGGCGTCGCCGTCGGCCTGGGATCGGCCAGCGTGCGGCTCGGAGAGCACGATCTCAAGGTCTGGCTGGGCCGTGCTGCCGAGGGTGACCCAGCGGAACCCGCCCGAGGCGACGTCGTTGCGCACCTCAAGGCCGAGCGCGTCGCGGTAGAAGGCGAGCGACTCGTCCAGGTCGTTGACGGTGATGTGGCAGTACTGGAGTGAGATGGTCATGGAGTCAACGCTAGACGGCGGCCGCGCGGGCCGCTTCTCCAATCCTGATCGGCTGGTCCCTGGTCGGCCGGGTGCGCGCCTTGGCCACACACGCGGGCATCGCCAGCACGGCGCGGTGCTCCCGGGCCCGGTACGCGCTCGGCGTCATCCCCACAAGCTCGGTGAATCGCGAGCTGAACGAGCCGAGGGAGGTACAGCCGACCTCCATGCACGCGTCGGTCACGCTCATGCCCGCGCGCAGCAGCGCCATCGCCCGCTCGACCCGCCGGGTCATGAGGTAGCTGTACGGCGTCTCGCCGTAGGCCGCCCGGAATGCCCGTGAGAAGTGCCCCGGCGACATCAGCGCCTGGCGAGCCATGGCCGGCACGTCGAGCGGACGCGCATACTCCCGATCGACCAGATCCCGCGCCCGGCGCAGGTGCGCAAGGTTGGCCAGGTGCTGCTGGTCCATGGGACGAGGGTATCAACCGCTCCGGCAACAGTCCTGTTGACCTGCGCGCGAGAGACGCCGGGGCGCTTGGCGCCGGCCTGGCGTTCCTTGCGGATCTCCCGCAGGTAGGCGAGGAAGTCCACCTGGATGGCGTCCCTGGTGGAGTGGGCATAACGCTTGGCGGTCACCGCGCGGTACCTGGCGATCTCGCAGTTCATCTGCGGTTCCGGCGGCAGTGCCGCCCGGCCCTGCAGCAGGTCCGCGACCCATTCGGACTGGATCTCGGCTATCGGCATGGTCGCCCCGACCGGCTGGACGAGGCCGATGAAGTACAAGCCGGGCAGCTTCGGCGGGACGACGCGGTAGTAGAGGGGGAGCAGGCCCGCGCCGGTGACGGCTTCGTCGAGAAACGGGAAGCTGATCTTGTAGCCGGTGCAGTAGATCACCGTGTCGACCTGCTCGGCGCTGCCGTCGGTGAAGTGGACGCGGTCCCGGCCGAACCGGTCAATGGCGGGCTTGACGACGATGTCACCATGACCCAGCCTGCTCAGCAGGCTGTCCGACACCGTCGGGGGCGCGCACAGCATCGGATGATCGGGCTTGGGCAGCCCGTATTTCGTCACGTCCCCCTGGGCGGCCCGGACGAGCAGCGCCACTGCTGAGCGCTGCAGCCGGAGCGGCGCCCTGGTGCCCAGGCGCATGAGGGTCAGATGATCGGTGGGCACGCCGAACAGGTACTTCGGCACGATATGAGCGCCGCGCCGCACGGCCAGCAGGGTCCGCGCGGCGACCTGAGAGCAATCGGCCGCGACATCACAGGCCGAGTTGCCGAGGCCAAGAATGAGCACGCGCCTGCCAGTGAACGGCTCCGGGGTCCGGTACTGGTGGGAATGAAGCTGCTCACCAGCGAAGCTGCCAGCGCCGGGGAAAGCTGGCTCCGGATACCGCGGGTCCCAGTGGTGACCGTTCGCGACCAGCACGGCGCGGTACCACCCGGTGCGCGCCGCCCCGGTATCCCGCTGCCGGACGGTAACCTGCCAGCCGCCTCCCGGTGCGGGCTCGGCCCTGGTCACCTCGGTCCGGAATCGGATCTTCGCGCGGAAACCGAAATGATCGACGAAGTCATCCAGGTACTGCGCGATCAGCCGGTGGCCAAGGTAGCTCGGGTAGTCATCTGGCATCGGGAACGTTGCGTACCGCATGGCCTGCCGGGATGAATTGGCGTGCAGCGAGCGGTACGCGGCCGACATGCCGTTGTCATTGTCATACCGCCAGTTGCCGCCGACCGCCGAGCCGGCCTCGAAACAGTCGAAGGGAATGCCGCGGGCGTGCAGGACCTGGCACGAAGCGATCCCTGACGATCCCGCCCCGATGACGCACACACCGCTCATGCGTGGTGTTCTCCGCGTCAGCAGACGCTGGCTGTGGTGGCAGTCACGTCCGTAGTGGCTTTGGCGGGGTCGCCGTGCCGGGACGGCCACCAGTTCCACCGGCCGAGGAGCGCGACCGTCGACGGGACGAGCAGGGTGCGGACGAGGAAGGCGTCCATCAGGATGCCGATCGCGAGGGCGGCCAGGATGTCCCGGTACACGCCGCCTCCCGGCTGTCCCGCCACGACCAGGGCGAAGACACCGAAGGTGCCCGCGAGGACGAGCCCGGCCGAGGTGACCGTTGAACCCGTCCGTTCCAGGGCCCGGGTTACCGCCTGCCGCAACGGGATGTGACCGGCCTCCTCCCGGATCCGGGTCATCACCAGGATGTTGTAGTCCTCGCCGAGGGCCAGCAGGAACAGGAACATGAGGAACGGTATGAAGTACGGCAGCCCGCCGGCCCCGGTCGCGTCCTGGAAGACCAGCACGGCCAGGCCGAACGCGGCCAGGTAGCTGATCGCCACGGAGGCGATGAGGTAGATCGGGGCGATCAGGCTCCGCATGACCAGCGCGAGCAGGAGCGCGATGACGATGATCGCGACCGGGAAGATGTGCAGCAGATCCCGGTCAGAAGCCCGGCTCACGTCGTAGATGGCGGGCGCCTCACCCGTGACGCCATACGCGCTGGCGCCGGCCTCGCGGGCCACGGTGGCGACGGCGGCGCGGATGGCCGGTACCTGGTGCAGCGCGGCGTTCGAGCCCGCGTCGCCGGCGGCCAGGCCGGCATCGAACAGGACGGTCCGTCCGTCGGGGCTGATGAACTGGCTTTCGGCGCGGTAGACGTTCCACCTGGCCGCCGGGAAGCCACTGCCATCCGGCGGCAGCACGGGCAGCGCGCGTGGGTCACCGAGCGCCGCGTGCAGGGCCGTCAGCTGGCCCGGCGTGACGGCGATCCCGTTGACGTCGAGCGGGCCGATCAGGCTGCCGAACTCCGGGACCGCGGCGAGCCGCCGCTGCGCGCGGGCCAACGGCGCCGGATCGGCCCAGACCGGCACGGGGAAGCGCAGCAGCACGCTGGTCGGGTTCCTGCTGGCGGCCGGGAAGTGGGCCGCGAGCAGCGCGTTGCCGGTGCCGGAGTCCGAGCCGTGCGGGGCGGCGGGGGCGCTGCCGAAACCGGCCGGGGTGTAACCGATCGCGGCCGTGGCCAATGCGCCGAAGGCGAGCAGGCCGAAGGCCAGGGTCGCGGTGGGGTGGGCGACGATGCGGCTGGCCGTGCGTCCCCACCAGCCGAGGCGCTGCGGGCCCCGGGTCGTGTTCGAGGGCCAGAACGCGGCCCGGCCGAAGATGGCCAGCAGGGCCGGCAGCAGGGTGAGGCCGGCCAGCAGCATGAGCGCGATGGCGACGGCCAGCGGGGCGCCGAGGCTGGAGTACAGCCCGAAAGTGGCCAGCAGCAGGGTGAGCAGCGCGGCGATGACGGTCGCGGCGGAGAAGGTGATCGACTCACCGACCCGGGAGAGCGCGCGGGTGACCGCGTCGTGCGGGGCCTGGCCGGCCCGGAGTTCTTCCCTGACCCGGAACACGAGGAACAGGCCGTAGTCCGTTCCGGCGCCGATGGTCAGGATGAGCATCAGGATCTGGGTGAGCGATGTCACCGGCAGGTCGGCTTTGCTCGCCTCGCCGATCACCGGCCCGGCGAGCTGGGTGACGAGCACGGCGGGGGCGAGGGTCAGCACCGGCGCCAGCAGCGAGCGGAAGACGACGAGCAGCAGCACCAGGATGAACAGGATGGACAGGTCCAGGCCCAGGTTGCCCGCGCGCTGGGAGGCCCGGCTGGCGTCGACCTGGGTGGCCACCTGACCGGCCAGGTGGGCGTGCAGGCCGGCGGGCAGGGCGCTGGCCCCGATGGTGGTGCGCAGGCCGGCGGTGAGCTGCTGAGCGGGCCCCTGGGCGTCGAGGCTGACGTTGGCCAGGACCTGCAGTTGCACCGCCTGGCCGTCACGGCTGCCGCCGAGGTCCTTGACCTGCTGCACGGTGCTGACCGTGGCCAGGCTGGCGGCCAGCCGTTCGATAGCAGTGCTGTCGGTGGCGGTGAGCGTGCCGCTGCGACGGGCGATGACCACGGTGACCGGGGTCTGGTCCAGCCCTTGGAAGGGGACGGCCAGCCGGGCGGCCCGCAGGCTGGGGCTGCTGGCCGGCAGCGAGCTGGTGTTGCTGTCCTTGACCACGCTGGCCAGCGACGGGAAGAACTGGCTGGCCAGGACGGTCGCGGTCACCCAGGCCACGACGACGAGCCAGCGGAAGCGGACGGCGAACCGTCCGGTGCTGGCGAAGAACCTGTGCACGCGAAATCTCCCCGGCTAGTCAGGTGCCACGAAGCGTGGTGCCGGTGATGGTGGGCGGGGTTCCCCGGCATGCTCGTCACGCTAGGGCGGCGGGCCCAGCGCCGGCATCGGCGGAATTACCGATTGGGTGCCTAGTCGTGCCGTGCCGCTGAAGATCTGTGCGGACACGCCCGGGTGAACCGGCGCCGGTGGCACAGCCGTTTAAATACCTGTCATGGCCAGACCCAGCACGCGCCCGGGCAACCTGCCGGCCGAGGCGAGCAGTTTCATCGGCCGCCGCCGTGAGCTCGCGGAAGTCAGGAAGAAGCTCACCGAGGCCCGCCTGGTCAGCCTGGTCGGGCCGGGCGGGGTCGGCAAGACACGCCTGGCGATCCGGATCGCGACGGATCTCGGCCGCGGCTTCCGCGGCGGCGGGTGGCTGGTCGAGCTGGCCGAAATCCACGATCCGGCACTCGTCAGCAACGCGGTCATGGCCGCTCTGGACCTGCGGGACCAGGCCGCGACCGAGCCCCGGCCCCTGGTGCTTTCTTACCTGCGGGACAAGGAACTGCTGCTGGTCGTGGACAACTGCGAGCATCTGCTCGGCGCAGCCGCTCAGATCGTGACCGACATCATGAGAGCCGCGCCGGGCGTGTGCGTGATCGCCACCAGCCGGGAGCCGCTCTCGGTGCCGGGTGAGCACGTGGTCCCGGTGCCGCCCCTGGCGCTGCCGTCGCCGCAGGCCGCCGAACCTCTGGCCCGGCTCCAGCGCAGCGAGGCGGTCATGCTGTTCACCGAGCGGGCGGCGGCGGCATCAGGCACGTTCGAGCTGACCGCCGCCAACCAGGCGGCGGTCGCAGATCTGTGCCGCCGCCTCGACGGCCTGCCGCTGGCCATCGAGCTGGCCGCGGTCCGGACGCGGGTCCTCGCGGTGGAGCAGATCCTGGACCGGCTGACCGACCGGTTTGGCCTGCTTACCAGCGGAAGCCGCGCTGCCCTGCCGCGGCATCAAACGCTCCGGACCACCATTGAGTGGAGCCACGACCTGCTGACCGCCGCCGAGCGCGCGGTGCTGAGGCGGTCCTGCGCGTTCGCGGGCCGGTTCACCCTGGAAGACGTCGAGTCCGTGTGCGCTCCGCCGGACAGGCCGGCCGCCGAGGCACTGGACGTGCTGTCATCGCTGGTTGACAAGTCACTGGTGATGAAGGAGGACGCCAAGGGCCTGGCCTGCTATCGGCTGCACGAGACGATGCGGGAATTCGCGGCCGTCAAGCTGCGCGAGTCCGGCGAGCAGGAAGCCGTCGAACTGCGATGCGCCGGGCACTACCGGTCGAGGTGCCGGCGCGCTGCCTTGGCCGGGAACCGGCTCCTCGAATGGCTCGAATGGGCGGACCTGGAGATCGACAACATCCGGGCCGTCCTGCAGCGATGCCTGGCCCGCGCCGACGCCGAGGTCGGCATCGATCTCGCCCGCTGCCTGGGCTGGTACTGGATCACCCGCGCGACCACTGAAGGCATCCGGTGGCTGGGTGAGTTTCTCGCCACTGGCGGCGGCAGCCCGGAGGCGCGGGCCTGGGCTTTGTTCATGCGCGGGTTCCTGGCCGTGCTGAAGGCTGATCCGGCCGCGGCCCGGCCCGCGCTCCGGGCGGCGGTGGCCGCCGCCCGGCTGGAGGGACAGCAGGATCTGCTGGCCCAGGCGCTGTGCATGGCCTCGATCGCCGAGAACATGGCCGGTGACCGCGCCGCCGCCCGGCGTTTGCTGGATGAGGCCCAGGACGTCACCGCCGACCTGGCCCATCCGCCCGGCACCCTCGCGGTCCTCCAGGCTCGCGCGTTGAGCGGCTTCTTCGAGGCTGATCTCGGCGCGGTCAGGTCCGCCGCCTCCGCCGGAGTGCGTCTCGCGAGGCAGGCAGGTGACCTCTACCGGCTGGAAGTGATGCTGCTGAACCTGGGGTCCGCCGCCCTGCTCGCTGGTGACCTTGATGACTCGCAGCCGCTGCTCGCCGAAGCACTGCGGATCGCTTCCCAGATCGACGACCGGGTGGCACAGTTCTATCTCCTCGCCGCCTTTGGCTGCCACGCCGGGCTCTCCGGCCAAGCGCGCCTCGCGGCGCAACTGCTCGGGGCCGCGGACACGGCACGGACCGAAGCTGGTGCCAACCTCATGCCGTTCCTCGCCCCATTGCTGACTCAGATCGAAGGGTCGGCAGCCGCGGCGCTCGGCGCAGCGAGGTTCGCCGCCGAGCTCGAGACCGGCAAACACCTCGGCCGGGACACGGCAGTGCGGCTCGCGCTTGGTGAGCCCGCTCGTAGCGCTGCTGCGGCGTCTGGTGCCGCGACGTCAGGTGGCGCGGCGGCCGGCAAGGCCAGCGCGGGGATGCTCGGGAAGCGAGAGGACGACGTCGCGCGGCTGATCGCCGACGGCCTGACCAACAAGCAGATCGGAACGCGCCTGTTCATCTCCGAGCGCACCGTCGACAGCCACGTCCGCAGCATCCTGAACAAGCTGGGCTTCAACTCGCGAGCCCAGATCGCCGCCTGGATGGCAGCGCCGGATCAGTAACGGCTGCGGCCGTTCTCAGTTCCCGGTCAAGGACACCGGTTCCAGTGTCATCCACCGCAGGAGTGCACAAGTACGGTAAACCGTGATCGGGCGGTCGCCGTCTACTGACGGACGGCGCAGCGCAGTACGCGTGCGGGAACCAATGGGCGACGCCCCGGTGATGAGGAGAAGAACATACCCATGGCAGCCACCCTTCAGGAGATCCTGCTCGCGCCGGACACCCAGCCCCAGGTGGTCGACGACTGCCACACGCTGATTGAGCAGGGCGTCGCGGAGAAGTCCGGGGTCTCCGGGGCCGCGGTCAAGCTCGCCTACAAGACGGTGAACACCTTCATGCCGGGCCACATCCGGCACATGGTGGAGAAGATGCTCCCGGAGATGGTGGACAAGCTTGAGCCGTACTGGGCCGACTTCAGCACGTCCGGCGGCTCTGAGTTCGGCGACTACCTGGCCAAGCGCGGCGAGGAGGTGTCGCAGGCCCTGCTCTCGGTGACCGACGCCCGGGCGGCGGCCTCCGGCCGGCCCACGATCATCAAGGCGTACGGCAGCGTCCGGGGCAGTGCGGTCAAGCACGTCGAGGCCGCCCTCCCGAACATCGGCGACCTCGTGCTGAAGTACGCCCACTGACCATCAGCCGTTCTAGCGAAAGCGATACCAGCGGAATACTCGCCACCCGTATGTAGTTGCACGTTCAATTAGATAAGGCATTGAGCGGCGCCTCGGGCTGGGCACGAGCACAGCCGGGTGCGGGCAACGGTTGGAGTGGCGATGCAGTTCGGGATCTTCACGGTGGGCGATGTGACGACCGACCCCACGACCGGTGCCGCGCCGACCGAGCATGACCGGATCAAGTCGATGGTCGCGATCGCCCGCAAGGCCGAGGAGGTCGGCCTGGACGTGTTCGCGAGTGGCGAGCACCACAACCCGCCATTCGTGCCATCCTCGCCGACGACCATGCTCGGTTACATCGCGGCGCAGACCAGCAGGCTGATCCTGTCCACCTCGACGACCCTGATCACGACGAACGACCCGGTGAAGATCGCCGAGGATTTCGCCATGCTGCAGCATCTCGCTGAGGGGCGGGTGGACCTGATGCTCGGCCGCGGCAACACCGGCCCGGTGTACCCGTGGTTCGGCCAGGACATCCGCAAGGGCATCGAGCTGGCGGTCGAGAACTACCACCTGCTGCGCCGGCTGTGGCGCGAGGACGTCGTCGACTGGACGGGCGAGTTCCGCACGCCGCTGCAGGGATTCACCTCGGTGCCGCGCCCGCTGGACGGCGTGCCGCCGTTCGTCTGGCACGGGTCGATCCGCAGCCCGCAGATCGCTGAGCAGGCGGCCTTTTATGGTGACGGGTTCTTCGCCAACCACATCTTCTGGCCGACGGAGCACTTCGTCCGGCTGGTGGGCTACTACCGGCAGCGTTTCGCCCACTACGGGCACGGCACACCGGAACAGGCGATCGTCGGCTTGGGCGGCCAGGTGTTCATGCGCGAGAACTCCCAGGACGCGGTGCGCGAGTTCCGCCCGTACTTCGACAACGCCCCGGTCTACGGGCACGGCCCGTCGCTGGAGGAATTCACCGAGCAGACCCCGCTGACCGTCGGCAGCCCGCAGCAGGTCATCGACAAGACCCTCGCCTTCCGCGAGCAGTTCGGTGACTACCAGCGCCAGCTGTTCCTGATGGATCACGCCGGCCTGCCGCTGAAGACCGTGCTGGAGCAGCTTGACCTGCTCGGCGGTGAGGTGGTGCCGGTGCTGCGCCGGGAGCTCGACGCACTGCGCCCGGCGAACGTGCCGGACGGCCCCACGCACGAGGCCCTGGTGGCGGCGTCATTGGCCGGGGCGGGCACCGAGCTGGAAACGAGCACCCGATGACGCCGCGCACCATCGCCGTCGTTTCGTCCGGGCTGAGCCAGCCATCGTCCACCCGGCTGCTGGCCGACCAGCTCGCTGCGGCGGCAGTCCGGGCCCGGCCGGCCGGGACGCAAATTGTCACCATCGAGCTGCGCGATCTCGCCCACGACATCGTGAACAACCTGCTGACCGGCTTCCCCAGTCCGGCGCTGCGGGATGCCATCGGGCAGGTGGTCCGGGCCGACGGCCTCATCGCCGTCACGCCGCTCTACAGCGGCTCCTACAACGGCCTGTTCAAGTCGTTCTTCGACGTGCTCGACCCTGAGGTGCTGGCCGGCCAGCCCGTGCTGATCGCGGCCACCGGCGGCACGGCCCGGCATTCCCTCGCGCTGGAGCACGCCATCCGCCCGCTGTTCAGCTATCTGCGGGCACTGACGGTGCCCACCGCGGTCTTCGCCGCCACCGGGGACTGGGGCTCGACGGGGGACGCCGGCGACGCGCTCACCGCCCGGATCGAACGGGCTGGCGCGGAACTGGCCGAGTTGGTCGACCAGCGGCAGCCTGCAGCCGAGGCTGACCCCTACGCGTCCGCGACGCCATTCGACCAGCTGCTGCGCGGGTCATGATCACGGACCCCGGAAACGCGGTTCCCGGTGCCGGACCGGGCTACGTGCCCTGGTGATCGGGGAAAGCACTGGTGACGGCGGCGGTGCGGCTCGACACCTGGAGTCGCTCGAATATGTTCTCCAGGTGCTTGCGCACGGTTGCCTGTGAGATGCCGAGCTGACGGCTGATCTGGGCATTGGTGGAACCGGCCGCCACGAGGCGGAGCAGTTCCCAGTGCCTGGGGGTGAGCTGCGGGATGCCCCTCCTTTGTCGTTCAGCGTCCAGGTATGCCTCGCGCAGATGGGGCCGCAGCAATGCGAGCAGCGCGCGATCGCGTTCCGAGAAATCCGAGCCGGGTCCGCGGAAGAAGACCAGCCGCACGGTCCGCCCAGGCCCGCCGGGCAAGCACAGCATGAGCTCATGCTCCACGCCCCGCAGGTACTCGCCATACATGCCGGTGGCATGCCATTGCCGCGCGCTGTAAAAGTCCGAGATCTTCGTCACGCTCCGGACGTCGCCGGTGCGGTCGGGGTAGCTGCATGGCTCACTGTGCCAGTAATGGGTCCAGAACGCCTCGCCGCCGTCGTCCGGGGCGCCGGCCGGCAGCTCCTGCTCGAACCAGGCCGTTTCCCGCTTGCTGTCAAGGCCGAAGAACGACACGCTATCGCTGCCAATCTGGTCCTTCAGGTCGCCCAGCAGCGACCAGGACAGCCCATCCGCGGAGTCATCCTCGCGGTCGTCGGCCACGATGCGCAGCAGGCAGCGCAGGTCCTGTTCGCTGATCCTCACCCGCTCGGACATGACGGCCTCCTCTCCTAATGACCCCACCGTACGGGGGGCGGGACGGCCGGGCCATACGCCGAACGTCGGATGGCAGACCGGCCCGTGAAATGCACAGACTGCTGGCAGTCAGCAACGACCACGAAGGAGAACCCTCATGAAACGCATCCGCCGCATCCTTAGAGTCCTCGTCGGGCTCGCCATCGCAGCGGCGTCATTCGCCGCCGCCCCCGCTGCGTTCGCCGTCACATTGCCGCCCGGCGAAGGCGGCGTGCCGGTACGGCCCGCCGGGGTCCGCGCCATCGTCGCGGGCGGCATGCCAGGCTGGCAGATCGCGATGATCGCGGCCGGGGCTGCGCTGCTGGCCGCCGCCGTTGCCGTGCTGCTTGACCGGGGCTGGGCGGCCCGGCGGCGCGCCCTCGCGCCCACCACATGAGGGGGGCGCCAGCTTCGCTTCCGGCGACTGGCGGGCGGCCGTCCGAGCATGACTCGGGCACCGCCCGTCGGCCGCACCTGTAGGTGGGGTGGCGGCAGGATCGGTGCCCGGCGGGGGGCAGCTGTGGAGTCATACCGCGGTGATGAGTTTCCTGGGCCCGCAGGGGCGCCTGGGAGCCGGATCTGTGGCATCCCGGGGGATCGTCCGGGGTAGATCGTGAGGTTCTCCCTTGTGCGACCTGGCGGCGGGTCGCAGTCGTGTCCATCCGGGCATGGATGAGGGCGGGGCTCAAGGCTCGGATCTCGGAGCCTCGGGCCCGGTTTGATTCGGAACTCGCACAGCTGCCCGGGAGCCGGTCCTTCGTTTCGCAGGCGAGCCGTGGGATCCGGTAGCGGCCTATTGTGGCGTGCGTGGCTGGTCTTGAGATACGGGTGGCCGGGCGTGGGGATACGGCGGAGACCGCTCAGATGCTCGCCCGCGCCTTCCATGACGATCCGGTGTTCGGCTGGTTCTTTCCAGCTGAGGGCTCGCGGCATCGGCGGCTGCGACGTTATTTCGTGACCGAACTGCACCATGAGTCGCTTCGCCACGGCGGCGTGGAAGTGGCCTGTGTCGATGGGCGCGTAGCCGGAGCCGCCGTGTGGTTCCCGCCCGGCACCTGGTCAGGGACCGAAGTGCCCGCGCTCCCCGGCTATCTGCGGGCCTTCGGCCGTCGTCTCGTCATCGTCTCGCAGTATCAGTCCGTGGCGGTCCGCGCCCATCCGCGCGAAGAGCCGCATTGGTATCTGGCAATCATCGGGGTCGATCCGGTCCGGCAACGATACGGGGTCGGCGCAGCCCTGCTGCGCTCGCGGCTCCGGCAGTGCGATGCGGAGGGGCTGCCCGCCTACCTCGAATCCTCGAATCTGGGAAACGTGCCGCTCTACCAGCACTTCGGCTTCCACATCACCGGCGCCCTGGGCCTGCCGGAGGGTGCACCCGTTGTCAGCACCATGTGGCGGCCAGGTGGCTTGAGAGATGATGCCGGTTGAGAGCTGCCCGACCGCGGTCTGATATGCGGGAGCTGCTGGGCGAGCGGGACGCGGAGATCGCGGTGCTGCGGGAGGCTCGCCTGGGTCCACTCCGCGTCGCCGGGGGAAGTTCGTGCTGGTCACCGTCCACCCCAAGCGCGGGAAAGACGGGATGGAGGCCGCCGGGGTGCTGCCGCTCTTCGGCGGCGTCGCGGTCTGCGCGTCCCCTTCGATAACAACGAGGCCGAGCGCGCCATCCGAATGAGCAAGCTGCGGATCAAGATCCCCGGCTGCATGCGCTCCATGACCGGCGCCGAGGAATTCTGCGCCATCCGCTCCTACCTCGCCACCGCCGCCCGCCACGCATCCCAGCACTCGACGCCCTCACCCGCGCCTTCCAGGGAAACCCCTGCCCGACAAGACGAGCCGAAGGGCCTAGTGCCCGTGGTGCACGGCCTCCACGTTGTGGCCGTCGAGATCGCGCAGAAAAACGCCGTAGTAGCCCGGATGGTATTCAGGCCACTCACGCGGGGCGTGCAAAACCCCTGCGCCCGCCGTCACAGCGGCCTTGTGGACCGCATCGACGGCGTGACGGTCAGCGGCGCGGAAAGCAAGGTGCAGTTCCCTGGTTTCGGAACCCGTAGCCTGGCTGAGCCAGAAGTTGGGAATGCCGTCGGCGCCGGAGAGACCGACGACGAAAGTATCGCCGTCCGCAAAGCGCATCGCTTCACGCATCCCGATCGGGGTGAAAGTGCGCAGGTAGAAGGCAAGTGACGCCTCAACGTCAGCAACCTGAATCCCGATGTGATCAATCATGGCCGAAGGCTACCGGCGCCCTACGACGTTTCCGCACCTCGTCGGTCCGCCTTCCGCTCGTCGGCTTGCGTAGGACGGCTGACCCGATCGTCGCCAGGTACCCCGCGGCCGCCGGGCGGAGCTCCCGGGGAGACCCGGGAGCTCCGCCCGACACTGCCCATAAACGGCTGCCGCAGCGTGATCTGGTCGACGAGCCGGATCAGTTGTGGATAGTGAAGTCGGCGCTAAGCGTGGCAGGCGTGCCGATCTGCACCTGGTAAGGGCCGAGTTCCACGGCAGGCGGGCTGGTGGCCTCAATGTCACCAGGCGTCACAGCCAGTACGGAGACGGGGAAGGACACCTGCACGGTCTTGGATTGCCCGGGATCCAGCGTCACCCGGGTGAATCCCGCGAGCCGCTGATCCGGGACGAGCACCGCGCTGACTGGCTGGTGCACGTACACCGGCACGATGTCGGTGCCCGCCCGGCCGCCAGTGTTCGACACGGTGAACGTGGCGGTCACCGTGCCGTTGCGGGACACACTGCTGGTCGCGGACAGCCCGCTGGCCTTGAACGTGGTGTAGGACAGCCCGAAGGCGAACGGGTAGAGCGGGTTGTAGCCGCTGCCCGGGCCCGAGCCGGTGGAGGAAAGCTGGTCGAACACCTTCGGCTGGTCGCCCAGCGGGGACGGCGCCCCGGTGTCGAAGTCACCGCCGGTGGTAGCCGCGTCCGACGGCCACGTCACCGGCAGCTTCCCGCTGGGGTCGATCTTGCCGAAGATGGCGTCGGCCACCGCGGTGCCGGCCTCGGTGCTGCCCTGGTAGGCCATCAGCACGCCGTCCGCGCTTTCGGCCGGGCCGAGGCCAAGGGGCCGGCCCGCGATCACCACGACGATCACTGGCTTGCCGGTCGCCTCCAGGGCGCTGATCAGGGCCTTCTGGTCGGCCGGCAGTTGCGGCTCCGGGTTGTCCCCGAGGCCTTCGGCGTAGGCCTTCTCGCCCACGGCCACGACCACGGCGTCCGCTGACGCGGCGTCGCTGACCGCGGTGGACTGGTCGGCGGCGTAGGTCACATTCGGGTCTTCGGCCTGCAAGCCCTTGAGCACCGTGGTGCCTGGCGGGATCTGGTCGGCGGGCCCCACGCAGCAGACGTGGCCCGAGCCGAAGACTCCCTGCCAGCTCACGCTCCACCCGCCGAGCTGGTTGGTCATCGAGTCCGCGTTCGGGCCGGTGACGACCACCTTGCTGGACGCCGGCAGCGGCAGCGTGTTGCCCTGGTTGCGCAGCAGGGTCATCGACTCGCGGGCCGCCTGCAGCGTTACGTCCCTTCCGGCCTGGACGCCGGCGTCTGCCTTGCTGGCGTCGACGGAGGGGTGGTCGAAGAGACCGAGCTGGAACTTCAGCGTGAGGATCCGCGTCACGGCCTGGTTGATCCTGCTCAGCGAGATGCTGTGGCTGGCCACGTCCTGCTGGACAGCGGTCTGCCACTGATCGGCGTTGAAGGGCAGCATGGCCATGTCGACGCCGGCGTTGATCGCCAGGGCCGCCGCACCGGCCAGGCCGGGGGCCATGTGGTAGGTGCTGGCCAGGGCGGGCACGTCGGCGTAGTCACTGATCACCACGCCCTTGAAGCCGAGCCGGTCCCGCAGCAGCGTGGTCAGCAGGTAGTGCGACGCGGTCGCGGGAATCCCGTTGACCGAGCCGGAGTCCACCATCACGGTGCCCGCGCCGGCGTCGATGGCGCCCGCATACGACGGCAGGAACGTGTCCTGCAGTTCGCGGATTGGCAGCTCGGCCTGGAGCCGGTCGTGACCGTTGATCGATTCCGAGTATCCGGCGAAGTGCTTCACGGTGGCGGTGACCTTCAGCCCGTTGCCGCCGCCACTTTGCAGGCCGCGCACGTTCGCCGCGCCCATGGCGGCGGCCAGGGCAGGCTCCTCAGCCCAGGTCTCGTAGTACCGTCCCCACCGGTTGTCCCGGGCCACGTCCTGGACCGGGGCGAAGTCCCAGTTCCAGCCGGTGGCGCGCAGCGCGTTCGCGGTGACCGCACCGCCCGCCTCGGCGGCCGACGGGTCCCAGCTGGCACCCATCCCGATCGACTGGGGGAACAGAGGCGCCTGGTACGGGTGGCCGAACCCATGGACGGCATCGACGCCGAAGATGACCGGAATGTGCAGCCGCGAGTGCTGGATGGCGTAGCTCTGCATGGTGTTGTACTCGTTGGCCCAGTCCAGCCCGGTGTTGCCGGTGCCGCCCTGGCCGGTGGTGTCGATCGGGATGTCAGTGCCGCCGGCCAGGATCGAGCCGACGTTGTCGGCTACGAAGATCTTCTGCTCACACACCGGGTTGGGCAGGTTGAACCCGCCCTGGCTGGTGCAGTTGCTGGACGTGTCGGTGACCTGGGTCGCCTCGATCTGCACCATCTGGCCAATCTTCTCCGGCAGCGTCATCCGGCCCAGCAGGTCGCTGACCCGTGCCTGGACCGGAAGGCTGGCGTCGAGATAGGTCGGCTGGCCGCCGGCCGGTGCAGCCGTCCTGGCCAGCGCGGATGCCGACAGTGCGATCGTCAGCCCAATGGCGAGTAAGGCGGCGGTCAGTGGCCTGCTGAGGCGGGCTGCGGTCATTCCGCGACTCCGCAGAACAAGATCACGGATGCTGTGCATGGCGGACTCCTTCGTCGAATATCGCCGCTGACTTTCCGTGCCGTTCCGACACTAGTGACGGTTTATCAATGGTTCCATCAATAAACCATTAATAGTCGTCCCGGGATGAATTCCGACAGAGCAGGCAGAAGGGCATGGCCGGTCATCGTGGCCCGCCGCCGCAGCGCATCGCTGCAGTTCAGAGGCCATTTTACGATGGCGGCACGAAGCAGGCGCAGCATCAGGAATCCGATGACTATTGGCGCCCAGGTGAGTGGCGCGGCCAAGATCTGGGTTCAGCAGATAACGCCATGGTGGCGATGACCCCGGACGTGGATACCAGGCTGGGCGCCCTGGCCGCGGGAAGCCTCCCGGTGAGATAGCGGCCAGGGCCGCCAATCCTGCTTATGACCAGGGAGAATCCGGTAAAAGGCATTCTTGATCTGCATCACTGTCCCATGCGGTCCCCTTCCGGGAGTAGCCCAAGCGCACGGTGGGCCGCTGCCGCCCGCGCCGGTCTCAGCGATGCCGGAGGAGTCCTTGGCGGGTGACTATGGCCGAGTTACGTTACGCAATAGCATAAGCCTTATATCAAGTCTTGGGAATGGGTGGGTGGTCACGCTGTCGAATCCGTACGGCCCGCGGCATGAGTTCGTGCTGGATGGATGCGACAATCTGCCGATGAGCACCGAAGGCGCCGCGGCGCAGCCGAACGTCCAGGCCCAGCTGTCAGTGCGGAACGGCCGGGCCGCGGTGGAGTTCTACCAGGCCGCCTTCGGCGCGGTTGAGGTGTACCGGTTCGGTGGCACCGATGAGCTCCATGAGGTGGTCGCTCAGCTCGCGGTGGGGAACTCGCTGTTCTGGGTCGAGGACGAGTCGCCGCCGCACGGGAATTTCAGCCCGGAGACAGTCGGCGGGGCAACGGTGCGGATGCTGCTGATTGTTGATGACCCGAAGTCGGTGCTTGAGCGGGCGGTGGCGGCCGGCGCAACGGAAATCAGCCCGGTGGGCGAAGAACATGGGTGGCGGCTGGGGCGTATTGATGACCCATTCGGCCACCGCTGGGAGATCGGGAAGCCGATTAATGAGTGGCCACCCGCGGGAGAGTAACCCGCGAATTGGCTAAACGCTCCCTACCTGAGCGCAAGCTGGCCGTCGGCCTCCTGGATTGCCGCTGCGGGGAGGCAGGCACCCCCGTCCGGGCGGATGCCTGCCCCCGCGCCCAAGACACCCCACTGCCTCCTCGCGCTGACCTGGTCATAGCGGCGACAGTGGGGATGTCAGCAGCCCGCAGTCCCAGGTGATCCACCTGCGGAGGGCGAGCGCATTCGAAGGAGTCGCAATGATCGACACGACGCCCCACGCATCCGTCGCAGGCACCGCGCGCAGTTACCTTGAGCCGCTCGCTCAGGCGCTCAGCACACGAGGGCTTCTGGCCAGCGTCACCCGCATCGGCGATGGCCCCAGCTTCATCGAGGTGATCAACCGTGACGCCCCCGATCTCGCGGAAAGCATCTTCGCGGCGCAGATCACTGGCGAGCAGAACACCGGGGAATGGTGGTTCTGGTGGTCCTGGGCGGAACGCATCGCTCCCGCGGCAGAAATCGAGTTCACCGCCGGGAGGATTGCGCACGTTCTCGCCTCCGCCGCAGCATGACCAAGCGTAAATAACCCGCATGACCGGGCGGTCCGTCATATACAGCGATTTACCACACGGACATATCAGCTCACTCCAGCAGCGCCACCCCGTCATAGATGGCGCCGCTCGCCAGGACAATTCAGATAGGAATGACAATGAACTTCGCCGATCGCACGCGCGGCCCGGCCGCCCACGGCCCCCAGCACGGTGCCCCGCGCAGCCCGCGGCGCGCCCGGCTGCGCCTGGGCGTCACGGCTGTGGCGTCGGGAATCCTCGCCGCCGGGGCACTGGCCGTGATGACCTCAGGGGGCGCCAGCGCGCACAGCAACACCAGCCTTACTAGTCACACCAGTCACACCAGTCACACCATGCACAGCAACGGTCCCACCAGCGGCCCCATGAACGGTCCCACCAGCGCCCCCATGAACGGTCCCACCAGCGGCCCCATGAACGGTCCCGCCAGCGGCACCGGCGGGCACACCAGCTACAGCTTCACGACTCTTGACGACCGCAACGACCCGACCTTCAACCAGCTACTGGGCATCAATGAACAGGGCCTGATCGCTGGCTATTTCGGTTCCGGCGGGGCTGGCCACCCGAACCAGGGTTACCAGCTCCAGCCGCCGTACGGCCAGGCTAACTACGCCGCCGAAAATTACCCCGGCTCCGTCCAGACGCAGGTCACCGGGCTGAACAACCAAGGTGTCACGGTCGGGTTCTTCTCCGGCCAGAACAACCAGAACCTCATGAACGACAACTTCGGCTTCTATGACGACGGCCAATTCCACGAGGTCAACTTCCCGACGCACAACAACGCCACGCCGCCGGTCAACCAGTTGCTCGGCATCAGCGACCACGGCGTCGCGGTCGGCTTCTACACCAACGCGCAGGGCAACAACCGTGGCTACACCTACGACACCCGTACCGGCAAGTTCACCAGGGTGCTGGTGCCAGGCGCGCCGCACGGCGTGGCCGGGCCGAGCCTGACCGCCGCCGCGATCAACAACTCAGGCGACATCGCCGGCTTCTACACCACGGCCGCCGGGAGGACCGACGGGTTCGTCACGGACGGCCACCACTTCACCGGCCTGGCCTTCCCCGGCGCGGCCGCCACCACGGCGCTGGGCATCAATGACGGCACGGAAGTCGTCGGCAGCTACACGGTGGGCACCGGCAGCGCCGCGGTCATGCACGGGTTCACCTGGACCCCGTCCCGCGGGTTCAGCACCGTGGATGACCCCAGCGGGATCGGCGCCACCACCATCAACGGCATCAACCGCCGTGGCGACCTGGTCGGCTTCTACACCGACACCGCCGGCAACACCGATGGCTTCCTGGCCACCCGGGCCGGGCGGATGGTTCGGCACCTGGCCCTCAAGCCGATGCCCGCGGGTACCGCCAGCTTCGGCCGGGACGGCTCAGGCCAGCTGACGGTTCAGCTCGCCACGTTCGGGATGACGCCGGGCTCGTCGCACACCGTGGAACTCCTGGGACCAGCCGGCTCTGCCCCGCTGACCCAGTTCGCCGCGCTGACGGCCAGCCCGGCAGGGCAGGGCAACATGACCCTGGGCAGCAGCTACCTGGCCAGCATCCCGGCCGGCAGCCGCCTGGTGATCCTCAACGGCAGCCAGGGCGGCAGCGTCGCCAACGAGCCCATCGCGGAGACCTCCCAGCTCACCGGGAACGTCAGCGGGCAGGTCTTCACCCTCAACGCGGTCGAGGTCAGCCCGGCCGGCACCAGCTACGGGACCCCCGGCGGGCAGGGCACCATCACGTACGACCCCGGCGCGCACACCCTGACCGTCACCGTGCAGGCCAGCGGCCTCACCCCTGGGAATCACGCCGCCCACATCCACCTCGGGAGCTGCGCCAGCCAGGGCGGAGTGCAGTACATGATGATGGACCTGGTGGCCAACAGCCAGGGCAAGATCGTGGACGAGACCAGGGTGATCTCGGGCGTGACCGCTCCGATACCGGCCAGCGGCTGGTACCTCAACATCCACCAGGGAGACAGCGCGACGATTCTGCAGAACGGCCAGCCGACCATCGACTTCCGGCCGCTGCTCTGCTCCGGCATCTAACCCGCTGGCCGGCTGCCCGGCCCCCGCAAGCGGGGGCCGGGCAGCCGGCTGTGTTGTGAACGATTGAAACACGTTCTACATTGGGCGAGACCCTCGGCGAACCCAGTCCGGGGTGAGCAGGACGGACGGTGCGCCGCGGGTGAGATATGGCGTTGTGCTGTTCACCAGCGACCGGGGGATCACCCCCGCCCGCGCCGCGCAGGTCGCTGAGGCGGCCGGATTTGATTCGTTCGCGGTGCCGGAGCACACCCACATCCCGGTGCGGCGGGACGCGCCGCACCCCGGGACCGGCGACGCCACCCTGCCTGACGACCGGTACCTGCGCGTCCTTGACCCGTGGGTGGCGCTGGCCACCGCCGCGTCGGTCACCAGCAAGATCCGGCTGAGCACGGCGGTCGCGCTGCCGGCCGAGCACGATCCCATCGCGCTGGCCAAGACCATCGCCTCGCTGGACCACCTCTCCGGGGGGCGGGTCACGCTCGGCGCCGGGTTCGGCTGGAACACTGACGAACTGTCCGATCATGGTGTCCCGGTCGGCCAGCGGCGGACCGTGCTGCGCGAGTATGTCGAGGCGATGCAGGCGCTCTGGTCGCAGGACGAGGCCAGTTATCACGGCGAGTTCGTCGAATTCGGGGCGTGCTGGGCCTGGCCCAAGCCGGTGCAGCCGCGGCTGCCGGTGCTGGTCGGGGCGGGGGGAACGGAGCGGACGTTCAGCTGGATCGCCCGCTCCGCCGACGGCTGGATCACCACCCCGCGGGAGACCGACATCGAGCAGCGGGTAGCGCTGCTGCACCGGATCTGGCGCGATGCGGGACGCGACGGCGTGCCCGAGGTCACCGCCCTGGCCGGCCAGCCGGATCTGGATGCGCTGGCCCGGCTGCGCGCGGCCGGGGTGACCGAGGTGCTGTTCGGCCTGCCCGACCGCTCGGCGGATGAGGTCGCGGGCTACATCGACCGGCTGGCCGGCCGGCTCAGCTTGAGCGTGCCCAGGTGAGCGGGATCAGCTGACCCCGCCGAAGACCGTTTCCAGGTTCTCGTCGGTGAGGGTCAGGAAGATCGCCTCGGCCTCGACGGTCACCTCGCCGTCCACCGCGATCGTGCCCGACAGGTGCAGCTTGCGGCCCTCGATCCGGTCGAGCCGGACGGACACGGTGAGCGGCACGCCCAGTGGGGTCGGCCGGCGGAAGCGCAGGCCGAGCCGCGCGGTCATGGCCGGCCGCTCGGGCCCGGCGGCGACGTGGCCCATGGCGTGGTCGATGAGCAGCGCGAGGATCCCGCCGTGCACCAGCCCCGGGCCGCCCTGGAACAGCGGGCCGATCACGACGACGCCGTCGGCCTGGTCGGCCCCGTGGCGGGTCATCCGCAGCTGGGGTGCGACCGGGTGTGATGTGCCGCCGACCAGACTCATCTGGTCCCGGTACGAGCCCGCCGCGACGGAGGTCCCAGCGTTGAACGTGGGCCTGGCCAGCCGGGCGGTCAGCTCGTCGACGGCGGTTGCCGCTGCGCGCAGTTCGGCGGGCGGCGCGGCGGTCTGGGCCACGACGTCGAGCAGCCGGCGCAGCGCCGCGCCCAGCTCGTGCCGCTCGGCGCTCGGCGTCCAGGGCACCTCGGCTGACGTGGACATCTGTCTAGACTATCGACCGGTGACGGAGCACGGCCTCGTCCCGAAGGGACTTTCGGGACGGCCGCTGGTGACATTTTCCCCTGCCTGGCGGAGCTAGGACCTGACTGGATAAGGGTAATCGGCGGGAATTGCCGGACGTCAGGTGCCGTCGGCCGTCCGGGTCGGTGCGGTCGCGCCGGGCCTGGGGCAGGCACGGAGAGACGAGGTGCCCCATGTCGCATCACTCCGGTCTCGCTGCATCGCTGGGCAGCTGGAGTGCACGCCACCGGATATCCGCCATCGCGGGCTGGTTGCTGCTTGTCGTGGCGGCGATGCTGATTGGCGGCGCGGTGGGCCAGGTCACCATGACGCACACCGAGTACGGCACGGGCGAGTCCGGCCGCGCCGAGCGGCTGCTCACCGATGCGGGCGTGGCCGAGCCCGCCCAGGAGCTGGTGCTGGTGCACAGCAGCACGGCCACGGCCGCCGCGAGTGGCTTCCAGGCCGCGGTGCGCGCGGTTCTCTCCGGGGTGAAGGCCACCGGCCGGGTTCGAGATGTGCGCGCACCGGTTATCTCCGCCAGCCGGCATGATGTGCTGATCCAATTCGCGATGAAGGGCAACGCCGACACCGCGGCGGACCGGGTGCAGCCAGTGCTCGACGCGGTCACCCGGGCGCAGGCCACCCATCCGGGCGTGACAATCGAGCAGTTCGGCGAGGCCAGCGCGAACAAGTGGTTCAACGACACGATCATGAAGGACTTCCAGCGTGCGGAATGGACGGCCGTGCCGCTGGCGCTGGGCATCCTGCTGGTGGTGTTCGGCGCGCTGGTCGCCGCCACCTTGCCGGTGGTGCTCGCGCTGACCGCCTTCTTCGCCGCCAACGGGCTGCTTGCGCTGATCAGCCACGTGCTGCACGTGGACACCTCGGCCAGCTCAGTGATGCTGCTGATGGGCCTGGCGGTGGGTGTCGACTACTGCCTGTTCTACCTGCGCCGCGAACGCGAGGAGCGTGCGGCCGGCCGCGACCGGCAGATCGCGCTGCGGATCGCCGCCGCCACGTCCGGGCGGTCGGTGCTGGTCTCCGGCCTGACGGTGATGGTGGCCATGGCCGGGATGTTCCTGTCCGGCATGCAGCTGTTCGCGGGCTTCGCCGTCGCGACCATCTCCGTGGTGCTCATCGCCATGGTCGGGTCGGTGACGGTGCTGCCGGCCCTGATGTCATTGCTCGGCGACAAGGTGGAACTCGGGCGGGTGCCGTTCCTCGGCCGGTGGCGCCGCCCGTCAGGCGGGAGCCGTATCTGGAACGCGGTGCTGAACAAGGTCCTGGCCCGGCCGGGAATGTCCGCTGCCCTCGCCAGCGGCTTCCTGCTCGCCCTGGCCGCGCCAGCGGCTGGCCTGCACACCGAAACGCTGAGCGTGGCGAAGATACTGCCGTCCAGCACGCCCATCGTCGTGACCTATAACCACATCATGGCGGCGTTCCCCGGTGGCCCCGCGCCGGCCGTCGTCGTGGTCAAGGCGCCCAGCATCCAGGCCCCCCAGGTACAACGCGCCATCGCCTCCTTCCAGCAGGCAGCCCGGCACAGCGGGGAGATCGGCCAGCCGATCCAGGTGACCGTGCACCGCGGCGTGAACCTGGCTGTCATCCAGGTCCCGCTGGCGGGCAGCGGATCCGATGCCACCTCCCGGCACGCGCTGACCACCCTGCACGACACGGTCGTCCCCGGCACCCTCGGCCGGATCACTGGCGGCGAGGCGCTGGTCAGCGGCACCCTCGCCGAGTCAATCGACTTCAACAACCAGCTCCGGCACGGCATCGTGCCGGTCTTCCTGTTCGTCATGGGCGTCACGTTCATCGTGATGCTGGTCGCGTTCCGCTCGCTCGTCATCCCGGCCACCACGATCGTGCTCAACCTGCTGTCCGTGGGCGCCGCATACGGGGCGATGGTCGCGGTATTCCAGCACGGGTGGGGAGCCGCGCTGCTCGGCACGACGGCACCGGGGGCGATCGAATCCTGGATCCCGCTCTTCGTCTTTGTCGTGCTGTTCGGCTTGTCGATGGACTACAACGTTTTCGTGGTGTCGCGGATCAAGGAGGCACACGATCGCGGGATGCGCACCCCGCAAGCGGTCGCCCACGGCATCCGCAGCACGGCCGGGGTCGTGACCAGCGCCGCCGTCATTATGGTCGCCGTGTTCGCGGTCTTCGGCACGTTGTCACTTCAGCAGTTCAAGCAGCTCAGCGTCGGGCTGGCGGTCGCCGTGCTGCTGGACGCCACGGTCGTCCGCGGCGTGCTGCTTCCCTCGGTGATGGCCGTTCTCGGTGACCGCAACTGGTACCTGCCGCGCTGGCTGTCGTGGCTGCCGCAGCCCGCCCGGCCGGGCGGCGGCCTGCCACCCCCGCCCGCACAGGTGCCGCCCGCACAACTGCCGCCAGCACGGGTGCCGCCGCCGGCCCCCGTGGGTGGTGCAGCGGCCACCAGCCCGCCCGGGCCAGCCCGGGCGGGTCGTGCCTAATGAATGACGGAAGTCCCTGCTGGTCGTGCCATACAGCCGTTACGGACTGGTGGCCGGAGAGAAAGACTGATCTTGTCTGAGCGCGCAGTGCGCCCGGCGACCGCTCACGAGAGCGGAGGTAACGGCCATGACACGGCGTGATATTCGTACCGATGCAATGCTCCGGCACCTTGGTGCCGCGTACTACGAGTCCCTGCACGGCCGGGCCAGCCCCGCCGACGTGGCCCGGGCGCTCGATTCCGTGGCGGAAGACGCGGGGGAACCGCCTGCCATCCGGACCACTGCGGCGGCCGTGCCCACCGGGCCGCCCGCCCACGCGGCCGGGAAGCAGTCCCACGGGCGATGGCACCGCCGGGTCAGGGATGTCATGACGGCATCCGTGGTGTCTGTCGACCGGATTACGCCGTACAAGGAGATCGTCACCCTGCTGGCCGAGCACAAGGTGAGCGCGGTGCCGGTGCTGACCATGGGCCGTCATGTGGCCGGTGTGGTGTCCGAGGCTGACCTGCTCACCTTGCAGGAAGACCGCGCGCCTGGCGGTCAGCCCGGAGCTGGCGGCCGTCTCCGCTGGCACGTCGGCGGCAAGAAGCACCGGGGTCTCAAGGCGGCCGAGCTGATGACGTCGCCGGCCATCACCATCCACCCGGATGCCACGCTCCCGGCGGCGGCGAGGCTGATGAACAGCCACCACCTCAAGCGGCTGCCGGTGGTCGACCCCGACGGCACGCTGATCGGCATCGTGAGCCGCCGTGACCTGCTGAGCATTTTCCTGCGCCCGGATGAGGACATTGCCCGGGAGGTCCGCGAGGTGCTGACCCAGATCCTGCTCACCGACCCGGCGAGCGTCACAGTAAGGGTGCACAACGGCGTCGTGACCCTGGCTGGCCAGCCAGGATCGGCCGACCAGCGGGACCTGATCCCGGTCGCGGTCCGGCTGACCTGGGACATCGACGGCGTGGTGGCCGTCGTGAACAAGCTCGATGAGGTGGTACCTGGCTGACGCTGCAGGTGACCAACGGCCCTGGCGTGGCTACTACCTGTCGGGTGAAGATGGGAGATGAGGACGATGACCGAGAGCAACAACCATGGCCACGACAGCCGGGTGAGCGAGAAGATGCCGGCCAGGGTGACGCCCACCACGAAAGTCAATGTGGCGTTCCCTTTCTCGCAGGTGAAGGTCCAGGAACCGAGCGTGCACCTCGTCACGCTCACCGAACTGGTGGCTGACCTAGCGGGACTGGTGGCCGACATCGCGCCCGGGCCGGAAACCAACGCAGTCCGGCGTCGGGCCCATAATCTGGCCAGCATGCTGCGCTGATATCAGCCAGTGCCCACACGGACGCTGCTCTGCGGGGGCATGGTCGCCGATGGGATCGGCGCGACGATACGGCGTGCCGACGTGCTGATCGAAGGGCCGCTGATTGCCTCGGTGGCCGTCACCGGCGCTGCCTGCCCCGCTGACAGCGAAGTGATCGACCTGGCCCCGGGCAGCGTGGTCTGTCCCGGTTTCATCGACGCGCATGCACACGCCGAAGGGCCGTTGCTGGCGGCCGGGCGCGTTGATGGCGCGCTCGACCAGGGGGTGACAACGCTTGTCGTCGGCCAGGACGGGGAGTCGTGGATCGGCGCCACCGCGCCGACCGCGCGGTACCTGAATGAGTACTTCGGGCCGGTCAACGGCGCCCTTGAACCGGTGCGCGGGCTCAGCGTCGCCGCCTACCGGGCGGCGGTGTCCGGGCGGCTGACGCAGAATGTCGCGGTCCTGGCCTCGCAGGGCACGATCCGGCACAACATCGCCGGCCTGGCGGCTGGCCCGCTGGGGCCCGGCGAACGGGCCGCCGCACGGCGGGAGGTGGAGAACGCGCTGTCGGATGGGGCGGTCGGCTTGTCCAGCGGACTGGATTACCTGCCGAGCCGGTTCGGCGGGATCGACGAGGTGGCCGAGATGGCCCGGCCGCTCGCCGCAGCGGGCCGGCCGTATGTTTCCCACTTGCGTTCCTATGGCCCCGAGGTCAGGGCAGGACTGGACGAGCTGGTCGCCGTCGGGCACGAGGCTGGCGTCCGGGTCCATGCCAGCCACCTGTGGGGCGCGCCGGCCGGCATCGACGCCGCATTCCGTTCGGCCGACGCCGCCGGTGTCGGCCTCACCTTCGATATGTACCCGTACCGCAAATCCAGCACCATCCTGGCGGTGCTGCTGCTCCCCGCCGACCTGCAGGCCGGCGGCCCGCGCCGCACCCTGGCCCGGCTTGACGATCCGCGGCAACGGGCCACGCTGCTCGCCGGAGAGAAGTTCAGCGACGGCTATCTGCAGCACATCTACCTCGGCTGCCTGCCCGTGGAGCTGGCGGAGTACGCCGGGCAGTCGATCACGGAGGCGGCCGCGGGCCACGCACAGCCAGCGGGGGAGTGGGTCCTGGATCTCCTGGTCTCGGCCGGGCTCCAGCTCGGCGCGCACCTCGACCGGCCTGCCCTCAGCGACGGCGACCTGGCCTGGCTGGCGTCGAGCGACCGGCACGGCGTCGGCTCGGACGGCATCTACCAGGGCCAGCACCCGCACCCGCGCGGCTACGGCGCGTTCGCCCGCTCGGCCCGGCACTACCTCGCTGATGGCCCGGCCACGGGATACCAGCGGCTGGCCCGGCACCTGGCCGCGAACACCGCCGACGCCTACGGGCTGCGCGACCGCGGACGGCTGGCGCCCGGCATGGCCGCCGACATCTGCGTGTTCGGGCCCGGCGGGATGACCGACCGGGCCAGCTACGCGGCCCCGCAGGCGGCGGCGGCCGGCCTGGACCTGGTGATGGTGAACGGCGTCATGGCCTGGCGCGACGGCCGGCCGCTCACCGCGCGGTACCCCGGCCAGTTCGTCGGCTGACCACCCCCATCACCGATCTGCCACCGGCGTCCAGCTGAGCTCATGGAACAAGGCCTGGCCGGCCGGAAAATGGTCGTCGCCCTCGCGCGCAGCCGCAGCGGTGCAGCTGCGAGGATGGCGTGACCTGCCGCCAGAGCGTCGAAGGGGCCTGTGGATGAGCCGCGTCGTTGTCATCGGAGCTACCGGGCACATTGGCAGTTACCTGATCCCGCGCCTGGTCCGCGGCGGTCACGAAGTGATCGCCCTGAGCCGGGGCGCCCGCGACCCGTACCACCCGAGCCCGCAGTGGGACCTGGTCACCAGGGTCACGGCCGACCGCGAGGCGCAGGACGCCGAGGGGACCTTCGGCGCCCGGATCGCGGCGCTGCGTCCCGATGCGGTGATCGACCTGGTCTGCTTCTCCGCGGCCTCGGCCCAGCAGCTCATCGACGCGCTCCGCCCGTCCCGCCCGCTGCTGGTGCACTGCGGGACGATCTGGGTGCACGGTCCCGCGCTGCGGGTGCCGGTCACCGAGGATGAGCCCCGGACCGCCTACGGCGAGTACGGCACAGGCAAGGCGGAGATCGAGGCACTGATGCACCGGGAGACGCTGGCGGGCGGTGTTCCTACGGTGGTGCTGCACCCAGGTCACATCAGCGGACCGGGTTGGCCGGTCATCACGCCGGCCGGCAACCTGGATCCCGCCGTCTGGACCAGCCTGGCTTCCGGCCGGCCACTCGCGCTGCCCGATCACGGGCTGGGCGTCCTGCATCACGTGCACGCCGACGACGTGGCGCAGGCATTCGAGCGCGCGCTGACCCGGCCGGCTGCGATCGGGGCCAGCTTCCACGTCGTCGCCGAGCAGGCCATGACGCTGCGCGGCCTGGCGACCGGCGTCGCGCGGTGGTTCGGCCGTGAGCCGGTGCTGGACTTCGTCGACTGGGCGGAGTTTGACCGGCGCGTCGTTCCCGAGCACGCCGAGGCCACCCGCGAGCACACCTTCCGCAGCATCACCGCGAGCATTGACCGGGCCCGGGAGGTGCTCGGTTATGCGCCGCGGTTCAGTTCGCTCGACGCGCTGCACGAGGCGCTGACCTGGCTTGCCGCCAACGGCCAGGCCGACGTCGGCGGCCAGCAGTTCTAGCTGGGCGCCGGCTGCGGCGGGCAGGCCCTATGCGTGCACGGTTCCCTGGCGGTCGAAGGTCATCGCGCGCTGCAGTGCCGCGGCCCGCAGGCCGGGCGGGATCTCGACGGGGCCGCCGAGCGGGCCGGCGTTGATTCCGGCCTGCGCCGCCTCCTCGACGATGCCACCGACCAGGATCGCGAGGTCGGGGGTGCGGTGGAAGACCAGCACGCCATGGTTGGCCAGCAGCACGGCCGGAACTCCCGGGGTAATGGCGCGGCGGATGCCGGCCACCGCCTCGCTGGACCCGCGCGGCCCGTAGCCGGCCACCGGCACGCCCTCCGGCAGCCCGAACATGGCCAGGGCTTCCGTCCAGCACCCGATAGGCCGGTGGGCTACCGCGTACGCCGTGGCGTACGGCGAGTGGGTGTGCAGCACGCAGCCGACATCGGGGTGGTCGGCGTACATGGCCGTATGCATGGCGACCACGGCGCCCTGGATGGGCGGCAGATCACCGTCCAGCAGGGTTCCGTCCAGCCCGACCCGGACCACGGATGAGGCGGGGTGGCCGCGCAGCGACGGGCCTGCGGTGAAGTACATCTCCGCGGCGCCGGGGACCCGGAGGCTGACGTTGCCGTGCCCGTTCGCGGAGATCGCCCCGCTGGCCACCACCCGCTGGGCGATGCCCGCCACCTGATCGGCCAGGTCCTTGTCCACGACGCACCATCCCCCCGGCCAGCACGGCCGCCGGCTGGCGGCAAGCTCCGGGCGCCTGCCCGCCATGTCTCGGGGCCAAGGTAGCGTGCCATCGCGGTACCGGGCCACCGGGGAGTGCACTGGCCGGGGTTGGCGGCAGCTGCCGACGGCCGGGCGTGCCGCCGGATCTTAGGTTTTCTTGGGTTTTTTGGCCTTTTTCGGCTTCGGTCCCTGGGCCGGGCCCTGCGGGCTGGGACTGTCCGGTGGCGAGGCGGGGCTCGTGGTTGTGGGCTGCGAGGTCGCGCCTGCTGGGCTGCTGGCGCGGGCCGGTGACGCACTGGGTCCGGGCGATGATGCCCTGGATGATGATGCCCTGGATGATGATGCCCTGCGCCCGGAGGATGTGGCGGCGGCCGCGCCGGGCGAAGTCCCGGGGCGGTGCGGGCGGCCGCTGGCGTTGCGCCCGGGCACGAGCAGCAAGACGGCAATCATTATCAGGGCCGCGAGCCCCACCAGCGCGGGCAGCGCGGCGATGTACCCGCGGCGTGGCGGCCTCCGGCCCGGATCATCCGGTCCTCCCGTAGCGGGAACCGGCAGGTGGCCGGCCCCGGGGAGCGCAGCAGTCGATGGCAGGGCCGAGGACGCCCCGGGGGCGCGGCCGGCCTGGGTGAATTCCTGGGTCCGCGCGCCGCTGGCCGGGTCGGTCCAGGATGCTGGCGCAGGGATGGCTGGCGCAGAGATGGCTGACCCGGGGCGTACGGCCGGATCCGCGGCGGCAGCGCGAAGCAACAGCCTGGTGTCATCAGCGCTGAGCCGGGTGGCGGGGTCCTGGCGCAGCAGCCCCTCCAGGACCGGGGTCAGCGGGCCAGCCTGCCGTGGCGGATCGGGTGCCTCGGTGGCCACCGCGAACAGGGTCGGGAGCGCGCCGTCGCGTTCATAGGGGGTCCGGCCTTCGACCGCCGCGTACAGGGTGATGCCGAGCGACCACAGATCCGATGCCGGCTGGGCCGGGCCACCGCGGGTGCGTTCCGGTGCTATGTAGGCGGGCGACCCGATCACCCCGCTGGAGGGGGTGAGGGTGGCGTCTCCCTGCAGCGTGGCGATGCCAAAATCAGTCAGCACCACCCGGCCGTCCGCGCCCAGCAGCACATTGCCCGGCTTCACGTCCCGGTGCAGGATGCCGGCCGCGTGGGCCGAGGTCAGCGCGCCCAGTACCTGCAGGCCGACCCGGGCCGTCTCGCCCGGCGGCAGTGGCCCGTCTTCGTGGATGGCCTGGGCGAGCGACCGGGACGCGATGAACTCCATCACTATCCACGGTCGGCCGTCTTCCTCGATCACGTCGAACACAGTCACCACGGCGGGGTGGTGCAGCCTGGCGGCCGCACGGGCTTCCCGCACAGTCCGGCGGAACAGCACCTGCTGCTCCAGAGCGGTCAGCCCGCCCGGGCACAGTACCTCCTTCACCGCCACGTCCCGGCCCAGCATGCTGTCGCGGGCGTGCCAAACAACTCCCATGCCGCCTCGCCCCAGCACGGCCAGCAGGTGGTATCTCCCGGCAAGAAGCTGCCCAGCACCCGAAAGCATCCGAAGCCTGTACCCCACTTTGTCCGGACAACAGTGATGTTGAGTGCTTGAGCTACCCCGGTGCGGCCCGGTTTACACGTAGCACCCCCGGCGGTGCCACCGCTCAGCCAACGGCCCAGTCCTGGATGTCGATCGTGCTGCCGCCGAATTCCGGCATGAAGATCGTCAGCCGGTTACTCGCGGACAGCTGCGGATGGTCGATCAGCGCGTCGGAGTAGTAGATCGCTGCGGACGTGGATTTCAGGGTCCAGTCGGTCCAGCCCGACGCCGCGGAAGCGGTGGCGATGTGCAGTTTGTGCGTCGTGCTGTCACCGCCGACGGTGTAGATGTCGTTGCTGGAGTCGACTCCGATGTCGCTGCGCGCCGACCGCTCAAGGAAGGGCGAGTAGATCTGGTGCCAGACGCCGGAGGTGTCGCGGTAGTAATGCACCAGCACCGCGGTATTGCGGGCCGTGCTGAAGTCGCTTTGGCTCGCCGCGCTGGCCGGCAGCTGTGAGGCCAGCACGTGCACGACACCGTTGCTGTCCACGACCTGGGACTCCTGGTTCATCAGGCCGCGGTCCTGGCCGATGGCCCACACGGTGACACCGGGCGAAGCCGAGGTGATGAAGCTGCTCCCGGACGTGCCGATCTTGGTTCCGGCGCTGTTGTACCAGGTCCGCCCCAGGTCGTCGCTGTAGGCGTACATCAGGTCGTGGTTGGTGCTGGCGTCCGGGGTTTCCCGCCAGCACCAGGTCACGTCGAGGCGCCCGTTCCGGTCGTACTCGATGCCGAACAGGTACGCGTTCTGGCTACGGGTGACGCCGTCGATGAATTCCCCGACGTAGATCCAGGACGGGCTGTCGTACTCGTAGAGGACCTCGTTACCCGAACCGCTGGCCCCGACGCGCAGCGCCAGCTGCAGCCGGCCACCCGGGGCGTTGATGAACGCCGGGTAGGTGAGCTGGGTCAGCGTGCTGCCGGTCAGCTGGCTTTGCGTCGCACCGAAATCTGACGCCGTCCACGGGTGGCTGCTGGGGTTGGCGGCCAGGCCGCTGATGGACTTGCGGTAGCGCAGCGTGCTGTCGTGCATGTCGAAGGCGAGGTGAATCGTCCCATCGCTGTGCGCAATGCCGATGCAGATCACGTTGTGGGAGTCGGTCGAGGTCGTCGTGTAGTCGGTCAGCACCACGTTCTGCCACGAGCCTGAGGGCAGTGGCCGGCGCGAGACGTTGACATGCCCGGAGGAGTCCCAGTACGCCGTGTACTCCCAGCCGTTGTAACTGGTCAGGCCGTCCTGCTGGAACGACTCGCCGTTCATGTACCCGGTGTAGGTCAGCGCGGTGTCGCCCTGTGTCGTGAGATGCGTCGTCGCCTGGAAGGTGATGGCCGGAGCAGCGGCCGGAGCGGCCTGGGCTGCCCACGCGGCCTGGGCGGCCGGCCCGCAGGCGATCACCGGCGCGATCGTCAGGCCGGCCAGCAGCGCGCCTAATCGCCGAAGCGTGAAACGTTTCACGAGACCACAAGCTCTCGGGGCTCGAAGGATCTGTGCGGAGTTGTGCGAAACGTAATCGTCACGGTGGGGCGAGTCAAGGCCTCCTGCGGAACCTCGATGCTGCCGGCCGTGTCCGCGGGTACGCTGCGACCGTGCCGGTCACGAGCTGCGAGACGATGGGGTGGCTCCGGGCTGCGGTGGGCATCGCGCTCATGGCGGCGCCGGGGGTACCGATGCGGTTGTCCGGCCGGGAGGAGCCGACCAGTGCCGGCCTGCTGCTGATGCGGA
>CAYPQM010000027.1:0-6485 GCA_964412845.1 uncultured Streptosporangiaceae bacterium
TTACCGGCCGGCCGCCGATCACCGGGCACCGACACGCGAGCGCGGGCCGGTGAGCTGGCCGATCACTGGGCATCCGGCCATCCGGCCGGGCGGACCGTGCGGAGCCGGTGACCGCACCATGAGGTGACCCGCCCGGGCCGCGTACCGGTGCAACCCGGAGCGGATGCGCTGCGTCCAAGAAAGCATGCGAAGCCCGCTGGCCCGTCTCACCCCGGTCGCCGTCTGCCTGTCCGCGTTCACGGCGGCGTGTGCCGGGTACGGACCCGCGGCTGGCTCCGTTAGCCCTGCGGATGGCACCGTGCGTGGTCATCTGTACGGCATTGGCGGGCCCGCTCCAGGTGCACCGCGCCCATGGGCCGGGACCGTGACGGTGACCGGCCCTGGCGTCCACCGGGACGTTCGGGTCGGCCCCGGCGGCACGTACTCGATCATGCTCCCGGCCGGGAGTTACACGATCGTCGGTCACAGCCCCAGTTACCAGAGTGGCGCCGGGCTGTGCCGGGCGTCCGGCATTGTGCAGGTCCGTAGTGGCCATGGCGCGATGGCCGACGTTGTGTGCCAGTTGAAATAGGGACCCCGGCCACCAGCGGCTCGACATCCAGGCGGTCCGCGAGCCTGCGCGTGGCGTTTACCGGCGGGTTCGCATCGCCGGGCTCGACGATCAGGACGGTGGCCAGCGGCCGGTCAGGCAGGTTGCGGGCCTTCTGAAATTCCCGCATCGTGTTGATCAGCAGATGGCCACCGTCGTGGTCGGACCAGACGATGGTGGATTGCAGCCGCCCGCCGGGCAGATGCGTGGTCAGCACTGCGGGCAACGGGCGGTCGATCAGGTCGGCGCGGCTGGCCGGGATCGCTGCCTATTCCGCGGCGGTCGTCACGTTTGGGCGACCTTCCCGTTCGGCGTGCCCACCGGTACGCGCGCGCGGGCGGCGGACGGGTTGCGCATCTGCATGAGGGACACGCCCAGCCCGTAGGTCACGAAGTGATCCTCGGGAAGGATCTCCAGGAGGCAGCTTGAGGCCTGCCGCTCGGCGGGCAGCAGGGACGCCAGCTCCTTCGGTACCGCGCGGGCCTGCACTGGGCCGGCCGGATGGACGATCGCCGTGCCGTGGAAACTGACAGTGGCCGGCGGAATGGGGAAGAGCAGTGACAGCACGCCGCCCCGCCGGACCGGCACGGTCACCGCCACCCGCCCGCTGGCCGCGATATGCCTGGCCTTCCAGCCATCGTCGGCGACGGCCACATACAGCCGCTGTCCGGCCGTGGCGTACACGACGCCGCTCGACCGGGGCTGCCCCGCCGGGGTGACATAGCTCACCACCGCGAACGACGCCCCGGCGATCGCGCGCCAGACCTGTTCGCTGGTCAGCCGGGTCGCCATCGTCGTCCCGCCGCCGCCGCCGCCGCCGGCGGCAGGCCCGCGGGCGGCCCCGGCTGCTACTCCGTCGTGCTCACGTGCTGCCGTCACGGTCCGCCTCCTCCTGGGAGTGCCGCCGGCGGCGGGCGAACCCACCGTGGATTCCACTCCACGCTCATTAGCCTGCCGCCCGCAGTGCCAAGGAGTAAGAGCCGGAAGTCCCGCAGGCCAGGCCGAACGAACCAACCCAGCCGGCAGCCGGGTGCTCGCTGACGCGGCAGATCGATGAGGCGCTCCAGGCTAGCGGGACAGACGAGTCCAGTCCGGCTGCGGCGGCCGCGGGACGGTGCCGCCTGGCCGAGGACGACTGGTGATCCAGCGCGGCAGCATCTACTGGGCTGACCTCGGGGAAGCCCGTGGCGGCAAGCCCGCCAAACGCCGCCCCGTCCTGGTGATCCAGTCCGGCCCCTTCAACGCCAGTCGCCTCAACACCACCGTGGCTGCGGTGATCACGTCCAACATCGGGCTCGCGGCGATGCCCGGCAATGTCTTCCTCACCGTTTGATGAAGGGGTGCTAGCCCTTTGCTACGGCGAATCTAGGGAGAGCTTTGGGTACGCGAGGCGGCCGGCCTACGTTCGTGCCCGGCCTCTGGCCGCCATTGCCATGGTGATGAGGCTCAAGATGACAAGCAGGATCCCGACTAGAAGCAGAACATCGCCCACCTTGTGGATGTTGAATCCGGAGCTGTGCACTGAAGTAGCCAACCTCAGGATGGCCCCAACGATCACCAGCACGATCCCGGACGATGTCAGGCCGATGCTTGAATTCCTGCTCATGAGGCATGAGTGTAGGCCAATCCGCCTAAAGCACCCTGACGGCACGCCGTGAACAGTAGATGTCGGCCGTGGCACCGGTCGCCGGGCGTCAGCGGTCGATGAGTGCCGCTGCGATCCTGGCGACGTGCCCGGATGGCGGCCCGAAGAGCTGCGCGGCGCCATGCGCGCGCTTGAAGTACCGGTGGGCGTCATGCTCCCAGGTGATGCCGATGGCGCCGTGCAGCTGGATCATCTCGCCCGCGACCCGGACGAGCGTCTCCGAGCAGTAGACCTTGGCCGCCGCCGCACGCAGCCCGAGGTCAGCCGCGCCCTCAGCCGCCGCCGACGCCGCGGCGTAGGACACCGAACGGGCCGACTCCACCAAGACGTGCAGGTCGGCCATCCGGTGCTGAAGGGCCTGGAAGCCGCCGATGGGGCGGCCGAACTGGACTCGGACTTTCGCGTAGTCCACGGTCAGTTCGAGGGCCCGCTCCGCCGCCCCGACCTGCTCGGCGCTGAGCGCGACGCAGGCGAGATCCCTCGCGCGGGCCAGCGCCGTGGCAGCGGCCCCGTTGCCGATGGGCTGGCCGGGGGCGCTGGCCAGCCGAACGGTGGCGAACTGGCGGGTGGTGTCCATGGCGGTCATCGCCGAGCGGGTGACGCCGCGGTGTTGCGGGTCGACCTGGAACAGCCGGATGCCGTCCGGCGCGCGGGCGGCGACCAGCAGCATGTCGGCGGCGTGCCCGTCGAGCACGTGGTGGGCTGTGCCGTCCAGCACCCAGCCGCCGCCGTCGCCGTCGTCGCCGGCCGCGCGGACCGCGACCTGTCCGTGATCCCACTGCCCGGCCGCTTCTGTCCAGGCCAGGGCCGCGATCGCGGTGCCGTCGGCGATTCCCGGCAGCAGCCGCTGGCCCGCTGCGGTGTCACCGGTGGCCAGCAGGGCCTGGGCGGCGAGGACCGCCGAGCCGAGCAAGGGCGACGGGGTGAGGTGGCGGCCGAGTTCCGCCGCCACGATGTGCGTCTCGATCGGCCCGGCTCCGGCGCCGCCGTACCGTTCGGGCAGCGCCAGCCCCGCGACGCCGATCTCACCGCACAGCCGCTTCCACAGCGACTCGTCGTAGCCCCGGTCATGGCCAGGCTCAGCACCGGGGCTTCGCCGCTGCTGCCGGGCCAGCAGCGTGCGCACCGCGTCGCGTAGCGCCCGCTGCTCGTCAGTCAGCGGCACTTGACTGTTCCTTGCCGGTGAGGGCGGCCATGACCCGGCCGCGGTGCTCGGCCTGGCTGCCCCACGCTGGGACCAGCGCCCGGACCTTGGTCAGCCACAGGCTGAGGTCGTTCTCCTGCGTGTAACCGATCGCGCCGTGCACCTGAAGAGCGACTCGGGCGGCCCGGTGGGCCGCGTCCGCGCACGCGACCTTCGCGGCCGAGACGTCCCGGCTGGCCGTCGTCCCGTCGCCGGAACCGTCGCCGGCCGCGAGCGCCATCGCCGCGGCGTCGAGCAGTGGCCGGGCGAACTCCAGCGCGATCGCCACGTCGGCGAGGTGATGCTTGACGGCCTGGAACGCCCCGATCGGCTGGCCGAACTGCACCCGCTGCCCGGCGTACCGGACGCTGGCCTCCAGCAGGGCCCGGCCCGCGCCGGCCAGCTGAGCCGCGCTGGCCAGTGCACCGAGATCGAGCGTGCGGGCCACCACGGCGGCCACGTCGGGACCGTGCGCCAGCACCTGCTGGCCGCGCGCCTCGAACAGGAACCGGGCCGGATCGAGTGACTGGTGCCGGGTACCCGGCGCGGCGAGCCACACGGTGTCGGCGTCCACGAGCACGACCAGGCCCGCGACGTCGGCGTCCACCGCGTATGGCAGTCGCGGCGGCATGGCCAGCGCGGCGATCAGGTCTCCGGCGGCCAGCCCGGAAAGCCACGGAGCACACCGGCTCTCCTCGCAGATGCCCTCATCGACCAGCGCGGCGAGCAGTTGCGGCACGGCGGCGAGCGACTCAGCCACTGGCCCCGGCATCGCGTGATGCCCAAGTTCCTCGCAGGCGACGACGAGGTCCACTGGGCTGGCCCCGAGGCCGCCCCATTTCTCCGGCACCGCGAGCGCGGCCACACCCAGCCCGGCGAGCCTGCGCCACGACGCGAGACCCGGCGCACGGTCGCCCGCGGCCCACCGCCGCGCCGCGGCGGGGGTGTCAGCGGCGGTGAGCATGTCGTGCAGGGCGGCCGCGAACTGTTCCTGTTCAGCCGACCGGGCGAGGCCCATCGGAGGTTGTTTCATTTGGGCAGCCCCAGCAGCCGCTCGGCGATCACGTTGCGCTGGATCTCGTTGGTGCCCGCGTAGATCGGCCCGGCCAGCGAGAACAGGTAGTCACCCAGCCAGCGCCCATCCGGAGCCGCGTGGTCGCGCACCTCGGCCTGCGGCCCGAGCAGGTCCATGGCTGTTTCCTGCAGGGCAACGTCAAGCTCGGACCAGAGCACTTTGCCGAGGCTGGACTCCGCGCCCATGGTCCCGCCCGCGGCGAGCCGGGCCGCGGTCCCGAAGGTGTGCAGCCGGTAGGCTCGCGCACCGATCCAGGCATCGACGACCCTGTCCCGCAGGGCCGTGTCGGCCGGGTCGCCGGCTCGCTGCCACAGTTCGATGAGCCGCGCGGCGGCCGCACAGAACCGCCCCGGGCTGCGCAGGGACAGCCCGCGCTCGTGGCTCGCGGTGCTCATCGCGATCCGCCAGCCCTCGCCGGCCGCGCCGATCACGTCGGCATCGGGCACGAACACGTCGTCGAGGAAGATCTCCGCAAAACCGGCCTCGCCGCCGAGCTGGCGGATGGGGCGCACGGTCACGCCGTCGGTGTGCAGGTCGAAGAGCAGGTAGGTCAGGCCACGGTGGCGCTGCGCGCCGGGGTCGCTGCGGAACAGGCCGAATGCCCGGTCGGCGCACACCGCGCGGGAACTCCACGTCTTCGTGCCCGACAGCAGCCAGCCCCCGCCGGTGCGAACCGCCTTGGCCCGGATCGCGGCGAGGTCGCTGCCCGCTTCCGGCTCCGACCACGCCTGCGCCCAGACGTCGTCCGCCCTGGCCATCCTGGGCAGCAGGCGATCGCGCTGATCGGCGGTGCCGTGCGCGAACAGCGTGGGGGCAAGCAGGAACAGCCCGTTCTGGCCGATCCGGACCGGGCCGCCGGCCGCGTGGTACTCGTCCTCGAAGACCAGCCACTCCAGCAGTGACGCGCCGCGGCCGCCGTACTCGGCCGGCCAGGACACCACCGCCAGTCGCGCCGCGGCGAGCTCGCGCTCCCATTCGCGGTGCCGCGCGGACCCCTCATCGGTGTCCACCGACGGCAGCGGCTCGGGCGGCACATGCGCGGCCAGCCAGTCCCGCACCTCGGCCCGGAATTCGCGGGCGGCGTCACCAGGATCGGGGGTCACCCGTCTGCCCTTTTCGTGCTGCGCTTCATGCCACGGGCGTCCAGGCCGGCCAGGGAGTCACCGGAGACCTCGGCGTTGTGCGAGTGCGCGACGTGATGCAGGCCGAAGACCGAGTCCATGCCCGGCCGCATTCCCATCAGGTCCTCGCACTGGTTGACCGCCCGTTTGGCCAGGGCCAACCCAAAGGAGGGCATAGTGGCCACACGCTCGGCCAGTGCCAATGTCACGTCGGCCAGCTCGGCCCGCGGCACGACCCGGTTCACCATGCCCAGCTGGTAGGCACGGTGCGCGTCGAAGCGGTCGCCGGTGAACAGCACCTCCTTGGCCGCGCGCGGGCCGAGCATCCAGGGATGGGCGAAGTACTCCACGCCCGGTATCCCCATCCGCACCACCGGGTCGGCGAAGAAGGCGTCGTCCGCGGCGACGATCAGGTCGCACACCCAGGCCAGCATCAGGCCGCCGGCGATGCACGCGCCGTGCACCATCGCGATGGTCGGCTTGGGGATCTCCCGCCAGCGGCGGCACATGCCGAGGTAGACCTCCATTTCGCGGGCGTAGCGAGCGTCCGCGCCGACCTTGCCCACGTGATCCCACCACAGCACCGCATGCCGGTCGAAGGACACGTCGACGTCCCGGCCGGGGGTGCCGATGTCGTGGCCCGCGCTGAAGTGGTCACCGGCGCCGGCCAGCACGATCACCGCGACCTGGTCGTCGTTGACCGCGCGGGTGAAGGCCGCGTCCAGGGCGTAGGTCATCGCGGAGTTCTGGGCGTTGCGGTACCGCGGCCGGTTCAGCGTCACCATGGCGATGGCGCCGCGCCGCTGGTAGCGCACGGGCTCGTCAGACGCAGATTCGTCGGGCCCTGGTTCCGCAGGCCCTGGTTCCGCAGG
>CAYPQM010000027.1:6585-16674 GCA_964412845.1 uncultured Streptosporangiaceae bacterium
GGCCCTGGTTCCGCAGGCCCTGGTTCCGCAGGGCCTGGTTCCACACTCGCGGGTTCCGCACGCGCGGGCGCCTCCCGCGCGGCGTCCCGCGGCGCGGCCTCGGCACCCGCGGCTGTCTCGCCGGTCATCCGGATTCCTCCCTGAGCAGTCGCTTGAGTGGCTTGCCTGCCGGGTTACGGGGCAGGTCCGCCCGGAACTCCAGCTGGCGGGGCACCTTGTAATTGGCCAGCCGTTCCCGGCAGAACGCCAGCACGTCCGCCGGCTCCAGGGCATAGCCCGGGCGGCGGACCAGGTAGGCCTTGCCGACCTCGCCGAGCCGGGCGTCGGGCACCCCGATGACGGCTGACTCGGCGACCCCGTCGAGCCGGGCGAGTACCTGCTCCACTTCGGCCGGGTACACGTTGAAGCCGCCGCAGATGTACATGTCCTTGAGCCGGTCGGTGATGGTCAGGTACCCCCTCGGGTCGAGGAAGCCGACATCGCCGGTGTGCAGCCAGCCGTCCGCGTCGACCGCGGCACTGGTCGCCGCCGGGTCGTCGAGGTAGCCCAGCATCACGTTCGGCCCGCGGAGCAGGATCTCACCTGGTATCTGCTCGGCCGGGTGCTGTCTGGCTGGGCTCTGCTCGCCTGGGCGTTGTCTGGCTGGGCTCTGCTCGCCTGGGCGTTTTTCGCCGGGGTTCTGCTCGCCGGCCCCGGCCACGCTGCCGGCCGGCCCGGCGATCCGGACCTCGAAGCCCGCGGTGGCCCGCCCCGAGGTGTGGGCCACCGTTTCCGGGTCGTCACCGGGCCGGCACATCGTCGCCACCACCGCCTCGGTCAGCCCGTACGCGGTGAGCACCGTGTCGAAACTCAGCTCGCGGCGCATCCGCTCGACCAGGGCGACCGGGACGACCGCCGCGCCGGTCACCGCGAGCCGCAGGCTGGACAGGTCACCGGTGGCTCGGTCCGGGTGATCGAGGATCGTCCGGTAGATCGTCGGCGCACCGGGGAACACGGTGATCCGCTCGGACTCGACCAGCCGGATGGCCCGCCCGGCGTCATACACCGGCATGGGCACGATGGCGGCGCCGCTGACCAGGCAGGCCAGGATGCCCGCCTTGTAGCCGAAGCTGTGAAAGAACGGGTTGACCACGAGGTAGCGGTCAGCCCTGGTCAGGCCGCCGCACTCGGCCCAGGCCTGGGCGACGGCCAGCGACTGGCGGTGGGCGCTCATCGCACCCTTGCTCCGCCCGGTGGTGCCGGACGTGAACAGGATGTCGCTGACGTGCTCAGGCTGGACCATCGCGGCCCGGGCGTCGGCCAGCGCGGCGGAGACTCCCGTGGCCCGCTTCCCGAACTCAGCCCAGTCGATGACCGTGCGGGCCAGTGCGCCAGCCGTCAATGTTCCGGCCCTCGCATCAGCCGGCCTCACGGCCGCCAGCCCAGTCGGCCTGCCGGCGGTCAGGTCGGCCAGCCCTCCGGCCATCGTCTCAGCCGGCCTCCCGGCCCTCGCATCGGCCGGCCTCCCGGCGCTCAGCCCAGCCGGCCTTCCGGCGGTCCGGTCGGCCGGCCCGCTGGCCGTCCGGTCAGCCGGCCTTCCGGCTGGATCAGCTGGCGGGGCGGCCTCGACGGGCACCCGGACCACGAGACGGAGCTGATCGAGGCATGCGCTGTCGGGCGATGCGTTGGGCGGCGGGGTGGTTTTTTGCTTCTCTGCGGCGGTGCGGAGCGTAGCCAGCCGGTCGGTGCCGAGAAACGGGCCCGCCACGATCAGGGCGCGGGCGCCGCTGCGGCTGATGACATCGAGCGCCTCGGGGCCGGTGAACCGGGTGTTGACCGGCACCAGCGTCGCGCCCGCCTGCAGCGCGCCGAGCGCGGCGAGCACCCAGTGATGGGTGTTGGGCGACCAGATGGCCACCCGGTCTCCCGGGGCCACGCCCTCGGCGATGAATGCTCGCGCGACCATGCTGACCTGCTCATGCAGTTGCCGGTAACTGAGCCGCGGGCCGCCTGGCTCGATCAGGGCCGCCGCGTCGCCGAACTCCCGCGCCGCGCCCGCCACGGCGGCCGGGACGGTGAGTTCCACCTAACTCCTCCAGCGAAGCAAGTGCTTGGTAGGCTGAGCCTACGCGTGGCGGCAGTTGCTCGCCAGACTCGGCGCCCCGCGGGCCCGCACCCCCCCGGTGGGCCCGCGGGGTTCGTCGATGGGAGGCACCGGTGCAGCTCTCCGCGCGGGATGAGGAGTACCGCAGCCGCGTGCGGCAGTGGCTGGCGGAGAACCTCACCGGCCGCTTCGCTGAGCTGCGCGGAGCAGGTGGGCCGGGTCGCGAGCACGAGGCGCACGACGAACGGCTGGCCTGGAATCGCCATCTCGCGGCGGCTGGCTGGACCTGCCTGGGCTGGCCAGCCGAGTTCGGTGGCCACGACGCGACGCTGGCGGAGCAAGTCATCTTCCACGAGGAGTACGCCCGCAGCGGCGCGCCAGCGCGGGTCGGCTACCTGGGTGAAGAACTGCTCGGGCCGACCCTGGTCGCGTTCGGCACGCCAGAGCAGCGACGGCGGTTCCTGCCGCCCATCGCCGCGGTGCGGGAACTGTGGTGCCAGGGCTACTCCGAGCCTGGGGCCGGATCGGACCTGGCCGCCGTGGCCACCACAGCGACCCTCGACGGCGATCAGTGGGTGATCACCGGGCAGAAGGTATGGACGTCGCTGGCCCATGTGGCCGACTGGTGCTTCGTCCTGGCTCGCACGCAAGCCGGCTCGCAGCGCGGAGCAGGCCTGTCCTACCTGCTGGTGCCCATGCGCCAGGCCGGTGTCACGGTCCGCCCGATCCGCCAGCTGACCGGCACGTCGGAGTTCAACGAAGTGTTCTTCGACGGCGCCCGCACCGACCGTGGCTTCGTGGTCGGCGAGGTCGGCGACGGCTGGCGGATCGCCAAGGCGACGCTGGCCATCGAGCGGGGCGTGGCCACGCTCGGCCAGCAGGTCATGTTCCGGCGGGAACTCGACGGCCTGGTGGACGCCGCCCGGCGCGGCGCGGCGGGCGCCGATCCGCTGGTCCGCGACAAGCTCGCCCGGGCCTGGATCGGCCTGGAGGTCATGCGTGCGCACGCCCTCGCGACGCTGGATGCCCCGGCCGGCGCGGGAACGGGCGCAGAGGCCTCGGTCATGAAACTGCTGTGGTCACGATGGCATCAGGAACTCGGCGAGCTGGCCATGGAGGTGCTGGGGGCGTCGTCGATGCTGGCCAGCGGACCGCCGTATGACCTGACCGACTGGCAGCGGCTGTTCCTGTTCAGCCGGGCCGACACGATCTACGGCGGGTCCAGCGAGATCCAGCGGACCATCATCGCCGAGCGGGCGCTCGGCCTGCCCCGCCAGGCCAGGCCGTGACTGCCCCAGGCGGGCCAGCCCTGGTCCCGCCGGCCGGACGTCACTTGCTGGCCGGCAAGGTCGTGGTGGTCACCGCCGCGGCCGGCACCGGCATCGGCTCGGCCGTGGCGCGGCGCTGCCTGGCGGAAGGTGCCCAGGTGATGATCAGCGACCAGCACGCGCGCCGGCTGGCCGCGACCCGGGACGAGCTGGCCGAGGAGCACGGGGATCAGGTGGGCTCGGCCGCCTGTGATGTGACCGACGAAGGAGAGGTCCAGGCGCTGGTGGCCGCTGCGGTGCGGCAGTTCGGGCGCATCGATGTTCTTATCAACAACGCCGGGCTCGGCGGCACCAGCTCAGTGCTGGAGATGACCGACGATGAGTGGCTGCGGGTGCTCGACGTCACGCTCAACGGCACCTTCCGCTGCACCAGGGCGGCGCTGCACCAGATGGTCGCCCAGGGCCACGGCGGAGCCATCGTCAACAACGCATCGGTGCTTGGCTGGCGTGCCCAGCCGGGCCAGGCGCACTACGCGGCCGCGAAGGCCGGGGTCATGGCGCTGACCCGGTGCGCGGCGCTGGATGTGGCCGCGCACGGCATCCGGGTGAACGCGGTCGCGCCGAGCCTGGCCGCCCATCCCTTCCTGGCCAAGGTGACCAGCGAGGAACTGCTCGCCGAGCTGGCCAGCCGGGAGGCGTTCGGGCGCGCGGCACAGCCGTGGGAGGTGGCCACGGTCATGGTCTTCCTGGCCAGCGACTACGCCTCGTACCTGACCGGCGAGGTGATCTCGGTCAGCAGCCAGCATCCGTAGCGGCCGCCCGCCGAGTTACCCGCTCGCGCTGGGACTGCCGGCCGGCCCGGCCGGTCCGTGCGGCTGCCGCCCCGGGCCCGACGGTCCGCCCGGGTGGCGCATCACGGCCGGGCCCGCGGCTGGGCGCATGCCGCCGAAGGACCAGACGCCCAGCCCGGACAGCACGGCGATGACGGCGGCCGCGGTCACCGCGGCCAGCGCCGCCCGGGGCGGTACGCGGATCACCAGCCAGGCGGCCAGCAGCGCGATGGCGCCGATCGCGGGGACGTAGAACCGGGCGGCCTGCAAGGTGCTGAGCCCGGGATGGGCGGTCCAGGAGTAGGCGGCATACAGGCCCCACACGGCGAACCATGACGCGGCCAGCGCGAGGCCCACAGCGAAGTCGCGGCGGGCGCCGGCGGCGCGCTCGCCATCGGCGCGCCGCAGCCGCACTCGCCGCCCGGCGATCCACGCCAGCGCCCCCAGCCCCAGCACCAGCATGGGCATGGCCTGGATCAGGTGGGCCGGCATGCGCTGAAGGTTAGGCAGCACCGCGCTGAGGCCGAAGCGGATCTCACCCGTCCGGTACCCGGAGGTGAGCGGGCCGCCGTACACGAGATCGTCGAACACGGCCACGCCCGCCCCGGCCACCGCGACGGAGCCCAGCCACCAGCCCAGCGCACTCGCGGGCAGCCGCACCGCCCGCCGCCGCCACGCCACGGCCACCGCCGTGACCGCGCAGCCGAGCACCACGATGTCGGTGTACCGGACGAACACCGCGGCCTCCAGCGCCACGAACCCGGCCAGCCCGGCCCAGGTCCGCCGCCGGGCAGAGGCCTCGGTGGCCAGCACGGCCCACAACAAGGCGCCGGTACCCGCCGCGATCAGCGAGGCCTCAGTGAACGTCGGCATGTAGTCGCGCCAGGCGAACAGCAGCGCCGCGCCCGAGGAGCAGAACAGGCCGACCGCCAGGGCGCCGCCGAACCGGCCCAGCCAGCGCCGGGCGCCGGCGAACAGGCCCAGGCCGCCCAGCGCCCCGTAAAACAGCGGCGCTAGCCGGATGATGCCCAGCCACTGGAAGGGCGCGGCCAGGAATGGGTACCCGGGATCCTTCTCGCTGATCCACCGCCCGCTGGGCAGCTGCACCCACTGGGCGATGGCGGGCAGCCCCCCGGCGGCGCTCCCGGCGCGCACGTTGCCGCCGGCGGCCTGCCCGTCGGACCGGGTCAACTGCGCGGACAGCGCGTGCACCTGGGTGGTGGACAGGGTCAGGAAATGCCCCTGGGTGATGGCGATGATCGAGGCGCGATACGCGTAGTCGTCGGGCTCGATGAGATAGGGCGCGACGCTCAGCGCCGCGATGCACAGCACCGCGAAAGCCCCCAGGGCCAGGAAAATCTCGGTGCGGTCCCAGCCCGCCGCCCCTGACGGCCTGATCGCATCCCTGACCCGCAGCAGAGCAGTCATGCCTTCCATCCTCGGGCCGCCGGAGCCCAGGAGCCGCATGGTTCGCGTGTGAGTTCCGTGTGGATTCGCAGTGCGATGATAGCTTGACTAGCCAGCTAGATAGGAAGCTATAGTGCTAGTTACCTAGATATGAATCGAGGACATGGTGATCGAATTCCACCTGGACGGCCGGTCCGGTGTTGCGCCGTACCTGCAGCTGATCCACCAGGTACGGCAGGCGCTGCGGCTGGGCCTGCTGCGCGAGGGCGACCAGCTGCCCAAGGTCAAGGACGTGGCGGCGGGGCTGGCGATCAACCCCAACACGGTGCTCAAGGCCTACCGGGAGCTGGAATACGAAGGGCTGGCGGCGGCCCGGCCGGGGATCGGGACGTTCGTGACCGGCACGCTGGCCGGCGCGTCGCTGGCCGCGCACGGGCCGCTCCGCCGCGACCTGCAGCGCTGGCTGGCCAAGGCGCGCCGGGCCGGGCTGGACGACGAGTCCATCGAGGCCCTGTTCATCAGCACCTTTCGGTCCGCCGCTGAGGAGGACATAGCATGACCGCCGTCCTGGAAGCCCACGGGCTCGGGAAGCGGTACCGGCGGCTGTGGGCGCTGGCTGACTGCACGCTTTCCATCCCGGCCGGGCACGTCGTGGGCCTGGTCGGCCCCAACGGGGCCGGGAAGACAACCCTGCTGAGCCTGGCCACCGGGCTGCTGGCGCCGACCACGGGCACGATCGAGGTGCTGGGTGGCCCGCCCCCGGCCAGCCCGGCCCAGCTGGCCAGGGTGGGATTCGTCGCCCAGGACGCGCCGGTCTACGCCGGGCTGCCGGTCACCGACCACCTCAGGCTCGGCGCCCATCTCAACCCGGGCTGGGACGCGGAGCTGGCGCGTGACCGGATCGAGCGGCTGGACCTGGATCCTGGCCAGAAGGCCGGGAAGCTCTCCGGCGGCCAGCGGGCCCAGCTCGCGCTGACCCTGGCTATCGCCAAGCGGCCGGAGTTGCTGCTCCTGGATGAGCCGGTGGCCAGCCTGGACCCGCTGGCCCGGCGGGAGTTCCTGCAGGACCTGATGGAGTCCGTCGCCGAGCAGGAGCTGTCGGTGGTGCTGTCCTCGCACCTGGTCGCGGACCTGGAACGGGTCTGCGACTACCTGATCGTGCTGGTTGGCTCGCGGGTGCGGGTCGCCGGGCCGGTCGAGGAACTGCTGGCCACTCACCACCTGCTGTCCGGCCCGCGCCGGGACCCGGACACGCTGCCGGCCGGGCAGCAGGTCATCTCCGCCAGTCACACCGACCGGCAGTCCACGCTGCTGGTGCGCACCAGCGACCCGGTCCTCGACCCGGCCTGGACGGTCTCCGAGGTCGGCCTGGAGGACCTGGTCCTGGCCTACATGAGCCAGGCCGCCGGACGCGGCCGCCGCAACCACCATCTGGAGGTGCAGAAATGATCTGGCTGACCTGGCGCCAGTTCCGGGCCCAAGCCGTCACTGCGATCGCGGCGCTGGCCGCGTTCGCGGTCCTGCTGGCGGTCACCGGGCCGCACCTGGCCAGCTTGTATGGCGCCAGCGGGATCACCGGCTGCCACGGCGGCAGTTGCGGGCAGCTGGCCAGCAACTTCCTCAGCCAGCTGGGAACCGGCATCTACCCGGTCGTGTACGTGCTCGGCATCGCCGGCATCGTCCTCGCGCCCGCCGTCATCGGCATCTTCTGGGGAGCCCCGCTGATCGCCCGCGAGTTCGAGGCCGGGACGTTCCGGCTGGCCTGGACGCAGAGCGTCACCCGCACCCGGTGGCTGGCGGTCAAGCTGACGCTGGCCGGCCTGGTCGCCATGGCCGTCACCGAGGCGCTCAGCCTCATCCAGTCCTGGTGGGGAGCACCCATCGGGCAGGCCGCCCGCCTCGCGACCACCAGCAGTTTCCCGCTCGGCATGAGCCCGTTCAGCCCGCTGGACTTCGCCGCCCATGGCATCGTCCCGCTCGGCTACGCCGCGTTCGCCTTCACCCTCGGCGTCACTGCGGGGGTCCTCCTCCGGCGTGCCATCCCGGCTATGGCCATCACCCTGGCCGTCTTCGCCGCCATCCAGGTCGCCATGCCGCTGGGGATCCGCCCGCACCTGTTCCCGCCCAAGAACGCGACCGCCGCGATCAGTTCCTTCACCTCCCTGCCGACTCAGATCGGGCCGGACGGCACCTTCGCGTTCAGCGTGGACTACCTCCCGAGCCAGCCGGGCGCCTGGATACTGTCCAGCGGAGCCGTCAACGCCGCCGGGCAGCCGGTCGGTACCAGCCCGGCGGCCTGCAAGTCGGGTGCACTTGCCGGCAGTCCCGCCTGGACGCCCTGCCTGGCCAGCCACGGCATCCGGATCGCCGTCAGCTACCAGCCCACCCGCCGCTACTGGCCCCTCCAGTGGACCGAGACCGCGATCTACCTCGTCCTCGCCCTGGTCCTGGCCGGGTACTGCTTCCGGCGGCTTGGCCGCCGCGTGTCCTGACCGCGCGGCGCCTCTTCACCAGCGCGATTGGGCTGGCCTGGCGGGTGGTTGAATGAGGCCATGGCTGGTCGTGGGTGGCCTGAGGACTGGACCGAGCGGATGGCCGGCCTGGGCTGCCCGATCTGCCCCGCACTGGGCCAGGGCGACAGCGACTTCTGGGTCGAGGTGCACACGGGCGAGTTCGCTGAGGTGCACCTGGAGCGTCGGAGCCGCCTCCCGGGCTATTGCCTCGTCGTATGGCGGCACGGGCACATCGCGGAACCGACCGACCTCAGTCCCGGGCAGGCGGCCGGCTACTGGGCGGAAGTGCTCGCGGTGGGCCGGGCGGTGTGGGCGCAGTTCGATCCGGTCAAGGTGAACTACCAGACCCTGGGAAACACCGTCCCCCACCTGCATACCCATGTCGTGCCCCGCTACCGGGATGATCCGGCCGCGGGCGGGCCAATCGGGTGGGACCAGATCCTCTCATCTGACCCCGTGCCCGAGGCCGACCTGGAGCGCCAAGCCACCAGCCTTCGTACCCTGCTGGCCCGCGAGTGGCCGCCTTCAGGCAACTGATCCCCGGAGCCCGGCCGGGGGAGCGCGCGCTGCGTCTCAGCGCTATGCCGTTGCGTGGGTCAGTAGTACTTGGATAAACTCCCGTCAGGCTTGGACGCGCAAGTCCGTGTCTGTGCTATTCCCCGCAGTCCGAGGCCGCTTTGCATGCTCACGTTGCATGCCAGTGGGCTCTGGGAACCGGGGGGCAATACATGCCTAAGGCCAGTACTTCCGATACCGGTCTCGGTGATGTCAGGAATCTTCTGGGCTTTGTGGTGGCCGGCTTCGCCGGCGTGCTGAACGTGATCGGCCTCAAGTCCGCTGAGATCGGGGTAGTTCTCAGAAACGAGCCGATCCGCGTTTCAGTGGTTGCGACTTTCCTGTTAGCCGGTGCACTTGCGGCGGTGGCGAGTGTCTTTATCCGGAGTAACGCGCACCCGATTCCGTTCATGGCCGCTTTAATCGTCTTCCTCGTGATGACCTCGGCGTTCTCTCTGACGATATGGATAATTCCATCCCCATTCGGGGATAATTCTGGTAATGGCAGCGTCAGTGCGCTGGTAACCCTGGGCCTGTGGGCATGTTCCTTGACATTGATCGTTTGTGCAGTGACCTGGATTCTGTCTCGCCGTAAAATCTCGGGATTCCGGCGAAATAGGGTATTAAGATCCGGCCGGAGTCAGCGAAGCATTGTCCGTCGATCACGCCGCACGAGGCCTCTGCACCGCAGGTTCCCTGAACTGCTCAACCTCCAATGCGTGCTGCTGCTCTCCGCAATTATGCTCACATCGACGTCGGCGTACGGGGCGCTGCGCCTGGAGACTATAAGCCAGACCTCCACGGTGGCCGAGATCGGTGAAACCCTGCAGTTCAACGGGGCCGAAGCTACTCTCTCCATTGCTGTATCGGCCGCTAAGCTTTCTTCCCACGAATGGCTGACGATCAATGCAATTGCTGTGCCGCGTTCTTGGCATCTGCAAAAAATGTGCGGCAGTCGCAAGGTGCGGGCCCTGAAAATAAAGAAGAAAGTAACCGTTAGCTGCACGCAGGATCCATGTTACTACTTCAGCAGCGGCCTTCATAAGCAGTGCATCGAGCTCTCGCAAGATATCATCGCGCCTGACTCCTCGGGCGGGGTGCAGCGGACGATTGATATTCCCTTCACATCTCGGTCCTATCAGCACGTGCAGGTTACTGCCGTAACCTGCCAGCCACGAACAGGAAAGAAGAAGCCGAAGGGAAGCTGCGGCCCAACTGGCGCAACCTCGCGGCTCGATATCTCCATTCCCTGAAGCACCCAGATCCGAGCCTGCCGCCGGGCACTCCCCAGGATGAGATTCTGGGGCCATGCCGGATGACGGTTTTACCAGCCTGGCCGCGACGCGGGTCGCGCTGCGCCGATTCCAGCCGGCGGATGTGGATGGCTTCACGGCGTACCGCTCCTCCGCTGAGGTGGCCCGGTACCAGAGCTG
>CAYPQM010000027.1:16774-32171 GCA_964412845.1 uncultured Streptosporangiaceae bacterium
GCCTGCTGCGACGCGCGGAACGCGGCCTCGGCGAGCGTGCTGGAACGACTGGGCATGCGCCGCGAGGGTCACCTGCGCGAAAGCACCTGGGCCAAGGGTGAATGGACCGATGATCTTCTCTACGCCCTGCTGCGCCGCGAATGGCCGCCTTCCGGCGGGTGATCCCCCGGAGCCCGAGCCGTTACCCGTCGCCGCTCTGGAACCTTGGGCAGGGCGGAGTTTAGAGGCGCTCGATGATGGTGGCGGTGGACATCGCGCCTCCGGCGCACATGGTGATGAGCGCTGTCGTCGCGTCCCGCCGCTCCAGTTCGTGCAGGGCCGTGGTGATCAGCCGGGCACCTGTGCTGCCGACCGGGTGGCCGAGCGCGATGGCGCCGCCGTTGACATTGACCCGCTCCGGGTCCGGCTGGTGCACGCTCATCCAGGACAGCACCACTGAGGCGAACGCCTCGTTCACCTCGAACAGGTCGATGTCGCCGATGGTCATGCCGCTGCGCGCGAGCACCCGCTCGGTCGCCGCGATCGGCCCATCGAGGTGGTAGTAGGGCTCGTCCCCGATCAGGCACTGCGCCACGATGCGCGCCCGCGGCTGCAGGCCGAGCTCGTGCGCCCGGCTCGCCGCCACCAGGAGGACGGCGGCGGCGCCGTCGGAGATCTGTGACGACGTGCCCGCCGTATGCAGGCCGTCCTCAACCACCGGCCGCAGCCCAGCCAGTGCCTCCAGGCGCGTCTCGCGCAGGCCCTCATCGCGGTCGACGGTGCGTGTCTCACCGGTCGGCTGACGGTCGGCATCCAGGACCGGCGCTTTGACGGGCACGATCTCGCGGTCGAACCGCCCTTGCGCCCAGGCGAGCTGGGCCGAGGTCTGCGAGCGCAGGCCGAACCGGTCGAGCTCCGCGCGGGACAGGCCCCGCCGCTGCGCGATCCGCTCCGCGGCGACGAACTGGTTCGGCATGTCGATACTCCAGGAGGCCGGCCGAGGCGCTCCGGCGTCGGCCCGGGCCGCCGCCCCCAGCGGCACCCGGCTCATCGCCTCCACCCCGCAGGCGATGCCGGCCTCGATCGCGTCGGCCGCGATCAGGCCGGCCACCAGGTGCACGGCCTGCTGCGCCGAGCCGCACTGGGCGTCGAGGGTGAGGCAGCCCGCCTGGTACGGCTGCCCGGAATGCAGCCAGGCGGTCCGGGTGACGTTGTTCGACTGCTCGCCCGCCTGGGTCACGCAGCCGCCGATCACCTGCTCGATGGCGCCTGCCGGTAGGCTGGCCCGTTCCAGCAGGGCAGTCTGCGCGGTGCCGAGAATTTCGGCCGCGTGCAGCCCAGCCAGCGCGCCGCCGCGCTTGCCGATCGGGGTCCGCACCGCCGCTACGATCACCGCCGTGCCCACCGCATCCTCCTTCGCCGGCCGCGGATCTCGGTGTAGAACGCGTTGCTGACTCAAGTATCGTCGGCAGTTCACTCGATCCGCACTACGTGATTGAATCAAAGTAGAACACGTTCCAGTGGAGGCAGCCATGGCCGTGCCGAGCATCCCTCCAGGTTTCGACTTCACCGACCCTGACCTTTATGCAAACCGGGTGCCCGCGGATGAGTTCGCCGAGCTGCGGCGGACCGCGCCGGTCTGGTGGAATGCGCAGCCGCGTGGGGCGTCCGGCTTCGACGATGAGGGGTACTGGGCGGTCACCAAGCACGCGGACGTGCTAGAGGTTTCCCGCTCCAGCGACCTGTACTCAAGCCAGGAGAAGACGGCGATCATCCGCCATTCCGCGGGGGTCACCGAGGAGAGCCTGGGGATGCAGCGGCTCATCCTGCTCAACATCGACCCGCCCCAGCACACCAAGCTGCGCGGGATTGTCTCGCGGGGTTTCACCCCCCGGGCGATCGGCAACCTGCGCCAGGTGCTGGCGGCCCGCGCCGAGCGGATTGTCCAGCTAGCTCTCACCGAGGGCACCGGTGACTTCGTCAACGACGTGGCGTGCGAGCTGCCGCTGCAGGCGATCGCTGAGCTGCTCGGGATACCGCAGGAAGACCGGCGCAAGATCTTCGCCTGGTCGAACGAGATGGTGGGCTACGACGATCCGGAATACGGCGGCGACAGCCAGGCGGCGGCCGCCGAAGTGGTCGGCTACGCCATGACGATGGCCGAGGATCGCCGCGGGTGCCCCCGGGACGACATCGTCACCAAGCTTGTCCATGCCCAAGTCGACGGGGGCCAGCTCTCCTCGGACGAGTTCGGCTTTTTCGTGATCCTGCTGGCCGTGGCGGGCAACGAGACCACCCGCAACGCGATCTCGCACGGAATGCTGGCGTTGCTGGACCACCCGGACCAGTGGGAGCTCTACCGGGCCGAGCGGCCCAAGACCGCGGTGGACGAGATCGTCCGGTGGGCGACCCCGGTCACCGTGTTCCAGCGCACCGCGCTGGCTGACACCACCCTGGGCGGCCAGCAGATCAAAGCCGGGCAGCGGGTCGGCCTGTTCTACCGGTCGGCGAACTTCGACGAGGAGATCTTCGACCACCCCGAGCAGTTTGTTATCTCCCGCGACCCCAACCCGCATCTGGGCTTCGGCGGCACCGGGGCGCATTACTGCCTCGGTGCGAACCTGGCCCGGCTGGAGATCGACTTGATCTTCAACGCCATCGCCGACGGCCTGCCGGACATCCGGCTGGCCGGCGATGCGGAGCGGCTGCGTTCCGGTTGGCTCAACGGCATCAAGAAGCTGCCCGTCAGCTACACGTGATGGGCCCTGCCTCGTAACCAACGAAGACACCGGTGGGCCACAGCACCGAGTTGTCCCCGGTGACCACGTCGTGGCACATAGCGTTTCGTTCCGTTTGGATGGCGGATTTTGCTTCCGGTGGCGGCATGGTGCGCGGCGGGTGCGCTGCGCAGGTCAGGCGTCGCGGAGGCGGAGCACCAGTGCGCCGGCCAGCAGGGCCGCGGCGGCCCATGCGGCGAGCACGCCCAGGCCCGGCCAGGGGCCGATCGGGAGCGTCTTGAGGTTCCTGGTGGCCTGGATGGCCAGGCCGGCGGTCATCGGCCCCCACTCCTGCAGGCGGTGCTCCCAGCGCGGGTCCAGGGTTCCCAGGTCGGTGAGCAGCGGCACGATGTAGAGCAGGCCGAGCATGACCGCGATCGAGGCGCCGGAGTCCCGCAGGGCGGTGGCCAGGCCCAGGCTGAATAGCGCGATCAGGGCCAGGTACAGCACCGAGCCGGCCGCCGCGCGGAGCGTCGGCCCGGCGCCCAGCGACAGCGCCTCGGAGCCGAGTTTCCCGGTGAACCCGTTGCCGGGCAGGATGTACCGTCCGGCCACGAGTGACCACGCCGTCGCCATGGCCCCGGCCGCCAGCACCACGCCGGTCAGGACGATCGCCTTGGCGGCCAGAGCGGTGGACCGGCGGGGCAGCGCGGTGAGCGTGATGCGGATCATGCCGCTGCTGTACTCGCTGCTGATCACCAGCACGGCCAGCACGGCCACGGCGGCCTGGCCGAGCAGGATGCCGGTGAGGCTGAGCTTGGTGGTGTCCTCACCGCACGAGGCCGGGCACTTCACCACCTCGGCCGCCAGGGCGCTCGCCCCGACCGTCAGCGCGATCACGGTGAGCAGCAGCCAGCCGGTGCTCGGCACCGTGCGCAGCTTGGTCCACTCCGCGTGCAGGGCCTCGCGCAGGCTCGCGCCTTCGGCGCGCAGGGCCCGGTTCATGCGTCCCTCCGGCGCAGTAGATAGATGGCGACGCCCAGGCCGGCCACGACCCAGGCGCACATCACGGCGAAGCCGTTCCAGGGGGCCAGCGGGTAGCAGCCGTTGTACGGCAGGCACGCGTGGGTTACCTGCGCATACTGCGCAGTGCCCTGCTGGAGGCCGAAACCGGCGGCCGGGGTGAGCCGCAGCAGCCACTGCGCGGGCGCCATGGGCAGGACGGTAGCCAGGATCAGCGGCAGGATGATCAGGACGACGACGGCGGCGATAGCCCCGGCGCTGCGGCGCAGCACCGCGCCGGCCGCCAGGGCGAGGACGGCGGCGGCGGCGAGCAGCCCCGCGGTGCCCACCACGATCTGCAGGCCATGCCCGCTGAACAGGGACCAGACCGGGTAGGCCGACGCCACCCAGCCCCCGGAGCGGAGCTTCTGCTCGGCGGTCGGCAACGCGACCGCGGCGCCGATCAGCCCGGCGGTGAAGGTCACAGCCCCGATCACGATGGCCTTGGCCACCAGTACCCGGCCGCGCCGCGGGCTGGCGGTGAGGGTCGTGCGGATCAGGCCCCGCCGGTACTCGGCGGTGATGAAGAGCCCCCCCAGCGCGATCACCGCGATCAGCCCGACGAGCGTGCCCTTGAAGGTGAGCCCGAGCGGGTCGGTGATGGGTACGTACGGCGCGATGTCGCCGGAGCCAGCCACCGTGAACGTGCCGCCGGACTTCGTGACGGCGCCCGGTTCCCCTTGGTCTCCGGGACTGATACAGGTACTTCCCGGCGGACCATTGCAGTGGCTCTTGGTACCGCCCGCCGAACCTACCTGGTCACCGCGCCACGCCGGGCCGGGCCAGTCGCCCCTCAGGCTGACGTGGTCGAAGGCTCCGGTGGCCTGCGTGCTGACGGGCGCGCCGTTGTTGCTGGCGAATCCCTGGATGGACATGAGAGCCGCCGGCGATGCGGCAAAGAGCCCGGCCTGGGTGGTTTCCGGCAGCCCGGTCAGCGTGGCGGCGCCGACCTTGGTCCAGTGCGTGCCGTCGGCGGAGTCATAGCCGGTGATCGTGTCGCCGGAGCGGGTCAGCCGCAGCCAGCGCGGGGATGCCGCGGAGACGGCGCCCGGCACTCCGGCGGCGTCGTGGGTGTAGTTGTACTGCAGCCGCACGCCGTGGCTGGGGGTAGCCATGATCGCCGCGTAGGCCGATCCGGGGCGGGTGCCGTCTTTGATGATGATCCCGGCCTTGGCCCAGGGCTGGACCGTGGGCACGTTAATGGTCCTGTTGGGCTGGCGGCCAGGCTGTTGCTCGGTGTCGGTCAGCCCGGTCAGCCGGACCGTGATGCTGCCGTTACCCGTGAGCGGCTGGTGCACGAGGTAGAAGTTGTCGGTCACCGCCTCGCCGCCCGGGCCTATGGCCACTGTCGGGTGCGCCCCGGGGTTGTGAGTACCGTCAGCGGCCGCGGCCAGGGCCACCGTGGCCAGCGCGGCCAGGGCGGCCGCGGCGATGATGGCCACGACCCAGCCGCGTACCGTCCGGAACTTGGTCCACTCGGCGTGCAGCAGTTGGGCGAAGCTGTCGCGTCCGGGCTGCAGGCCGGAGCGGTACGGCGTGGTCGTGCCCGTGGCCGTCATCGCCCATTCTCCCCGGTTGGCACAGTCTCCCCGGCGGGCGCGGCGTGCTCTGCTGGCTCGGGGGGACGACCCCCCGGACCCGCCGCCCGGAACTCGACCGCGTAGCGGGTGAGTTCCATGTAGGCCTCCTCGAGCGTGGCGCGGTGCGCGGAGACCTCTGAGAACGGCACGCCGCGGCCGGCCAGGATGGCCACGATGCGCTCGGCCGGCAGCCCGGAGACGGTGAGCGTGTCGCGGTCGGTGGTGGCGATGGTGGCGCCGGCGTCGGCGAGCGCCGTCGTCGCGTCCGGCCGCGCGGTGGTGCGCAGCGAGACCCGGTCATTGGACGCGGCCGCGATCAGCTCCGCCACGGTGGTATCGGCGATGACCTGGCCGCGGCCGACCACCACCAGGTGGTCGGCGGAGTCCTGCAGCTCGGCCATCAGGTGGCTGGACACCAGCACCGCGCGGCCCTCACCGGCCAGCGACCGCAGGAACCCGCGCATCCACACGATGCCCTCGGGGTCCATGCCGTTGAACGGCTCGTCGAACATGAGCACCGGGGGGTCGCCGAGCAGCGCGGCGGCGATCCCGAGCCGCTGCCGCATGCCGAGCGAGTAGCCGCCCGCCTTGCGCCGGGCGGCCTTCTCCAGGCCGGCCTGCTCGATCACCGCATCGGCGCGCCGGGCGGTCAGGCCCTGGGAGTGGGCCAGCCACAGCAGGTGGTTACGGCCGGTGCGGCTGGGCTGCAGCGCCGATGCGTCCAGCAGCGACCCGACGTGGATCAGCGGGTGCCGCAGGCTCTGGTACCGCTGGCCGCCGATCAGCGCGCTGCCTTCGTCGGGGGCGTCCAGGCCGAGGATCACCCGCATCGTGGTGGACTTGCCGGCCCCGTTGGGGCCGACGAAGCCAGTGACCTGTCCCGGTTGCACGGTGAACGTCATCCCGTCCAGCGCCACGGTCGGCCCGAAGTGCTTGCGCAGGCCGCTGACTTCGATCGTTGCTTCCATGGCCGCCACGGTAGGCAACCGCCTGCGGCGCTGTCGTCACGCCGGCGAGCCGTCTTCGCCGTCGCTGGCCGGAGGGACACCGGCCCGGGTGCGTCCCTCGCGCGAGGGACGGCAGGATGCTCGCCGGGGGGACGCACGCTCGCTGGCCAGCGAGGACAATGACGGCATGGACCGGGCGGGTGGCTGGCGCGGCGGACGGGCCGGAACGCTGCGGTGGATCGCCATGGCCCGCAGCGGGCCCGTCGTGGCCGGAGCGCTGCTTGCGGTGCTCGCCGTCGCCCAGGCGATCGCGCAGCCTGCGATCAACACCAGCCTCGAAGGCGAGCAGCTGCAGATCGCCTTCGTGCTGCTCGCGCTGGGTACGGCGCTGCCGCCCGGGCTCTTGTGGGCATACCCGACAGCAGCCGCCGTGGCCGTTTCCGCCGCATGCGTGCTGTCCCTCGCGGCCTTCCACGCGCTGACCGTGGCCGGCCTGATGGCCGAGCTGGCTGCCCTGTACCGGCTTGGGCGCAGCGGCGCACAGCTGCTGGCCGCGGGCCTCGCGCTGCCGTTCCTGGCCCTGGCGCTGGCCGGTCCCACGGGCGTCGAGACCAGGACCCTCACTGTGCTGGCGGCCACGCTGGGCCTGGCGGCCGGGTGGGCCGGAGCCGCCCGGCGGGCCCGCAGCGAGGCCGCCGAGCACAGCGCGGCCCGGGAGGTCATCGCCGGCCGCCTGATTGAGCACACGGCGCGCGGGGAGCGCGCCCGGGTCTCCCGCGAGCTGCACGACGTCGTGGCCCACCACATTTCCATGATCGCCGTACAGGCGGAGACCGCGCGGCTGACCACTGCCGGGATGCCCGCGGCTGGTGTGCAGCGGCTGTCGGCGATCGGCGACACCGCCCGGGCGGCGCTGACCGAGATGCGGCGGCTGCTGGGCGTGCTGCGCGAGGATACCCGGGCCGCCGTCCCCGGCCAGCAAGGTGCGGACCGGCAGCCCCAGCCCGGCCTGGAGCAGCTCAACGAACTGCTCGACGAGGCACGGGACGCCTCGGGGTCGGGCATCCGGCTCATCGTCCGAGGACACATGACCGCCCTCGACCCCGGCGTCGAGCTCGCCGCCTACCGCATCGTGCAGGAGGCGCTCACCAATGCCCGGCGGCACGCGGAGGGCGCCGCCGTGGACGTGGAGTTGCATTACACCGCCGACGCCCTGGGGCTCCGCGTCCGTGACAACGGACCGGGCCCACCGCCCACCGCCCCTTCCCCCTCTACCGCCACACCGCCGCCCGGCGGCCACGGGCTGCTCGGCATGCGCGAGCGCGCTGCTGCTGTCGGCGGTGCGCTACGCACCGGCTCCGCTCACGGCGGCGGTTTCGTCGTCGAGGCCACCCTGCCGACCGCGGCGGAGGCGGTGGCATGACCCCGGCCGCTCCGTCCCCGGTGATCCGAATCGTTGTCGCCGACGACCATCAGGTGGTACGCACCGGGTTCGCCGCGCTGCTGGACACCCAGCCGGACTTCGCGGTCGCCGGCACGGCCTGCGACGGGGCTGAGGCGGTTCGGATCTGCCGCGACCTACATCCAGACGTCGTCCTCATGGATGTCCGCATGCCGGGCATGGACGGCATCGAAGCAACCAGGCAGCTCGCCGGATCCGGAACGGGCGGACCGCGCGTCCTCATCCTCACCACCTTCGACCTGGACGAGTACGTCTACGACGCGCTGTGCGCCGGGGCCAGCGGGTTCCTGCTCAAAGACGTCACCGCCGAGCGGCTGTTCGACGCGGTGCGGGTCGTCGCCGCAGGCGAAGCACTGCTCGCGCCCGCCGTCACCCGCCGCCTCATCAGCGAGTTCGCCCGGCTGCGGCCGCACACAGCCGTCCCATCCGAGGCCGACCTCGCCGCGCTCACGCCGCGCGAAACCCAGGTGCTCCGCCTGATCGCCGAAGGCCTGTCCAACCCGGAAATCGCAGCCCGGCTGGTGGTCACCGAGGAGACAGTGAAAACGCATGTCAGCCGGGTTCTCGGCAAGCTGGGCCTGCGCGACCGGACCCAGGCGGTCGTCATCGCTTACGAGTCGGGGCTGGTCATGCCGCGCTTCCGCGAGCAGAGATAGTCCGGTCCCGGCCGCCTCAGCCCGGCGTGCTGGCCACCACCCACATGGAGAAGTACTGCGAGCCGCCGCCGTAGGCGTGCCCCAGCGCGGTCCGCGCGCCAGCCACCTGGTGGGCGCCCGCCTTGCCCATGACCTGCAGCGCGGCTTCCGCGAAACGGAGCAGGCCGGAGGCGCCGATCGGGTTGGAGCTGAGCACCCCGCCCGACGGATTGACCGGCAGCCGCCCGCCGATCTCGGTCTCGCCCGCCTCGGTCAGCCGCCAGCCCTGGCCCTCCGCCGCGAAGCCGAGATTCTCCAGCCACATCGGCTCGAACCAGGAGAACGGGACATAGATCTCGGCCACGTCGATCTGCTCCACCGGGTCGGTGATGCCCGCCTGCTGCCACAGGGCGGCCGCGGCGTCGGCACCGGCCCGGGGGTTGACGTGGTCCTTGCCCGCGAACATGGTCGGCTCGGTGCGCATCGCGGTGGCCCGGATCCAGGCTACCGGCCGCCCGCTGGCCTCGCTGGCCTCGGCCGCCGCCTGGTCGCCGAGGACCACCGCGCACGCGCCGTCCGATGAGGGGCACGTTTCGTCGTAGCGGACCGGGTCCCACAGCATGGGCGAGGATCGCACCGACTCCAGTGTGATGTCCGGTTGCTGCAAGTGGGCGTACGGGTTGAGGCTGCCGTTGCGGCGGTCCTTGACCGCGACCATGGCGCCGATGTGCTCAGGTGCGCCGCTGCGCCGGATGTAGGCGCGGATGTGCGGGGCGAAGTACCCGCCCGCGCCGGCCAGCAACGGCATGCTGAACGGCGGCATGATCGACAGCGCCCACATGGCGTTGGATTCCGACTGTTTCTCGAACGCGACGGCCAGCACCCGGCGGTGCACCCCGGCCTGGATCAGGGTGGTCGCGACGTTCGCGGTCGCGCCGCCGACCGAGCCCGCGGTGTGCACCCGCAGCAGCGGCTTGCCGACCGCGCCGAGCGCGTCGGCCAGGTACAGCTCAGGCATCATCACGCCCTCGAACAGGTCAGGTGCCTTGCCGACCACGACGGCGTCGATGTCGCCCAGGGTGGCGCCGGCATCGGCGAGCGCCCGGTCCACCGCCTCCCGGCAGAGCCCGGCGATCGATACGTCGGTCCGCCGGGAGCGGTGCCGGGTCTGGCCGACTCCGAGGACCGCGGCCCGGTGCTTCACAGCGCTTCCCTCACAGTTCGTCCTTCACTGGAGCCTCCCTCATCGGGCCTCCATCACGCAGACCAGGTTCTGCTGCAGGGCCGGGCCGCTGGTGGCATGGCCGAGGGCCCGGCCGGCCCGGCCGGACATGATCTCCCGGGCCGCCGTCCCGATGCGGGCCAGGCCGGCGGCGAACATCGGGTTGCCGCACAGCGGTCCGCCGGACGGGTTGACCAGGGCATCGTCGCCCAGCCCCAGGGCGCCGCGCAGCAGGATCTCCTGGTGAGTGAAGGGAGCATGCAATTCGGCGACCTCCACCCCGGAGGCGCCTGCCGCGCGCCCGGCGCTGACCGCCGACGGCGCCGTGGTCAGGTCACGGGCGCCCAGCGACCCCGAGTCGACCCGGTGCTCGAACCCGGTGATCCAGGCGGGCCGCTCGCACAGCTCGCGGGCCCGATCGCCGGCCGCCAGGATCACTACCGCGGCCCCGTCGCCGACCGGCGCGCAGTCATGCGCGCGGAGCGGGTCGGCGATGTAGGGCTGGTCCAGCAGTTCCTCGGCGGAGATCTCGCCGGCCAGCTGCGCCTGAGGGTTGGCGCGCGCCGCCGCCCGGCTGCGCGCGGCCACCTCGGCCATCTCTTTCTCGCTCCACAATCCGGCCTCGATGCCGAGCCTGGCCTGCAGCGCGGCGATGCTCACCGAGTCGGGCCACAGCGGGGCCAGCAGGTACGGGTCAAGCTGCAGGGCGAGCACCCGCCGCAGGTCACCCGCCGATGACTTGCCGAACCCGTAGGCCAGCGCGACGTCGGCCTCGCCGGTCAGGATCTTCACCCAGGCCTCGTAGAGCGCCCAGGCGCCGTCCATCTCCACATGCGATTCCATGATCGGCGGGAACGCCCCGATCGCGTCCACCGCCTGGACGAACGAGAAGGCCCGGCCAGCCAGGTAGTCCGAGGACCCCGAGCACCAGAAGCCGATCCCGTCCCGGGCCAGCCCGGTGTCCCGCAGCACCTGCTGGAAGATCGGCACCAGCATCTCCACCCCGCTGGTCGTGCCGTCGCTGCGCCGGACGCAGGGGGACTGGGCGAAGCCGATGACGGCGGCGTCGGTCACGATCACCGTCCTTCACAGGTGGTGGGCATACGACTCATAAGGCGCGTCCGGCTCGCCGGACGGACGGAAGTGGTCGATGTTCTCGGGTGTCGTCCCCCACTCGTCACGAGGCTTCCAGACCGCCGTGACCCGCATCCCCATCCGCACCTCGCTCGCCTCGCAGCCCAGGATCAGGTGCTGGATAGGAATGTCGGCCCCGTCGAGCAGGATGGCCGCGGTCACATAGGGCGGTGCGACCCGCTGACCGGGATAGGGCACGTTGACCACGCAGAATGTGGTCACGGTGCCAACGTCAGGCAGTTCAACCTCATCGGTGGTCGGGACGCCGTCGGTCGGGCAGGCTCCCCGCGGCGGAATGTAGACCTTGCCGCAGACCAGGCACCGCTCGCCGAGCAGCCGGCCATCGGCCAGCCCGCGCAGGAATCGGCTCTCCCCGGCCGAGGCGGTGTGCTCGTAGTGCAGCCGCACCGGCGTGGTGACCATGGTCACCGGCTGCGCCGGGTCGGCTGGGGCCAGCCCAGCCGGTTCCGGTGCCTCAGACGGCTCGAAGCAGGCGATATCGCGGATGTCACCTGAGGTGCTGGCGGCCCATCGCACCCGCACCCGCATGCCCGTCCGCATCGCTTCGGCCGAGCCGGCGTCCACCGCGTGCAGCATCGCGGTGTCGGCGCCGTCCAGCCGGATCAGCGCCCACGCGAACGGGTTCGCCAGCGGCTGGCCTTCCAGCGGTTCCGGCATCCACGACCAGCTGGTGACGGTCCCCGTGGAGCTGACCTCCACCAGTTCGGCAGGCGGCGCGAAAGTGACCGGGTCATACTCGAACGGCGGGGCGTGCACCCGGCCGTCCGCGCCGCGCGAGCCGAGGATGCGCCGCCCGGCCAGCGCCGTCATGAACTGGCTCAGCGTCGGTCCCAGCGACCGGGTGTAATCGAACCCGATCTCCAGCGGCGCTCGCAGGGGCTGGCTCACGAATCAGAGTGAAACATGTTCTGTAATTGACGGCAACACGCATCCAGCGATGTGTCCGAGCCGAGCTTGTACCCACATAGAACGTGTTCTACATTAGGGCCCGTGAACGCCATTGGCTTGTGGGCCATCGCCGAGCACTCGCCGGACCGGGCGGCCGTGATCGAGCCGGACGGCCGGGTGGTGAGCTACGCCGAGCTGGCCAGCGAGGCGGACCGGTACGGACGGGGCCTGCGGGCGCTCGGCCTGAGCACCGGGGACGCGGTCGCCGCGCTGCTACCCAATAGCGCGACCGCGCTCGCGATCTACTTTGCCGCGATCGAGACGGGCCTGTACGTGGTGCCGGTCAACTGGCACCAGATCGCCGCGGAGGTCGCCTACATCCTGGGCGACAGCGCGGCCGGCGCGTTCGTGGCCCACGAGCGCTTCGCCGAGGTCGCGGTCGAGGCGGCCGACCTGGCCGGGATCAAGTCCCGGTTCGCGGTGGGCTCGGTGCCGGGCTTCGAGCCGCTGAGCCGGCTGGGTGACGACGGGTCGGACGAGCGCCCGTCCCCGCGGACGCACGGCGCGCCGATGCTGTACACATCCGGCACGTCCGGCCGGCCGAAAGGTGTCCGCCGCCCGCTCACCGGCATGGACCCGGACGCCGCGGCGGTGCAGGCGACCTGGTTCTTCAGCCTGTTCGACCTGGCCCCGTACGACGACCACGTGCACCTGTGCGGGTCGCCGCTGTACCACACGGCCGTGCTCAACTTCGCCGCCATCTCCATCCAGCTCGGTCATCCCGTGGTGCTGATGGACCGCTGGGAGCCGGAGGAAGCGCTGCGGCTCACCGAGCGGCACCGGGTGACCCACACGCACGCGGTGCCGACCCAGTTCCGGCGCATGCTCGCGCTGCCCGAGGCGGTGCGCGGCCGGTATGACACCAGCTCGCTGCGGGCCGTCATTCACAGCGCGGCGCCGTGCCCGGCCGAGGTCAAGCGCCGGATGATCGAGTGGCTGGGACCGGTCATCGTCGAGTACTACGCGGCCACCGAGGGCGGCGGGACGCTGATCTCGTCCCAGGACTGGCTGCGCAAGCCGGGTTCGGTGGGCCTGCCCTGGCGGGGCTCTAAGATCCGGGTGCTGGACCGAGCCAGGCACGAGGTGGCGCCCGGCCAGCAGGGCCTGGTCTACATGCAGATGGGCACGTCCAGCTTCGCGTACTACAAGGACGAGGAGAAGACTCAGGCCGCGCTGGCCGGCGACCTGTTCACCGTGGGGGACATCGGCTACCTGGACGACGATGGCTTCCTGTTCCTCTGCGACCGCAGCAGCGACATGATCATCTCCGGCGGGGTCAACATCTACCCGGCCGAGATCGAATCCGAGCTGGCCTGCCACCCGGCGGTCGCCGACGTCGCTGTCTTCGGCATCCCCCATGACGACTGGGGCGAGGAGATCAAGGCGGTCGTCGAGCCGGTCGCGGGGGTCGAGGCTGGCCCGGCGCTGACCGGGGAACTGCTGGCCTTCCTCGGCGGGCGGGTGGCCAAGTTCAAGCTGCCGCGGACCATCGACTACGTGCCCGAGTTGCCGCGCGACCCGAACGGCAAGCTGTACAAGCGCAAGCTGCGTGATCCGTACTGGGCGGGCCGCGAGCGCGTCATCTGAGCTTGATACATCACCGGCCTGAGCGAACGAATTCAGACCACGTCTGGTGACCCTCGCGGTGGTCCGGGCAGGTGTTGCGTCCTTGGGCGAAACTCCGGTAGACCCGGCCCGGCCAGCGCAGGCCGACGACGGTGCGCGGCCGTTGGTGCCGTTCCCGCCAGGCGTCGAGGATCTGCCGGAAAGTCAGTACCTCCGGGCCGCCGAAGTCCGGCGCCCGGCCGAGCGGATCGCCCTCCAGGAGGTCGGCCACCCGAACTGCCACCTCGGCCGCCGCCACGCTCTGGAAACGCCATGCCAGCGGCAGTGCGGCGGCCGGGAGGCGGCCGACGGCGGACAGCGCGTACCCGAGTAGCTCGTGGAACTGGGTCGCCCGCATGATCGTCGAGGGCACGTCGCTGGCCGCGATCTGCTGCTCGCAGCCGAGCTTGGTGCGGTAGGGGCCGAACGGGATCGCGTCGACCCCGACGATGGAGAGGTAGAGCAGGTGGCGGCAGGCGGGCAGGGCAGCGAGTAGCCGCCGGGTCTGCTCGGGGTCGGAGCGGCCCAGCCGCCGGTCCGACGCGGCGTGGACGACGAGCTCGACGCCCGCTGTGGCTTCCGCCAGCCCGGCCCCGGTGGCCAGGTCACCAACGTGGGTGCCTGCGCCCGGTCGCCGGGAAAGCACCCGGACGTCATGGCCGCGGGCGACGAGGTCCGGCACTAGCCTGGTGCCGAGCGTGCCGGTCCCGCCGGTGACAAGGACAAGGCTCACCTGGCCGGTCCTTCCTGATAACTGGCCCGTCGCCGGGCCCGCTTGTGACGTTACCGGTCGTGGAACTCGGGCTTGCGCTTCTCGGCGAAGGCACGTGGTCCTTCCTTGGCGTCCTCGCTGCGGAACACCGCCATGCCGATCTGGGCCTCGACCGCGAATGCGTCGCTTTCGGCCATGCCCTCGGTCTCGCGTATCGTGCGCAGGATCGCGCGCACCGCGACCGGCCCGTTGGCCGCAATCGTGTCCGCGATCTGCAGCGCCGTGGCCAGCGCCTGGCCGTCGGGCACGACGTGGCCGATCAGGCCGATCTCCCGGGCCTCCGCCGCCGTGATGTGCCGTCCGGTGAGCAGCAGGTCGGCCGCCACCGTGTACGGGATCTGGCGGGTCAGGCGCACCGCCGACCCGCCGAGTGGGAAGAGCCCCCAGCGCGCCTCCGAGATACCGAACCGTGCGCCCTGGCCGGCCACCCGGATGTCGGTCGCCTGCAGGATCTCGGTGCCGCCGGCGATCGCTGGACCCTCCACGGCGGCGATCAGCGGCTTGGTCAGGCGGCGCCCCTTGAGCAGTGCTTCTATCACCGCCAGATTCGGGCCGCCCGCCCCGAACTGATCACCGGGATGCGCGGCGGCCATCGCCTTCAGGTCGGCACCCGCGCAGAACGCCCCTCCGGCGCCGGTCAGGATGCAGACCCGGATGCCGGGGTCGTTGTCCGTCTGGTCCCAGGCCTCGCGCATCAGGGCCATCATCGGCCCGCTGAGCGCGTTGCGTGCCTCCGGGCGGTTCATCGTCACGATCAGGACGTGCCCCCGGCGCTCGATCAGTGCGTGTGGCTGCCCCGTGTCCGCGGCGGCCGCGGGCACCGGAGTCGAGGTCATGGTGGCGATTTCTCCTTACTTTGGGTCCGGCTGAGGGTTGCCCAAGACGATAACACGTTCTAGTTTCTAACCCATGGCCCTGAACATCGCCGACATCTTTGAGCATGCGGTAGACGCTTTCCCGGACCGTATCGCGGTGGCCTGCGGCGATCGGCAGGTGACCTACCGCGAGCTCGAAGCGCGCGCGAACCGCCTGGCCCATCACCTGGCTGGAATCGGGGTGAGCCCCGGCGACCATGTCGGGCTCTACGCCCGCAACTCCATTGAGGCGGCCGAGACGCTGATCGCCTCGTGCAAGCTCCGCGCGGCGGCCGTCAACATCAACTACCGGTACGTCGAGAACGAACTGCGCTACATGTTCGCCGACTCCGACCTGGTCGCGCTGGTGTACGACCGGCAGTTCGCGCCGCGGGTCGCCGCCGTGGCGGCGAGTGCGCCCGGGCTGCGCGGCAGCGTCGTGATCGACGACGGCAGCGG
>CAYPQM010000027.1:32271-47921 GCA_964412845.1 uncultured Streptosporangiaceae bacterium
GGCAGCGGCGAGGGCAGCGGCGCCGATATCGGCGCCGGGACCAGCTACGCGGACGCGCTGGCGGCCGCCTCGCCGGAGCGCGATTTCCAGCCGCGCAGCAACGATGACGTCTACATCATCTACACCGGCGGGACGACTGGTTATCCCAAGGGCGTCATGTGGCGCAACGAGGACATCTGGCGCACCCTGGGCGGCGGCATTGACTTCGTTACCGGGGTCCCGCTGCCCGATGAGTGGGAGCAGTCCCGCCGGGGCCTGGAAACGACCGGGATGGTGAAGATCTGCGCGGCCCCGCTCATCCACGGCAATGCCCAGGTGGCGACGCTGGCGGGCTTCTTCGCCGGGGACACCATCGTGCTCCTGCCGCAGTTCGACGCGCACGAGATCTGGCGGGCGGTCGAGCGGCACAAGGTCAACCTGCTGGTGATCATCGGCGACGCGATGGCCCGGCCGCTGATCGAGGCCTACCGCGAAGGCGGCTATGACGCGTCATCGCTGGTGGCCATCTCGTCCAGCGCGGCGCTGTTCTCCCCGGTCGTCAAGGATGCCTGCACGGCCGCGCTGCCGCACGTCTTCATCACCGAGGCCATCGGCTCCTCCGAGACCGGCTTCGCGGGCCTGAGCTTCGTGTCCGCGGGCGCGCCGCAGCGCGGCGGCCCGACCGTCACGCCCGGCCCGGGCACCATCGTGCTCGATGACCAGAACGGCCGGGCTGGTCCCGGGCAGGTCGGCCGGCTGGCCCGGGGCGGTCATCTTCCGCTGGGTTACTACAACGACCCGGTCAAGACCGCAGCGATGTTCGCCGAGGTGGACGGGGAGCGCTACACGGTGCCCGGGGACTGGGCCCGGGTCGAGGCCGACGGCACGGTGACCCTGCTGGGCCGCGGCAACACCTGCGTGAACACCGGTGGCGAGAAGGTCTTTCCGGAGGAGGTCGAGGGCGCGCTGAAATCGCACGCCGATGTCTTCGACGCCCTGGTCATCGGCGTCCCGGATGAACGCCTCGGCCAGCGGGTCGCCGCGCTGGTGCAGCCCCGCGAGGGCCACCCGGTCGATCTGGCCGCGCTGGAAGCGCACGTCCGCGGCCAGATCGCCGGTTATAAGGTGCCGCGCAGCATCTGGCTGGTCGACTCCATCGGCCGGACCGCGGCTGGTAAGGCTGACTATGGGTGGGCGCACCGGTACGCCACCAGCCACCCGGTAAGCGCCGTGCCGCCGGCCAGCGCTGCCCATCCGGCCCCGTAAGCTGCCCCATCCGGCCAGGCAAGCCAGCTAAGGAGAACAGTGCGGACGACACTGTGCACGCTGCTCGACATCGAGCACCCCATTGTCGGCTTCACCCCGTCCGAGCATGTCGCGGCGGCCATCAGCCGGGCCGGCGGCCTGGGCGTGCTGGGCTGCGTCCGCTTCAACGACCCCGCCGAACTGGACACGGTCCTGCACTGGATGGACGCCAACACTGGCGGGCGGCCGTATGGCGTGGACGTGGTGATGCCCGCCCGGGTGCCGACCGAGGGGGCCCAGATCGACCTGGACCAGCTGATCCCGCCGCCGCACCGGGATTTCGTGGAGCAGACGCTGCTCAAGCTCGGCGTGCCGCCGCTGCCGGATGGCTCGGCGGCCGGTGACGGCGTGCTCGGCTGGCTGCACTCGGTGGCGCGGCAGCATGTCGAGGTGGCGCTGGCCCATCCGGCCCGCCTGATCGCGAACGCGCTCGGCTCGCCGCCGCCCGATGTCATCGAGCGCGCCCACGAGCGCGGCATGCTGGTGGCCGCGCTGGCCGGGAAGGCCGCGCACGCCCGCCGCCACGTCGCCAGCGGCGTGGACATTGTCGTCGCCCAGGGGTACGAGGCGGGCGGGCACACCGGCGAGATCGCGAGCATGGTGCTGGTCCCGGAGATTGCCGACGCGGTCGGCGCGCAGGTGCCCGTGCTCGCGGCGGGCGGGATCGGCTGCGGCCGTCAGATCGCGGCGGCTCTCGCGCTGGGCGCGGTCGGCGTCTGGATGGGCTCGGCCTGGCTCACCACCGAGGAGTACACGCTGACCTCGGACATGTCCGCGGTCCGCACGGCGCTGCTGGCCGCCACCTCGTCGGACACCGTGCGATCGCGGATCTACAGCGGCAAGCCCGCCCGGCTGCTCAAGAACCGCTGGACGCAGGCCTGGGCCGAGCCGGGCGCTCCCGAGCCGCTGCCGATGCCACTGCAGAACTTGCTGGTCAGCGAAGCTCACCAGCGGCTGATGCGGTCGGATCAGCCGGATGTGGTGCCGATGCCGGTGGGGCAGATCGTCGGGCGGATGAACGAGATCCGCCCGGTCGCCGAGGTGATGTCAGCCCTGCTCCAGGAGGCCGACGAAGCACTGGCCCGGCTCGACGGCCTGCGCTGAACGGGCGGCTGGTCAGGCCCGTGTCGCCTGCTCGAGAACAGTGCCAGCGGCGAGGAGTTGCTCCTCGCTTCCGGCCGGACCGATCAGCTGCACGCTCGCCAGCAGTGGCCCGCCGGAGGGCACCGGCAGGGCCAGCGCGGGAACCCCGGCCAGGTTGACCAGCGCTGCGGTGCCCCGGATCCGGCCCATGTCGCGGACATTGTCCAGGGTCGGCGGGAACCCGAGCAGGGTCGGCAGGGCCAGCAGTTCGACCTGCTGCCACAGCGACGACAGGGTCGCCCGCCACCGGGTCGCCTCCTCGCGGGCCGCGGCCACCGCGGCCGGGCTGATCTCGCTGGCCGCCTGCAGCCGCCGGAGCACGTCCCGGCCGATCTGGTCCGGTGCGGCCACGGCCAGCCCGCCGTTGCACGCCCACACCTCGCTGTCCAGCACGGTCATCGCCGCGGCCAGCGCGGCGTCGAGCCCCGGCAGGGTGACCGGCACGATCTGCCAGCCGGCCGACGCCAGCGCGGCGTCCACGGCCGCCTCGACGGCCGGGTCGCCGCCGGTCGCCAGCCGCCCGACGACCCCGGGCGATGCGGCGGACACAGTGAATCCCGGTTCGAGCAGCGCCATCCCGGTGACCAGGCCCGCCACGTCCCGCGCCATCGGCCCCACCGTGTCCAGGCTCGGCGCCAGCGGCCGCACCCCGGTGAGCGGTATCCGTCCCCAGGTGGTCTTCAGGCCGGCTACCCCGCAGCAGGCCGCGGGGATCCGGATCGACCCGCCGGTGTCTGAGCCGTACGCCACGTCGGCCTCGCCGCTGCCCACCACCACGGCCGAACCGCTGGATGACCCGCCGGGGACGCGGGTGGGATCGAGCGGGTTGACCGGCGTCCCGAAGGCGGCATTGATCCCGGTGATGCCGTACGCCAGTTCGTGCAGGTTGGTCTTGCCCGCCAGGTGCGCCTCGCCGCGGGCCGCGGCGGCGCGCAACCCGGCCAGGCACGCCGCGTCAGCCCCGGCGGGCTCGGCGCGCCCGGCGACGGCCCGGCACGCGGCCGTGGTCGGCAGGCCGGCCACGTCGATGAGGTCCTTCACCGCGACCCGCAGGCCTGCCCCGGGCCCGGTCTCCCTGACGATCCACGTTGACATGGCTGGTAAGTATCGCAGCCCAGGCGGCAGGATCGACAGCACCGCGGGCCGGCTCCATTGTTGGCGTACTGCGGCTGTCACGTCGGAAGGCCAGAAATGAAGATCGCCACCAGCATCGGCTACTGGAGCGCCGGGCCGCCGGCCCATGCGGCCGACGTGTTCGCCGCCGCCGAGCGGCTGCAACTCGACCAGGTCTGGACCGCGGAGGCCTACGGCAGCGATGCGTGGACGCCGCTGGCCTGGTGGGGATCGCGCACCTCGCACGTCAAGCTGGGCACCGCCGTGTCGCAGCTGTCGGCCCGGCCGCCGGCCACCCTGGCCATGACCGCGATGACGATGGACCATCTCACCGGCGGCCGGGTGCTGCTGGGCATCGGCACCAGCAACCCGCAGGTGGTCGAAGGCTGGTACGGCCAGCCGTACCCGCGCCCGCTGGAGCGGACCCGGGAGTACATCGACATCGTGCGCGCCATCATCGCCCGCCGCGAGCCGGTCGCCTACGACGGCCAGCACTACCAGTTGCCGTACCCGGGCGGGACCGGGCTGGGCAAGCCGCTGCGCTCCATCCTGCATCCGTACCGGGCCGAGATCCCGATCTACCTCGGCGCGGAAGGCCCCAAGAACGTCGCGCTGGGCGCCGAGATAGCCGACGGATGGAACGTGATCTTCTTCTCGCCCGCGATGAACGACTTTTACGCCGCCGCCCTCGCCGAAGGCTTCGCCCGCCCCGGCGCCCGGCACACCAGCGCCACGTTTGATGTGGTGGGCGGCCCGATGAGCGTCATCGTGGATGACGACGTCGAACGGGCGGCTGATCACCTCCGGCCATCCCTGGCCCTCTACATCGGCGGCATGGGCGCCCGCGACGTCAACTTCCACCACGAGGTCTTCGCCCGGATGGGATACGAGGCGGAAGCCCGGACCATCCAGGACCACTACCTGGCCGGTGACAAGAAGAGCGCCATCGCGGCCGTCCCCACCCGGATGGTCGAAGACGTCGCCCTCATCGGCCCGTGGGCCAAGATCGCCGACGAGATCCAGCTCTGGCAGCAGACCGTCCTGACGACCTTCTCCATCAACACCGACCTGCGCCTCCTGGACCAGGTCGCCGACCTCCTCCGCAGCTGACCGGTCACGGCCGTGTTGTGAAAACGAGCGAGTTCACCGGAGTAACCGTGCTCACCGACCCAGGTCAACCACTGCTAGAGACGACGTAACACCATTTCGTCCACCAGTTGTACATGGTCTCGCCGTTAGAGCCGTCAGCGATCACGCCAACCAGCGAGCCGTCGATGGTCCAAACCATCCGAAAACTGCCGTTCGCAGTGTAAGTGCAGCCCAGCGTGCCGGTTGGAATGTTGTTGTATGTCCACGTGCCAAGCCGGTAGCCACCGCTGCAGTCGCCCCTATCGACCACGTCGGCCGTATTGTTCGCAAACCACGCCTGGGCGGAACTGGTGTCCGAGAACCGTACGACCAGCGGCCTCGTGGTTGGCCCGGCCGCGACGGTCGCGCAGTTGACGGCCGCGATGACGCCGTTGCTCTCCTGGTCGGGTCGCCCGGTGCAGCCAGTCAGGTCATCCGGGTTCAGCAGGTTGACCAGCTGCTGCTCGCCGGCTGTGAGCGAGGAGGTCGGGCTCGGCGCGGGGGTGGGGGGCACGATTGGCTGCTGTGGGCTCGGTGTCGCGGCTGGATGACGCACCCAGAACGGGCACCGGGTCAGGCGGAGCGTTCCTATCGCCTTCTGCCAGGCGAGAAGGGCCGTCAGGAAATGCCGGTCCGCGTTGCCCAGCTGGGTGAGCTGCTGCTGCGTGGGAGCGATGGGGGTGTGCTCGGCCGCGGCCTGCACGACGCTGGAGAAGGCACCGACGCCGTCGACTAGCGCGGTGCCGGTGGTGAGGACCGTCTGGACCTCGGGAGCTCGGGCGTCCTTCGGGGTGGGCAAGGCGCTCAGGTCGCCGACTTGTTTGCTGAGGCTGCCCTGAGCGGCGATCAGGTCGCGCACTTTAGTGGCGAAGTCCCGCTGGAAGGAAGGATCGTTCCGGCTGGCCATAGGCGACACCAGGCCATCGTAAAGGGATACCTGGAGGGGGCCGATGTCCCGGTCGCAGGCGGCGTTGGCTTGCTGTACCCAGCTGGCGGTCGTCGGGCCCTGCGGCTGGCTTCGGAAAGCCAGGTAGGTACCGGTGATCGTCGCGGCAAACGTGAGGGCGCCGGCTACCGCCTTGATGTAGAAGCTGACACTGCGGTTTCGGGTCGGCTTCCAGAATTTCCAGCCCGCCGGCGCGGGCGGCCACGACGGGTTGGGGCGCCAGGCGGCCGATGGCTGCCAGTCGGCCGGTGGCACCGGCCAGCCGGGCGGCGGGTTGAAGGCCCACGTCCGCCTCTTAGAGTTCGCCGGTCGCGGCGGTAAACCTGTCGATGCCATTGCCCGCCTCCTGCCTGTGGAAGATGCAGGTCGGCCCTCCGGAGCCGCGCCATGGCCCTGATCTCCCCGAAACCGTCAGTTGTCTTAGTGGCGGTGGCCGGGCCATCTTGTTATGAGCGAGACTTTCTGCGTGAAATGCTACTAATACCGCACAAACCGCCACGGTATTCACTAAAGGCGGCCTCGCTTCGCTGCCGACAACTCCCCCTACTGCACCTCATATGCCCCGCCATGGTGCCACTGGCAGCTTATGAGCGTAAGGCCGAGCCGCGCAACCTGTCGGTTAGCGCCGAAGATCCGTGTTTTATGATTTAGCCGGGAATCCGGCATATCAGAATGCGCGGATGTGCCCGCGGATTCTTCTGGCCGCCGAGACTGGCGTAGCTCACCTGCCCTCTTGTGCCGCGCGTCAGCCGGAGCGGGCCAGGGCGGCGCCGATGCGGCGCAGTTGGGCGGTGGCCCCGCCGAGGGCGAACTCGTTGTGCTTGGCCGCGACGAAGTAGCGGTGCAGCGGGTAGCTCGTGTCGATGCCCACGCCGCCGTGCACATGCACCGCGGTATGCGCGACCCGGTGCCCCGCGTCGGCGGCCCAGAACTTGGCTGTCGCGACCTCGGTGCGGGAGGGCAGGCCGGCCGACAGCCGCCAGGCGGCCTGCCACATCGTCAGCCGGATCGCCTCCACGTCGATATAGGCGTCAGCGAGCCGCTGGGCCACCGCCTGGAAGCTGCCGATCGGCCGGCCGAACTGGACCCGGCTCTGCGCGTACCCGGCGGTCAGCTCCAGCGCCCGCTCGGCCACCCCGAACTGCAGCGCGCACAGCCCGACGGTGCCGCGCGACACCAGCCAGTCGGTGATCTCCGCGCCCGCCGCAGGCCCGCCGAGCACCCGGTCATCCGGCAGCGCCACATTGGCCAGCACCACCTGCCCGGCGCGGTCGCCGTCGGCGATCCGCTGCGGCTGGACCGTGACGCCGTCGTCGTCCGGCGCGACCAGGAACACGGTGACTCCGTGCGCCGTCGCGGCCGGCACCAGCAGCAGGTCGGCGCGCGGCCCGGCGAGCACCGCGGTCTTCGTGCCGGACAGCAGCCAGCGGCCGGCCACCTGCTCGGCGCTGGCCGCGGGGACGCCCGGGTCGTCGCCGCCTTCCTCGGACAGCGCGGCGGCCAGGACAAGTTCGCCCCGCCCGGCTGGCTCCGCCCACTGGCGCTGCTGGTCGGGGGTGCCGAACTGGGCCACCGCACCGGCGCCCAGCACGATCGAGGCCAGGTAGGGCGCCGGAGCCACGGCGCGGCCGATCTCGGCCAGCACCGAGCACTGTTCCAGCAGCCCGAGCCCGGCCCCGCCGAGCGAGTCGGGCAGCCCGGCGGCCAGGATGCCGGCCTTGGCCAGGTCGGCCCACAGCGCCGGGTCGAACCGGTCACCGCCGGCCTCGACCTCGCGCAGCCGGTCCTCGGTGACCCGGTCAGTGAAGATCCGCCGGCTCAGGGACGAGAGTTCGAGCTGGGCCTCGTTAAGGGAAAAATCCATGGGTTGCTCCCGTCGTCAGCGGCGCGCGGCCGGAAGTCCCAGGGCGGCCGCGGCGATGATGTCGCGCTGCACCTCGTTCGTGCCGCCGCCGAAGGTCAGGATCAGCGCGGAGCGGTGCATCCGCTCGATCCGGCCCGCCAGCACGGCCCCGGCGGATCCCTCCCGGACGTGGGCGTTCGCGCCGAGCACCTCCATCAGCAGCCGGTAGGCCTCGATGGCGAACTCCGTGCCGAACACCTTCGTGGCCGACGCCGCCGCCGGGCCGAGCCCTTGCCCCGCCTCCGCCGCGATCCGCCAGTTGACCAGCTTGAGGAAGTCGGCCTTGGCGTGCACCCGGGCCAGGTTGAGCTGGACCCATTCGGCGTCGATCAGCCGCTGCCCGTTGGCCAGTTTCGCGGACCTGGCCCAGTCACTCACGTCCTGCAATGCCGCACGGACCGGCGCGGCTGATGTCAGCGCCACCCGTTCGTGGTTGAGCTGGTTGGTGATCAGCGGCCAGCCCTGGTTCTCCTCGCCGACCAGCGCGGCGGCGGGCACCCGCACATCGGAGTAGTAGGTGGCGCTGGTGGTCGGCCCCGCGACGGTGTGCACCGGCGTCCAGGAGAAGCCGGCCGCGTCGGTCGGCACGATGAGGATGGACAGGCCCTTGTGCCGGGGGGCCTCCGGATCGGTCCGGCAGGCCAGCCACACGTAGTCCGCGTACTGGATCAGGCTGGTCCACATCTTCTGGCCGTTGATGACGTAACTGTCCCCACCTCCCGCCTCATCCCCCGTCACTCGCACGGCGCGGGTGCGCAGCGCGGCGAGGTCGGTGCCGGCTTCGGGCTCGGAGTAGCCGATGGAGAAGTGGATCTCGCCGCCGGCTATCCGGGGCAGGTACCGTGCCTTCTGCTCCGGGGTGCCGTAGCGCATGATCGTCGGGCCGACGGTGTTGATGGTCAGGAACGGCACCGGCACCTGGGCGACAGCCGCCTCGTCGGTGAAGATGAGCTGGTCGATCATGGATCCGCCGCGCCCGCCGTATTCCGCGGGCCAGCTCAGGGCCAGCCAGCCGTCGCGGCCGAGCTGCCGGACGACCTGCCGGTACGCCTCCCCGTTTCCGTAGTCGCCGTCTTCGGTGGCGAGGGACTCGCGGATCTCGGGGGTCATCAGGCCGGCGAAATACCCGCGGAGTTCCTGGCGGAGCCGGTCCTGCTCGGGCGTGTAGGCGATCTGCATCCGCCCTCCACTGTGCTCGCTGGCTAGCTGGCGGTATAAATAGAACGTGTTCTAGGAAGTGTAACCGAGGGGAGTGGCGGTGGCCGAGGCGTTCCTGGTCGATGCCGTCCGCACCCCGGTCGGCCGGCGCGGCGGCGGCCTGGCCGGCGCGCACCCGGCCGATCTCGGCGCGCACGTTATCGGGTCCCTGCTGGGCCGCGCGGGGGTGGACCCGCTGGCGGTCGATGACGTCGTCTTCGGCTGCGTGGACACCATCGGCCCGCAGGCCGGCGACATCGCGCGCACGGCCTGGCTCGCGGCCGGGCTGCCCTACGCCGTGCCCGGCGTCACCGTGGACCGCCAGTGCGGCTCGTCCCAGCAGGCGGTGCATTTCGCGGCCCAGGCGGTGCTCAGCGGGACCGCCGATCTGGTGGTGGCCGGCGGGGTGCAGAACATGAGCCAGATCCCGATCGCGGCGGCGATGCTGGCCGGGCAGCCGTTCGGCTTCGACGACCCGTTCAGCGGATCGGCGGGCTGGCACGCCAGGTACGGCGGGGAGGAAATCTCCCAGTTCCGCGCCGCGGACATGATCGCCGCCAAATGGGGGATCAGCCGCGCCGAGATGGAGCAGTTCGCGCTGGCCAGTCATCAGCGGGCGGTGGCCGCGATCGGCGCGGGGGCGTTCGGCGCCGAGATCGTGCCGTATGGCGAGGTCAGCGTGGATGAGTGCCCGCGCCGGGACACCTCGGCGCAGAAGATGGCCGGGCTGGCGCCGCTGCGCGCGGGCGGCCTGATCACCGCGGCGCTGTCCAGCCAGATCGCGGATGGCGCGGCCGCGCTGCTGGTCGCCTCGGCCCGGGCGGTGCGCGAGCACGGGCTGCGGCCGCGGGCCCGCATCTGCCACCTCAGTGCCCGCGGCGATGACCCGGTCATCATGCTCACCGCGCCGATCGCGGCGACCGCGCACGCGCTGAGCCGGGCCGGGATGACCCTGGACCAGATCGACCTGGTGGAGATCAACGAGGCGTTCGCGTCGGTCGTGCTGGCCTGGCAGCGGGAGACCGGCGCGGATCCGGCACGGGTGAACATCAGCGGCGGGGCGATCGCGCTCGGCCACCCGCTCGGCGCGACCGGCGCCCGGCTGCTGACGACGCTGCTCTACGGGCTGGAGCGGACCGGCGGCCGGTACGGGATGCTGACCATGTGCGAAGGCGGCGGCCAGGCGAACGTCACCATCATCGAACGCCTGTGACGCCGGCCGGTCGAGGTCGCGGCGCGGGCCGATGCTGCCGACGCAAAGAAATGATGTTGCTGATGCAAAGAGGATCACATCGAAGCGCTTCGATTTCCCCTAGAGTGGTCGATTCGTGGCCAGGCACGGTGGCCAGGGACACTTGAGGCAGCAGGGGAGATCCACGGTGGAGTCAGGCGTCGGCAGGCGATCGATAAGCAGGGTTGTGGCGCGGCTCGGCGCTGCCGTCACCATCATCGCGGGCTCACTCTTAGTTACCACTAGCGCGGGCGCCGACACCGCTGGGCACGGCTACGGGTACGTCTGGGCCGACGATCCGTCCAGCGCCATCGGCGTGGCCTACACCCCAAGCACCAGCTACCAGGCCAACTCCACCGGCGCGCCGAACACCATCACCCGGACCAGTACCGGCGTGTACGCGGTGACCTTCCCGGGCCTCGGGGCACTCGGCACCGCAACGGTCTCGTCGTACGGCGGAAGCAGTTCGTGCAAGCTCCAGAACTGGGTCGCCGTCTCGGGTGGCACCCAGGTCACCGTGCTCTGCTTCGCCAGCACCGGGGCCCCGGTCGACTCCCAGTTCACCGCGCTCTACACCTATGTCGCCACGAGCCCGAGCCCGGCCGGGTACGTGTGGAACGACCGGCCATCGGCGGCGCTCAACAGATCGTTCACGCCGAGCCTGCTGTACCAGTTCAACTCCACCGGCGCGCACAACACGATCGTCCGGACCGGGACCGGCCAGTACAACGTCCGGCTGCCCGGGATCGGCCACCAGAAGGCCGACTCCTGGGATGTGAGCCTGACCGCCTACGGCACCCCGGCCGGCGACCCGAGTGCGTTCTGCTCCGGCAACGGCGACCTGTCCACGGCGGCCGATGCGATCATCATGGTCACCTGCACCACCGCCACCGGGTCCGCGATCGACAGCAGCTTCGCCCTGACCTACGTGAAATCCGGCAGCCTGCTGCTTGATCCCGTCAGTGCCCACACGGCGGCTTACACCAACGTGGGCTGCGACCACTCGGGCGGCGCGGCCGGGCCGGGCTCCTGCTCCATCGCCCCTGGATTCGACACCAACCCCGCGGCGGACGCGACGATCTCGGTCCTCGGCCAGGGTCAGTACGCCATCCACTTCGCGGTTCCGCTTGACGCGGGCGACGTCCAGATCACCACCTGGTTCACCGCGGGAAGTCCCACCAACGGCCGATGCAAGATCCTCTACTGGGACTCTTTTGACGGCGTACAGGTGAGCTGCTTGGACAGCAACGGCGCGCCGCCGCAGACCGCCAGTTTCCTGATCAGTTTCGTTGTGTAGCCATCCATGGAACCGCTGACCCGGCCGCCGCGACCTGGGAATTAGTCGCGGCGGCCGGTTGTCGGCCGGCCCCAACCGGCTGCACCCGGCCGGTGTGCTACACAGGGATCCGAGCAAGGGAGCGCGCGTGGATCAGCTCAGCCTCGGGGTCATCTCGCGGTCGGGGAAGGAGAACGAGCACCGTCTCCCGATCCATCCGGCGCATTTCGAGCGAATCACGGCTGACCTGCGGAAACGCATCTACCTGGAGCACGGTTACGGTGCGCGGTTCGGTGTGCCCGACGAGCAGCTAGCGCCGTGGATCGCCGGATTCCGCACCCGTGCGCAGCTTCTCGCGGAGTGCGACGTCATCGTGCTGCCCAAGCCGCAGCCACCGGACCTGGCCGGCATGCGGGAGGGGCAGATCCTGTGGGGCTGGCCGCATTGCGTCCAGGACGAGCAGATCACCCAGCTCAGCATCGACCGGCGGCTCACCCTGATCGCGTTCGAGGCGATGAATTACTGGTCGGCCGACGGCTCGTTCAGCTTGCACGTCTTTCACAAGAACAACGAACTGGCCGGTTACTGCTCGGTCTTGCACGCCCTGGAGCTCATCGGGACGACCGGGGACTACGGCCGGCGGCTGCGCGCGGCGGTCATCGGCTTCGGGGCGGCCGGCCGGGGCGCGGTGACGGCCCTCAACGCGCACGGCGTGAACGACGTCGACGTGCTGACCCATCGTGACGTCAACGCGGTCGCCTCGCCGATCCACTCGGCCCGGATTGTGCATTTCGATCGGGACGCGGGTGACCCGGGCCGCTGCCATGCGCTGTGCGACAGCGGCCCGGTCCCGCTGGCCGCCTTCCTGGCCGGGCACGACATCGTGGTCAACTGCGTGCTGCAGGACACCGACGCGCCGCTGATCTTCGTCACCCACGGCGACCTGGACTCCTTCGCGCCGGGCAGCCTCATCGTGGACGTGTCGTGCGACGAGGGCATGGGCTTCGACTGGGCGCGCCCCACATCCTTCGCGGACCCGATGCTGATGGTGGGTAATAACGTCCACTATTACGGCGTGGACCACAGCCCGTCGCACCTGTGGAACTCCGCCACCTGGGAGATCAGCGAGGCCCTGCTGCCGCACCTGCGCCCGGTGCTCAGCGGCCCCCAGGCCTGGACCGCGAACGAGACGATCCGGAAGGCGATCGAGATACGCGACGGGGTCATCCAGAACCCGCGGATCCTGTCCTTCCAGCACCGCTCGCCGGACTACCCGCACCTGTCCGTCCGGTAGGAACAGCCAGCAGGTCACGACCAGCCGCGCGGATCGCAGCGCCGCCGGGCACGTTGCCGCAGGCGCTGAGCAGAGCAGGACAGGTCAGAGTGGCCGGCCGCGCACGTCGCGGCACATGTTGAGCAGAGCCGGTCAGGACAGGTCGAAGTCCCCGCCGCGCACGCCCGCGGTGAACGTCCGCCACTCATCCGGGGTGAAGACCAGGGCCGGCCCCTGCGGGTCCTTGGAATCGCGTACCGCGACGGCGCCCGGAAGGTTCCGCGCGACTTCCACGCAGTTGCCGCCGTTGCCGGTGCTGTAACTCGCCTTGCGCCACTTAGCGCGGCTCAGGTCCATGTCTTGGCTGCTTCCTTCACGAGTTCCACGGAGGCCGACCGGGGGAGCGCCTCCGAATTGAGCGTATCCCACATCATCGTGACGGCCGCGATGTCGTCAGGGTCCTCAATGATCTGGCCGCGCGCCGCCGTGTCCTGGTACACGGCGGGTGGCGCGTCCGCGAAGTCCGCGATCACGAAGTTCCCGCTCATGCCCTGGTGCGCGCCGACCGCCAGCGGGATCACCTGCAGCACCACGTTCGGACGCAGGGCCGCCTCGGCCAGGTGGCCCAACTGCGCGCGCATCACGGTCGCGCCACCGACCGGGCGCCGTAACGCGCCCTCATCCAAGATCACCCAGAGCATCGGCCGGGTGTCGCTGGCCAGGATGGCCTGCCGTTCCATCCGGGCCCTGACCATCTCCTCGACCTCGTCGTCGGTGGCCATGACCTGGGTGCGCAGCACGGCCCGCGCGTAGTCCTCGGTCTGCAGCAAGCCAGGCACCGCCACCAGCTCAAAGGTTCGGAGTGTCTTCGCTGTGGCTTCCTTGTCTGGCCAGCGGTGGAACCAGCCCGGGTAGGCCCGCTGTTTCAGGTAGTTCCCCAGCAGCGCGCGCAGCCGGGTCAGCGCCCCGCCGGTGCCCAGTTCCGGAATGGCGTCACAGGCGGCCGCGAACCCTTCCATCGGCGCCCGCTGCCCGTTCTCGATCTTGCCGACCAGGTCGCCCGAGCAGTACACCCGGCCGCCGAGTTGTTCCTGCGACAGGCCCGCCCGGGTCCGGTAGTGCCGTAACTCGGCACCGAACACCCGCAGCGGGCTCATCGCCGGGTCGAGGTCATCCAGGGCTGCCATCAGATCTCCTCTCCGGTAGGCAGGGATCTCCTGCCTACCGGAGCCATCCTCCGACCGCCTGCCGACAGATTCCCGGCCACCTACCGACGCATTCCCCGACCGCTTGCCGACACATTGCCGCCCAGCGCCGACGCTCGGGGACCGGCACGGGTCAATCGGGTTGATCTTGCTCCGCCCTGACGGCGCCGGCGAAGGCGGCCATGGACGGGAATTCCCAGTCCGGGGTGACGGCCGCCGGTGGTGCTGGTGTCGCGCCCCAGCCGGGCCGGGCATGCCGGCGGTTGATCCAGACCGTGGGCAGGCCGGCCTCCTGGGCGGGGACGTGGTCATGGAACAGGCTCTGCGCCACGTGCAGCAATTTGCCCTGACCCACGCCCAGCCTGCTGGCCTCGGCCAGCAGCGCCTCGAAGTTACCCGGCGAGGGCTTGTAGGAACCGATGTCCTGCGCGGTGAGAACGCTGGTGAAGGTCACTCCGAGGCGGCGCCGGCTGCCGGCGAACGACTCGCGGTCCACGTTGGACAGGATGATGAGCTGGTAGCGCTCACCGAGTGCCGTGAGCGCGTCGTGGGAGTCAGCGAAGGCCGGCCAGTCAGGCACCGAGCGGGCCAGGGCCTGCGCGTCCTCCGCGCTGACCTCGGCCCCCAGTTCGCGGCCGAGGTCGCGCATGCTCCGCGCCAGAATGGCGGGATACAGGTCCTGCGGGTGCCCGGCCTCGGCGGCCGCTTCGTGCCTGGAGTAGGCCGCCAGCAGCGTCTCCTCATCGAGGCCCAGCCGCCGGGACCTGGCCCACCGGCTGAGCACCTCAGCGATGCCGGCCTCCCAGTCGATGAGCGTTCCGTAACAGTCGAAGCTCAGCGCGTCGAAGCTGCTCAGTCCGGGCATCCCGCACTCACCTCCGGGTCAGGCCACGCTCATCCCCCGGACCATACCGCTGGCCTGCCACCGAGCTGGCCCGCCACCGAGCTGGGCCGCCACCGAGCTGGCCCGGCGGCGGCAGGCCGGCCCGGCCTGGCCGGCCCGGTTCCGGCGGCAACGTTGCTGTTCAGGGCGGCAGGCAGTGCCTACCATGTGACTGGAGATGTCGGAGGTGGGGGATGGCTGCTCCGATCACCCCGGGAACTGAGCGTGATGACCGTGTCCTGCCGCTGACCCGCGGCGTCTCGCTGGTGATCATCCCATTCCTGGTCGTGGCGTTTGGCGTGCTGTATCCGTGGCCGCACGACACGGGTCGGCTGTTCGCGTGGGCCATCAAGCCGACGATCACGTCGATGATCTTGGGCTCGGTCTACCTCGGTGGCGCCTACTTCTTCCTCCGCGCGGCCACCGCGAGGCACTGGCACACAATCAAGGGTGGTTTCATCCCGGTCGGGACCTTCGCCACCTTGATGGGGGTGGCCACGATCGCGCACTGGAATCGGTTCAGCCATTCCCATGCCGCCTTCTGGCTGTGGGCGGGACTCTACTTCACGACGCCCTTTCTCATCTTCTGGGTCTGGTGGGCCAATCGCCGGCACGACGCCCCCGCTGGGGCTGATGACGTGCTGATCCCACCCGGCGTGGCCCGGGTCATCGCCGTCGTGGGCGGGCTGTCGGTGCTGACCGGGATGTTCTTGTTCCTGGTCCCGGCCCGGGCGGCGGCGATCTGGCCCTGGACGCTGACCCCGCTGACCGGGCGGGTGCTCGGCGCCATCTTCTTCCTCGGGATCGCCGGCCTTGGTGCCCCGGCTGACCGCCGGTGGGCCAGCGCACGGGTCCTGCTCCAGGTCGCCGCCCTGATGCTGGCGCTCATCCTGGTGGCAGGCGCGCGGGCCACAGGCGAACTCGACCGGGGTAACGCCATGACCTGGCTGATCGCCGGCGGTTTCGCCGGGGTGCTGGCCGCGATCACCGCGCTTTACCTGCGGATGCGCGCACGTGCCAGCAGGCGTGATCCCCTGCCCTCTGGGTGTGGCGCACGATGAACGCGGA
>CAYPQM010000028.1:0-11723 GCA_964412845.1 uncultured Streptosporangiaceae bacterium
GACACGGCCAGCGCGCTGTACTCCGTCGATGACTTCACCCAGTTCGTCACCATCCAGACCGAGACCGCTGTGCGGCACATCGCGTCCAGCTACCCCTACGACAACCGGGGCAGCGGCGCACTGTCGCTGCGCGACAACGCCGAGGAAATCACCGGCAAGCTCTCCACCGAGATCGCCGCGCGGGTCGCATCGGCCGGCGTGCACATCATCGAATCCCGCCTCACCCGGCTGTCCTACGCCCCGGAGATCGCCCAGGCCATGCTGCGCCAGCAGCAGGCCAGCGCCGTCGTCGGCGCCCGGGCGCGGATCGTGGAAGGCGCGGTCGGCATGGTCCAGCTGGCCCTGCAGCGGCTGCAGGAAGAGGGCGTCGTCGAACTGGATGAGGAACGCAAGGCGACGATGGTCTCCAACCTGCTCGTGGTCCTGTGCAGCGAGCAGGCCACCCAGCCCGTCGTCAACACCGGCACCCTCTACCAGTGACGGCTCGGCCCGTGACCACCGGCACGGAACCGCAGTGACCGAACGCAAAAGCGTCCTGCTGCGCCTGGATCCCGCCGTCCACGACGCCCTGGCCCGATGGGCCAGCGACGAGCTGCGCAGCACCAACGCCCAGATCGAGTTCCTCCTGCGCCGGGCACTCGCCGACGCCGGGCGGCTGCCCGGCCGGGCCGGACCGATGCGCCCCCGCGGCCGGCCACCCGCCGCAAGCCAGTCTGGAACCAGCCGGCCGTCACCGGCCGACGACCCGCCCGGCTAACGCTGGCGGCGGCAACCGCGCTGGCGGCCGGTCCCGGTCGGGACAGGAAAGCCAGGCGGCAAATGCCGGTGAGACCGTAGCGCGCCACGCCCGGGGAAGGCCTGTCCCCCGAAGTGGGCCAGGTTGACGTCTGGCGGCCCTCCGGCAGAGCCAACTGGCAGGCGCGATCAGATCCGGGTGAAGAACTCCAGCTCGCGCAGCGCCACCGCCTGGCCCTTCTGACCGGGGTACGCATCTTTGATCACGACGGTGATGGCCGTGACGCGGCGCAGGGTGACCAGGCGATTCTGGAAGCTGGGCGTGTCGTCGAAGGCCAGCGTCACCGGTGGCCGGCCGTCGGCGGTGACCTCGATCGTCCGGGGGCGGGCCTGGCGGCGGTAGGCGGCGGCCGGCTCACCGGACAGCACGCCGATACGGTCGATCCGCTGCGGGCTGGCGAACCGGATGGTGAGCGTGGCCCCGGTGCCGTCGTGGCCCTCGGTCAGCCAGTACGTCTGCTGCACCCCGTCGATCGCCAGCTTGGCGCGGTGACCAGGTACCGAGGATGAGGCCGCGGCGCTGACCGGTACCACGTCGGTGTAGCGCTGGGTGAGCTGGACCTGGGTCCGGTGCGCCAGCCCGAACGCGTGGGTGGTCAGCCACATCCGCGCGGGGCCGAGCCCGACCCCGAGCACCCCCGCGGCCAGCAGCAGCGGCGCGAACCGGCTCAGCACCAGCCGCCTGGGCCGCTTGACCCGGCGGATGCGCTGCCCGGCGGCACCAGCGAGGGAGCCCAGGTGCGGGCTGGCCAGATGCGGGCTGGCCAGGTGCGGGCTGGCCAGGTGCGGGCTGGCCAGGTGCGGGCTGGCCAGGTGGGCGGCGGCGGGCGGGGTGAGCGTGGCCGGGCCGGCCACGCTGCCGGCCGCCGCGGCGGAGGCGGCCGGGCCGGATACCGCGCTGTGGCTCAGGAAACCGCGCGGCCGGTCGCCGGCCGCATAGGAACGGCGGCCGCGCAGCCGGGACAGCAGGCGCCGCCACCAGCCCGGAGCGGACCCCGGCCCGGAACCACCCGCCCGCAGCAGTTCACCGCAGGACCGGCAGAACGTGCGGCCCTCGGGATTGCGCACGCCGCAGGCCGAGCAGTACGGGCCCGCATGGACCGGCTCGGTCACCAGCGGCACCGGGTCCGGCCTGGGCCGCTCCGCGACGGGCTGGCGGGCCGCGTGCGGCCGGCTGCCATCGGCCGCGCTGGCCGTGGCCTCGACCGGCTGGCCTGACCATTCGAGCAGGGCCCCGCACGACGAGCAGAAGCCGTCCACCGACGCGGCAGAATTTCCGCATTCGCTACAGACGATCATGACTCCACCATTTCGATCCGAAGCTGACTGAACAGGGGAAGGGCGGGCTCGGCCGCGGCGCGGGCACACGCCGCCAGGACAGCCGGATCCCGGCCGACAGGAACCACAACGGTGATCGTGACCACCGGGTCAAACGGCGGGGACACCGCCGCGCCCGGGGTGACGGACCAGGTCACGGCGCCGGACTCGGCGACCGTGATCTGGTCCGCGGGCACGCAGGTAGCCGCCGCCACCACGGCGCGCAGGCCCGCGGCGGTACCCCGGGTGCGGTACGCATGCACCGCGCCCGCGACCCGGGCTCGCTGCGGCTGTTCACCCTGGTCGCCGGGGCCGCCATCCACCCCGACCAGGGCGCCGAGCCAGCCGAGAAAGTCACCCGGTGCCAGCCACGGGTCCAGGTAGGCGGCGAAGCAGTCCAGCGCCGTGACCGCTGGCCCGAGCAGTTCGTCGAACGCGGCGCACAGGCCGAGGAACAGCGGATCCTCGTGGAACAGCGCGGGCACCGGCCCGCTGACCCGGTACGCCGCACTCCCGCTCATGGCCGCACCTGCACCTGGTGGTCGAAGGAGAACGGAAGCTCGTCCGCGGCCACCTCGACATGCTGCGCTGCCTCGGCGCGGGCTCCGGTGACCGGGTCGGCCGGGTAGAGCCTGGCGTCCTCCACGTAATCCAGGTCCGGCAGCCCGGCCAGCGCGCCGTGCACATCGCCGAGCGTGACCGGCCGCCCGAACGGCCAGCCGGATCCCTGCGGCCCGCCGTCACGTGGGTGCAGCCACCGGTACAACGCGGCCAGCGCATCCTCGGCCAGCACGTCACAGTCACGGTCCCGCCGGGCGCGCAGCCGCACCGCGATGGTGACGCCGCGATAGCGCGGCGGTTCCACCACGACGCGGGTACCCACCAGGCGGCGGCTGTCCAGCGCGGCCGCGATCCGGCCGAGCAGTTCCTTGTCCGGGGTCAGCGCACGGAAAGGCAGCCGCCCTGGGCCGTAACCGGCCACGTCCGGCAGCACCAGCACCCGGACCGGGCCGGCCGGCTGCTGCGGCGGCACGCAATGCACGCGCACCGCCGCGCCCGCCGCGTCGCCCGCGATCACCTCGAAATCCTCGGCGGTCACCGCCCGCTCGCAGGTGCGCAACGTGCGGCCCGCCCGCAGCTTCGCCTCGTCCACCGTCTCACCGTCACGGCCCCCACCGGCCGGCTGCCGATTGGCCGCTGACTTCACGTAAGGGATCGGCGTGCGCAGCACGGTCAGCGCACCGGCCCGCACGTTCCCGGCGCTGCCGCCGCCGGTCCAGTACTCGAGCAGCCGGACCGTGGCGCCCTCGGCAGGTATCCGCCCGTGGCTGCGCAGCAAACCATCAGCCAGCCGGACCGCCGGCCCGAATTCGACGACAGCGGAGGTGTGGTCCAGCCGGAAATGCGGGTCGTCCCGGCCGCTGGCGGCGAAGTCGGGGACGCAGCGCCACGGCTGCCAGCCGTCGTCCGACGAGACCTCGAGAACCGGCGCGGGCCCGATGTCCAGGACCGGCTTCCGGGCCAGCGGGAAGCACTGGCCCGCTGACCCGTCTGCCTCACCAAGCACGTCGCAGCGCACCCGGTCGGCATGGATCGCGGCCGCCGTCGCGCCCACGCACGCGGCGGACAGCCGGGACAGAACCGGACTGGAACTGTACGCGGGATACCCGTCCGCTGACTCCGTCACCACGGCCCGCAGCCACGCGGCCCGGATGCCGTTGATGAGGGAGGTGGCATGTCCCGGGGGCAGGTGCAGCAGGATGTCACCCGGCCGGTTCAGTCCGCCGGTGCTGTCCTGCTCCACCTCGCACTCGGTCCAGCCGGATCCGGTGAACCCCTCCCAGCGCAGCGGCGGGTGGTCGGGGTGCACGCCGATGCCCTCGATCTCGCTGTCGGTCCGCAGCAGCACGACACCGCGCGGCGCGGCGGCGGACAGGCCCACGTACAGCCGGTCACCCGGCCGCGGCACCACGGAGAAGCAGGAAACCCGCTCGCCCTGAGCCAGGGCCGGGCTGAGGTCGGCGAGCTTGCTCGGCTCATCGCCTACCGCCGGGGCGGCCCGCAGTTCGGCGAGCGACAACGCCGCGATCTCCAGGTCGGCCAGCGTGCTGAACGAGATCTGTTCCTCGCCGGGCAGCCGCCGCGTCGCCACCTGGGTACCCGCGGGCACCCTGATCGGCTCGGGCCGCGGCGCGGAAAGCCGGAAGGTCAGGTCCGCCCGGGCCGCGGCGGGCGGCCGCAACGTAATCCCGAGCAGGTCGAGGAACTTGCGGTAATGCCGCTCCGGCACCTGGTTCAGCCGGTAGCCAAGCTGGTCGGCGATGGTGGCGACGGCCTCGATCAGGGTGACCCCCGGATCATGCACATTGTGGTCGGTCCAGGCCGGGATGCGGCGCTGGATGAGCCGCTTCGCGTCATCCACGAAATCCTGGAATCGCCGGTCATCGAGGTTGGGAGCGGGCAGCGGCATCTGCTCACTCCTCGGGGATCGAGTAGAACGGGAACACGAGGTTGCGCCGGTCATTGGTCGCCTTGACCCGGTAGGCGACGGCGATTCCGAGCACATGCGCCTGGTCGGGCAGCGGCGCGGCAGTGACCCCGGTGACGTCGATCCGCGGCTCCCAGCGGGCCAGCGAGGCGCGTACCTCGGCGGCGACCTTGCCGGCCAGTGCCGCATCCACGGTGTCGAAAACCAGGTCGTGGATACCGCAGCCGTACTCGGGGCGTTGCGGCCGCTCGCCGTAGGAGGTGCCGAGGATGAGCCGGACCGCTTCCTCTATCTCCTGCTCACCGCCGGAAAGCACGAACGAGCCCGCACTGTCCAGCCGCAGCGGGAACGCCCAGCCGCGGCCGGTGAAGTCGCTGCCTGATGCCATCTCAGCCTCCGATCAGTACCGAGGCCACGCTGCCGGTGAGGGTGCCCACCGGCTGGCCGCAGCAGGTGGCCTGGGACCCGGTACGGGCGGCGGGCACCCCGCCGAAAAGCACGCTCGCGGAGCCCTGGGTGATCACGGCCTGCTGCATGGGCGGTGCGAAGAACGGATCGGCGGGGTGCAGGCCGACATGCGGTGGCGTGTTGTAGCCGGTCGCCGCGATGACAACGGCCGGCCTGCCGCCGATCAGCACGCTCGGGCACACGCCGAGGGTGACGGGTGCGGCGAACGGCAGCGGAGGGGCGGGCTGCGGCTCACCGGAGGCCGGATTCGGCATCAGGTGCACCGGGCACGTCCCGGTCACCTGATCACCGGCCACGGCCGCTGGAGTACCCATCGCGATCAGCTCCCTTCCAGGTTGTCAGTTGAGTTGGACCACGTCGCCGGACACCCGGACCGAGGGACCGCCGTCGATCGTCACCCCGGTCTGGCCGGCCAGCGAGAGGCGGCCTGACGCCTGGATGCTCACGTCGCCGTCGCTGGTGATCTGCACCTGGCTGCTGCCGCTGATCGTGACCGAGCCCGAGCTGTCGATGGTGATCGAGGTCTGGGCCGCGTCGAGGGTGATCTTCAGGTTGTCGTCGCCCGTGGCCAGCAGGACCTGAGGACCGCTGTCTGCATCGCAGAGCACCAGGCGGTGGCCGGTACGCGAGACACATGCCCGGCGCACCACCTGGCCGGCCGCCGTGTCGATCAGCTGACCGCCGAGCGGCGGCAGGTCGACCCCGTTGTACAGGCCGCCGATGACGTAGGGAGCACGCACATCGCCGTGGCTGAACGCGACGAGCACCTCGTCGCCGACCTCGGGCAGCCAGGCCAGCCCGCGCCCGTCGCCGGCCCCCGGCTGCGCGACCCGCGCCCACCAGGACTCGTAGTCGTCCGACAGCCAGGGGAAGGCCACCTTGACCCGGAACATGCCGTCCGGGTCAGCGATGTCGGTGACCTGGCCGACCACCAGGCCGCAGACCGGCGGTCCCGCGGCCCGGTGGCTGCCCTTGGTCGCGCCCACCGAGGCCAGCCCGAGCATGGAGCGCTCCTGCCGGCCGCTGACCATGAACTCCGTGCGGTAGCCGGACTCGTCGTAGCAATGCCGGGCCGAAGTCAGCACATAGCTGCCGTCGTGCGGCCAGCCCACGCAGCCCACCTGGACCGCGGCGCCCGGCAGCAGCCGCGGGTCGCCCAGCGCGGTGCCCTCAGCCTCGGCGTGCGCGCCGGCGATCTGCTCGGCGATCGCGCTGGCCACGGTGTCGGCTTCGGCCTGGCTGGTGACCGGCCGGTCCACCACCACGTACGGCCGCGCACCGAACGCGCTGGCCAGGTCGGCGGGTGCCACCCCGATGCTGGTGCTCGAGGTCGCCGCCGCAGCCGTGCCCACCACGGCCTGCTTGCTGGCCGGATCCCAGCCGCGGACCTGGACCTCAGGTACCTGCTCGGCCGCGGTCACCCGGGGCCGGAACCTGAGCAGGTTGCCGCCGAGCAGAAGCTGGAACGGCTGGGCGGGCGTGGCCAGATCATCGCCGCCGGACGGCGCGTCTCCGCTTGGCCGTGGCATCCGCCACTGCAGCTTGCCGCCGGAGACCGCGATCTCGTGCCCGGTCTCGTGCGCGCGGGCCCGCAGGAACTCCCAGTCGGTCAGGTTGGCTTGGCTGACGTGCTCATACACCGGGCCGCCGGTGTCCAGGTCGCCGAGATCAAGCTGGGCGTCCGCGGCGATCTGCCGGACGATGTCGGCGTCGGTCACGCCGGCGAAGGTCCTGGTGCGGCGGCCACGGCAGAGCCGGTGCAGCCGGTCATAGCCGCGCACCATCGTCCAGGTCCCGGTCGCGTCAGACTCCTGCTCCAGGGCGGTCACCTCGCCGTCCACCAGCGGGGTCAGGTCACCGTCCCCGTCCGGGGTGGCCGCCACAGTGAGCCTGCTGCCGAACGTGATGCCCGCGCGGCCGAGCACATCACGGCTGGTGTCCTGGAAATGCAGCACGAACATGCCCGGCAGGTGGACGTCGGTGTGCACTAGGACGCGGGCAAGCGCGGGGACGACATCGGCCGGCAGCGGCGAGCCGCCCACGCTCACCTGTGGCCTGCTGCCGAAACGCGGCCGGTCAGCTGCCATCTTCCCGGTCACCCCCGCTCCGGCTGAGTTCGGCCGCCCGGGTCCGCGGCGGCACCAGCAGCGTGGTGCCGACCGGTACCCGGGCCGGATCCTCGATGCCGTTGGCGACCGCGATGCCGCGCCACAACCCGGGGTCGCCGTACTCCCGGTAGGCGATGCCCGCCAGCGAGTCGCAGTCGGCCAGCACCGCGCTGCGGCGCCCCGAGATGCCACCCGAGGTGGGGTTGGTGCCCTGGGGGTCATCTGGTATCCGCTGCAGCGAGATTTCCGCGATGGCGCGCAGCGGGGTGCCGTCGGCGGCGAACATCGTGTATTCGGCCTGCACGTGCTGCAGGAAGCCGGTGAAGCCAACGCCGGTGCCCCAGCGGAAGGTAACGGTCGGCGGCTGGGGGGTGGCCGAGTCGTACGCCGACGCGGGCACGCACGTCCAGTCGAGGAGCTGCGACACGGCGTCGTAGACCGGCCTGCTGGCCCCACCCAGGGTGTCGAACCCGTCGAAAAGCAGCCGGGCCGTGAGTATCTCCGGTCCGGTGCCGACGAACTGGGGACGCGGGGCGCGCCGCGAGCCCCTGGTCGGATGGGAGGACCAGGTGGACGTCTTGCTCAGCTGCAGCGTCGAGGGGTTGAACTGGCACGGCACTGTCGTGCCGTCCGAGCCGGTCAGCACCGCCCGGACAATCGCGTCGCCGCTCATCTGCCGGTCACCGCCGCCCCGTCATGACGCGAACCCCTGGTGAGCGAGTTCGAGGGTCTCGACCGCGGTGGCCTCCCCCTCCGGGCCGGTGGTGAGCCTGGGTCCGCTGTACCGGACCGGCCAGGCACCCTGCAGCGTCCAGCTAGTCACCATCGCGCGGTTTCCGTCGTAGAGCTGGATCACCGCGGTCCGCCGGGCGGGCTGGCGCTGCTGCTGGCTGAACCACGCCGCGAGCTTTCCGCTCTCCGCGTCGACCGACCTGCTGAGCTGGACGTTGCTGTAGCTGAGCCGTCCGGGCAGCCTGGCCACCGTGCCGTTGTCGCCGCCCTCTTGCCATTCCAGCGCCTCGTACTGCGCTTCCAGGCCTGAGCAGCCGGTGAAGGTGGCGACGGGGACACCGTCGATCTGCACGTCGAAACTGAGCGAGATCCCCGGAGCCTTCGGCTGTGTCACGGTGTCTCCTGTGCGGTGTCGGCGGTGTGCGGTGTCGGCGGTGTGCGGTGTCGGCGGTGTGCGGGGTCGGCGGTCGGGGTCAGAGGTCGGTCAGCAGTTGGGCGCGTTCCCGGTCGGCCAGCAACTCGGCGGCGAGGTGGCCACGCAGCCGTCCATACAGCCGCCGGGCGAGCCGGTCGAGCGCCGCGGGGTCCGCCGTGGCCAGGTCCACCGAGGCTGGGTCCACCGAGGCTGGGCCGGCCGAGGCCACGCTGGCCGGAGCCAGGGCTGCCGCCGAGCCTGCCGTGGCCAGGGCTGAGACCGGGCCGGTCAGAGCCTGGGGGGCGGCCAGAACTGGCGCGGCTGCGGCTGAGACCGCGCCTAGCGGAGCCGGGGCGGCTGCCGCCGGACCTAGTGCGGCCTCTGGAGTCAGCAGGGGACCCGGTGTGGCCGGGGCGGCCGACGCCGGATGCGACACCGCCTGATCAAATATCCCGGCTGCTGAGCCGGCCGTCGCCGGACCAGCGGTCGCTCGGGCCGACGGCGCCGGCGGGCGGGACGCGCTCCGGGCGGACCAGCTAGCAGCACCCCCGGCCGGCCAGGCGCGAGCTTCCCCAGTCGGCTGGCGGCCGGCCGCCACGACCTCATCGCGCCCGCTCGGACCCGGCTGCCCGACCGGCGTCCAGACCGGGGGGACCGCCGGTGCGCCAGGTCCTGGTCGCCGGGCCATGACTGGGTTGCCTGCCCCGTCTGGTTGGCGCTGCGACTGGCGCGCCAGGACATCAGCGCGTTGACGTGGGCCGGCCGGCCCGGCGGCTCGATGGCCGCCCGCCAGCATGCCGCCGGCCGAGGTGTCACTGCTGGCGGGCGCGTCCGCTGAGGCTCGCTCGGACGAGCCGCGGCCGCCACGGGTTCGGCCGGCTGAGGCCCAGGGGGACGCGGATGACCAGGGAGGCGGGCCCGGAGCCTGACCGGCCGCCAGCAAGGTGGCGGTGCCGGGACTGGCCGGCTCCGGCCCGGGCCCGCCGGTCCCGGTTCCCGGAGGGATGCCGGATCGGCTGGACAGCGGAATTCTGGAACTGACGAGCAGCCGTGCCGCGGTAAGCGGCCCGGATGACCGCCGGCCGGGTGATCGGCCGCCGCCGGCGACGATCAGTGGTGTCACTACGGGCAGGCCCGCGATTTCCGGGGCCGGCCGCGGAGCCGCCCAGGTTCCCCCAGGGTCCCGCTCGGTTGGCGGCTGGACAGAACTCCCGGCCCGATCGCCCGCCGCGGCACCCGCTGAGCGTGGCCGTGACGGCCCATCCGGCCCGGCGACCAGCCCGGTGGGGAACAGCGCAGGCGATCCGGTGACCTGGAACGGCCCACCTGGCCCGGTGCCCAGCGACAGTCCATCAGGCCCGCTGGTCGGGGATGGCGTGCCTGGACCCGCGACCCCGGACGATGCGTCCGGCCCGATGCCCCTGGTCGTGCCGTCCGGCCCGGCGACCAGCCCGGCGCGGGGCGCCCCGCCCGGCCCAGTGATTTCGGACGGCCGATCTGGCCAGGTGGTCCCGGGTGCCTGGCCCGGCCAGGTGGTCCTGGAGGCCTGGCCCGCCCAGGTGATCGATCCGGGCGAATCCAGATCGGCGGCCCCGGACCGATGACCCGGCCCGGCGGCCCCGGACCGATGACTCGGCCCGGCGGTCCGTGCGCGCGCATCTGGCCCGGTGATCGGTGCGGGCCCATCCGGCCCGGTCACGAGCCCGGTGAGGGGCGGCCCAAGCCGGGGGCGGCGGCGCAATCGCCCGGAACCGGGCCGCCGCCACCCGGCCGGCCGCTCATCGTCTCCCGATCCGCTGCCATCGGCGTCCGCCGGGCCGGGCCAGGTCCCGGGCCGCGCAGCGACCGGCGACACCCCGGCGTCCGGTCCGGCCGGCGCCACCCCAGCAGGAAGGCCGGCCGGTGACATACCGGCAGGAGGCTCGGCCGGCGATACCCCATCAGGCAAGCCAGCCCAGCCCAGCCCACCGGGAAGGCCAGCCGAGCCCGTCCCGCCAGGTGCCCCAGCCGAGCCCGTCCCGCCAGGTGCCCCAGCGGGCAGCAGGCCGGGAGGTGGTCCGGCAGGCTCCGCATCGACGGCTGCGGGCCATGATCCCTGCGGGCCCGGGCCGGCTGACGGGGCGGCAGTACCCGGGGCATGCCGGGTGATCCTGCCCAGCCCGGCCGGCGGCGACGGAGCATCGGCACCTGCCGACCCGGCCGCATTGGTCACTGGCGGGCGGGGCTGACTTCGGGGCCGGGACGTGACCGGCGGATTCGCAGCCAGGCTAGCTGGGTGAGCAGCCGCAGTGGTCCCCCGTGGACCGGTAGTCCTCCCGCGTGGGCCAGCAGGCGTCCCGCGCGAGTCAGGAGGTGTCCCAGCTCCGTGAGAAAGCAGTGATTCTCGGGCCGGCCGGGTGGCCGACCCTGTGCCATCGTCCGGTACGCCGCCGACCTGCGCCCCGCCGACCTGCGCCCCGCCGACCTGCGCCCCGCCGGCCGACGCCCCGCCGGCCCACGTGCCGCCGTCCTGCGTACCGCCGACCGACGCCTCGCCCACCTGGGCCTGCGGGACTCCTGCGGATGAGCCGGCCACCCCGGGCAGCGCGGCCTGCGATCGGGCGTGCTCCGGCGACTCCCGCCGCGCAGGCCAGCCGAGCCGGGCAGACCAGACGGGCCGCGCAGACGATGCGGGCGGTACGGGCGATACGAGACCGGAGACCGAGGCGGCGGAGGCACCGGAGGGAAGACCTGAGATCCCCGCCGGGTAGCCGGGGGGCGGCACGGCCGGCGAGGCACCTGGCGGCCCGGTCACGCCGGAGGCCGACGGCGGCTGGGGCGTGGCCGGCCGCGCCGAGCGGAACGACGACCTGCCGTACTCCCCGTCAGCAAGAGCTGGTGTGGCCCCGGATCCTCCGGGCCGGCCAGCAGCAGGGACAAGGCCGGGCCGCGATCCGCCTGGCCCGGAGCCGGGCTGGGCTCGCCCTGGGATCGGCCCGGCGACCGGCCCAGTTGGCTGCGCAGATGCCGGGAGTGCTGATGCCGGAGGTGCTGTGCGGCGTCTTCCGCCCGTTCCCGTCGCACCAGGTGATGCGCTTGCGGGCCGTTCGATGCCACGGGCGAGACCGGACACGAGGCCGCCGGGCGCTTCATCCGTCTTGTCATGGCCGAGCGGCGCGAGAACCGCCGACTGCTGCCACCGGCTGGGCAGCGTCCGCGCGAACCCGCGGCTGCTCGCGGTCGGCTGCGGGCCGAGCACGCTAGTCGCCGGCAGGTCGCGCCACTGGCCAGACGGGCGCATTGCGTCCGCACCGGACCCGTTTCCCCTGGCCCCGGTGCCGCCCGCAGGCCCAGTGGCACCCTCGGCCCCGGTAAAGCTCTCGGGCCGGGTGGCATCGCGGCTGCGGAACGGCCAGCGCAT
>CAYPQM010000028.1:11823-47215 GCA_964412845.1 uncultured Streptosporangiaceae bacterium
CCCCGGTAAAGCTCTCGGGCCGGGTGGCATCGCGGCTGCGGAACGGCCAGCGCATGACTCACTCCCCCGTCCGCAGGTCGCTGGTCTCGACCATCGTCGCGAGACCCACCTCGATCGCCTCGATCTGGTCGACGAAGGCCCGCCGGAGCGGGTGTTCGAGGTCGAGAATCTCTTCCAACGACCAGTGGAAGTAATAAGCCACGTACGACACCTCCTCAAGCAGTCGCTGCGTGCCGTACGTCAGGATTCCCCCAGGCGGCCCCGCGCTGACGCCGAGAAGTCCACCGCGAACTCGTGACCGCATCCGGGGCAGCTGACGGCGGCGCGGCTGTGCCCTTCGGCGTTGACATGCCGGTAGAGGTCCTGGAGAAAGGCGAGGTCGGCGGCGAACATGCCCTCGACCACGCCTGGGTTGATCGCGCTCAGCGTGCCGAGCGAAGTGATCACCCGGCCGAGCAGGATGACGGTGAGGTATGCCTCGTTGTCCTGTACCCGGGGATCCCGCAGCGGCAGGATCTCGTCTCTCGCCGTGGCCAGCCGCATCCGGCCTTCGCGGTGCAACGTGCCGCTCTCGTCGAGGTATCCAACCGGCAGCGTGAAGGCGAACTCGGTGCGCACGGCCGACTCGGCAGTGGCGGTCATCACTTGATCTCCAGTCGTTCGATCGCGATGACCACCGACTCCAGCAGCACCTGGTCGGCCCCGGCCGCGAGCTTGCCGATCTCCACCCGGGACGGCCAGCCGCCGAAGAAGTTGAAACGGGTGACCTCGCCGTGCGAGAAGTCAAACAAGACGATCGAGCCGTCCTTGCGGGCCTGGTCAATCTGCCCGTCCTGGACAGTCTTGATCCACGCCCAGAAGGCGGGGTCGGCCACCTTGCCCCGGGACAGGTGGATGTCGTCGTAGTGCACCGAGCCCGGCAGCTTCTGCAGCAGGGGTAGGCCGCCCACCTGGTTGGCCCGGTTCTCGATGACGCCGATGGCCACACCGAGCCCGCTGACCTCTTTGAACTGGGCGATGGTCACCCCGCTGATCTCCACGCCGAAGCTGTAACTAGCCAGCGGGTCCAAGACCGCCATGACGCTTCCTCCGATCTCGATTACTCGTTGACTGCTACTCGTTGACCGCTAGTCGTCGGTTACTCGTTCACCGCGGATGTGCCGCTGGGCAACTGGGCCAGCCGGAAGACCACGAACTCGGCCGGCTTGACCACGGCCAGGCCGACCTCGCAGACCAGCTGGCCCGCCTCGATGACCTCGCTGGGATTGATCTCGTCATCGCATTTCACGTAGAACGCCTGCTCAGCGGTCTCGCCGAAGAGCGCACCGTCCAGCCAGACCCGGTACAGGAACGACCGGATCGTCCGGATCAGCCGCTCCCACAGGTCTTTGTCGTTGGGCTCGAAGACCACCCACTGAGTCCCGCCCATCAGCGAGGACTCCACGTAGTTGTAGAGGCGGCGCACGTTGACGTAGCGCCAGGCGGGATCGCTGGACAGCGTCCGCGCGCCCCAGATCCGGGTGCCGCGGCCGGGGAAAGCCCGGATGCAGTTCACCCCGACCGGGTTGAGCATGTCGTGCTCGCCCCGGGTGATCACGGTGGCGACGCCGATCGTGCCCCTGATCACCTCGTTGGCGGGGGCCTTGTGCACGCCCCGGGTGGCGTCGTTGCGCGCCCACACCCCGGCCACGTGGCCACTCGGCGGGATGAGCTGCGGGCTGCCGCTGACCGGGTCGAAGACCTTGACCCACGGCCAGTAGAGCGCGGCGAACTTGGAGTCGTGGCCGGTCTCGTCCATCCGCCAGTCACGGACCTGCTGCGGGCTGAGCCCGGGCAGCGGGTCCAGGATGGCCAGCCGGTTCCCCATCAGCTCGCAGTGCGCGATCATGCCGCCCTGCACGGCCTTGACCCCGTCCCGGTCGATCGCCCCGGCCTGGTAGGCCGCCATCAGGTCAGGAGCGCAGATCATGGTCACGTCGTCGACCGCCGCCAGGCCGCCGAAGCCGGTGCGGTCGGCGGTGTCGCCGACATACTCGTCGGGCCGGGCCGCGACCTCCTTGGCCGGCTGGGCAGCGAGGGTCAGCGTGCCGTTGGCGGGGCGCCGCTCGGCGAGCTGCGCGGTGCCCTCGGCCAGCCTGATCAGCGTCGAGGTGGCGTTCACCTGACTGATCACGTTGGTCCGGCCGCGCCGTGTGGTGACCGGCTCGAACACCTCTTCCCGGCCCGCGCCGCGGACGACCACCCGGAAACTGTCCTCCGGTGAGCCCTCCGGCGGGTCGGTGACCTCAATACTGATCTCGCCCGCGTCCTGCCCGGGCTGGTTGCCCTGGTGCCCGGGCTGGCCGTGCTGGCTGCCGTGCTGGCCATCGCGCCGGGCCGGCCGGGCCGAGCCATTGCCCTGCTGTAGTGCGGTGGCCCGGTAGGCGATGGCCTCGGGCTGGCTCGCCGCGACCAGGTCGGCCTGCGCCGCGTCCGGGCCGTCGCCCGCCGACCCGCCGATCCGCACGACGTAGGCCCGGCCGCCGCCGTTGAGGAAGAAACCGTACACGGCGGGCGCCAGGTAGCAGCCTTCGACCGGCTCGCCGAAGGTCGAGGTGAACTGGGTCCAGTTGGTGACCAGGGTCGGCGTGTGGAACGGTCCGTCCGAGGCGAGCCCGACGAAGGCCGCGACGGCGGTGCCGACGCCCTCGATGGGGCGGACGCCTGCCTCGACTTCCTCGATGTAGACGCCAGGGGAAAGGTACGTGGGCATCGGGTTTTCCTTCCGGGATCAGTTGCCCTGTGCGGCGCCGCGCGGCGCTGGCTACTCGGTGACTTCGTTCCAGAGTTCTTCCGCGCCCTGCTCGACGCCGCTCGCCGCGTCGCTGATCGCCTGGCCGGCCTCGGTCACGCCCTGCTCCACGGCGCTGCCGACGGTGCCGGCCGCACCCTCGGCCATGTGGCCGAGGCCGCCGAGGATGTCCCCGTCATCGAAGGCCACCGCGGCCTGGTGCGACTGGTCGGCGCCGACCAGGTCGAACAGTCCGTCGCCGATCGCGTTCCCGGCCGCCTGCGCGCCGTCATTGAGCGCTTCGTGGGCCGAGGGCAGGCCGGTTTCCTTGGCCACGGCGTCCCAGCCGGCCTCGGCCAGTTCGCTGATCCCGCCGGTGGCCACGCCGAGCGCGCTCTCGCTCATGGACAGCGAGCTGTCCGCGGCGGCTGTCCAGTCGCCGGTAGCCGCGTGATAGACGCCCTCGGCCGCGTGCAGGCCGGTCTCCGCCACGCCCACCGCGTCTTCGGCGAGTTCCGCGCCGAACCCTTCTGCTGCTGCCTCGCTCATTGCGTGCTCTCCTCCCGTGGAGTGATTGGGTTGACGGCGACCGTGGCTTTCTGCCGGACGGGCGGGGCGGCCGGAAGATCAGCCAGCCCAGGCATCGGCACCGTGATCGTGAGCTCGAACCCCACCTTGAGTTCGCCGCCCAGGTTGAGGAACATGCTCCGACGGGCGCCGGACTCGGTAGCGACAAGGACGTCATAGGGCAGTGCCGCCAGGGCGGCGGGCAGCGCCTCGCGGGGCAGCGCCACCATCGAGCAGAAACAGCGCAGGGCCGCGGCCAGGATCTTGTGCTCCACCAGGACCGTCGGCGCCCACGCACTGACCGTGTAGTGAAGGTCGACGCGCGGCGGCGGCGGCCGCCGGGCCACCACGGCGCCATCCGCGCCGAGGACCTTCTCGTACATGACGTCGCGCCGGTGCAGGTTTTCCTTGATGTCAAACAGGAACAGGTTGACCGCGGGCCCAGTGAGGGCCTGAATCCACGGCCGGTTCGGCGGGTCGAACGCGACGGCGATCGCCGCGTTGCCGATGACCCTCCGCTTCAGCACCAGGGCGAGCGCCTGGTCTGTTTCTGCTATCACGGACCCGAGCATCCGCTGCGGGGGCGGCCGGCGTAACGGCGAACAGGGCAGCCAAAGGGGCGTCCGCGGCTGCCCGATAGGGCAGCCCTGAAGGCCACCCCCAGGTGCACCATCCGCTGCACCAACTGACCTGGCCCGGGCGCCCCCGCGCCCTTACCTTCTGGCCCATGGGTGCTGAAGCAGCTCTTAAGCCAGGCCGCCTGCCCGTGTCACCGGGCGGCGAAGTGCACACCGAGATCTCGGTGAAAAACAACGGACCAGTGGTGGACTCGTTCGCGCTGAGCGTGCTCGGGGACGCCGCGCCCTGGGCGGTCTGCGAACCGGACGCTATCTCATTGTTCCCCGGGCAAGACGGTACCGCGCGGATCCTGCTCCGGCCGCCGGTCGATTCTGATCTGCCGTACGGGCCGGTCCCGTTCGCGGTCCGCATCGCCTCCAGCGAGGACCCGCCGGGCTCCGTGGTGGAAGAGGGTGTCCTGGAGATCACTCCGGTGGCGCTGGTCAGCGCGGACATGTCACCGCGGACCGGCCGGGCCCGCGGCATGCGGGCGAGCAGGCACCGGGTGGCCGTGGACAACCACGGCAACGCCCCCGCCTTCATTGAGTTCGTCGGCGGTGATGACGCCGACACGGTAGACGTGCAGGTCAGGCCGGCCGAGCTGGAGGTGCCGCCCGGGTCCGCCGCGTTCGCCGAGGTCCGGGTGCGCGCCCGGCGCAGGTTCTGGCGCGGGCCCAGCGTGACGCACAGGTTCCAGGTGCTCGCCCAGCCGCTCGGCGACGCCCCCGTCCGCAGCGACGGAACCCTGCTGCAGGAAGCGGTGCTACCCAGCTGGCTGCCCAAGGCCGTCGCGCTGGCCGCGGCCGCCGCCGTCACCGCGGTCGCGCTGTGGTTCGGCGTGCTCCGGCCGGCCGTCCGGGACGCCGCGACCAGCGCGGGGACCACCGCGGCGCAGCGGACGGTGAACCAGGCGCTGCAGCAAAGTGTCCCGGGCGGGGCCCCGGCGCAGGCCGGGGCGGCCGGGGCCAGTTCCGGCGCCGCCGCGGCCCCGGGCAGCAGCCCGTCCGCTACCGCGTCGCCCGGCGCGGTCAAGGCCGGACCAGGCAGCACCGCATCCCCGTCGCCGTCAGCAGGCACTGGCGGGGGGTCAGCCACGCCGGGAGCTGCCCGTCCCGCGGCGGCCGGCAGGCCCGCCCCGGTGCCATTCGCCCAGACACTCGACGCCGCAAATCCGGGCGTCACCGCGCCCGCCAAGCACGCGCTGGCCCTCACCGATGTGGTGATGCAGAACCCGGCAGGCGACCAGGGGACGCTCACCCTGAGCCGGGGCGGCCAGGTCCTCTTCTCCGAGCAGCTAGCCGATTTCCGTGACTACGACCTGCACTTCATTACCGCGATCATGGTCCCGGCCGGCCAGCGTTTCAGCTTGTCCGTCAGCTGCACCAACCCAGGGAGTAAAGCGTGCACCCCGGTCGTACTTATCAGCGGCATGAACGACACCACCTCCTGAGACGCGCGAAGCTGGCCGCGGCGACCGCGGCCAGCGCCGTCGTGCTGGCCGGCGGCACGCTGCTGGCCGGCGCGCCCGCCGCCCGGGCGGACAGCATCACCGTCACGCCCACGGCTCCGCTGCTGTACACGTTCACCCAGTTCAGCGTCAGCGGAACGGTCACCGAGCCGATCGGCAGCGACAACGACGGCTTCGTCGACGTGGCCTTCAACGGAGGCTTCGTGGGCAGCACGGCCGAGGATCTGGATACCGGCGCTTTCAGCGGCACCTTCAGCGTCCCGCAGCCCGGCGACGAGAGCGGTGGCGTCCCGGGCTGCGGTGCGAACACGGTGACGGTGACGACCGAGACGGACGGGGGCACCAGCATCCCGGTCGGCTCGGTGACGATCACCGCCCGCTGCGCGGGCATCACGGTGAACCCCGGCGTGGTCGGCAATCAGCAGCTGCCCGCCACCTTTCACGTCACGCCGCAGAACTTCCCGCTGCCCGGCGGCTTCACGCTCTCGGTCGACGGCACGCCGCAGAACTTCAGCACGGCGACCGACGGCGGCCTGGATATCACCGCGTCGCCCTCCTGCGGCACACACCAGGTCGTGCTCAGCCAGACGTTCAACGAGCAGGTGATCTCCGCGGCCGCGCAGATCACCGTCAAATGCCCGCAGATCACGCTGACTCCGGCCGCGATCCCGCTGGCCAGCCAGCCCGCCGTGGTGCTGGTGACCGGCAGCCAGTTCCACGCCAGCCAGCCGGTCACCATCTCGGTCGACGGCACGGCGGCCGGCTCAGGCGTGACAGATGCGGGCGGGAACTTCAGCCTGCCAGTCACCGCGCGCGGCCTCGACTGCTCAGCCCACCAGGTCACGGCCAGCGAGCAGCCCAGTACCGGCGGGCCGGCCTTCCTGTTCAGCGCCACCGCGACGCTGCAGGTAACCGGGTGCACGAAAACACTGCGCATCGATCCGTCGGTGCTCCAGCCCGGCGAACTGACGCACGTCACCGGAACGGGTTTCGCGCCCGGCGTCCCGGTCACCCTGACCTGGCAGCTTCCCGGCGGCGGGCCGACCCTGCTCGGCACGAAGACCGTCACCGCAGGCAGCGACGGCGGCGTCGGCGCTTTCTTCCTGGTGCTGCCGCACGATCTGCTCGGCGCCAGGCAGCTGGTGGCCACCCAGGGCGCCGCGAAGCTCAGCGCCGACGCGATCGTGGATGGCGGGCCGATGCAGCCGGCCGCCGGTGGCCGGCTCGTCTACCGCCGGTAGCGGCTATCGCCCGCCGGCGGCAGCGGATCGCTGGCCCAGCCGCCGGTGGCGCGCCGCCTACCGCCGGCCGGGCCGCCACCGGGAGATCGGTTCAGATCCAACCGTTCCGCACGGCATAGGCGACAGCCTGTGTCCGATTACGGGCGTTGAGCCGGAGCGTCAGATCCTGGACCACGCTCTTGATCGTGCGCTCCGAGTAGGCCAGGCGGGTCGCCACCTCGCGGGTGGACAGCCCGTCCGCGATCAGCTGGAGGACATCGCGCTCGCGGCCGGTGAGCCCGGCGAAGGACAGGCCACGGGGCGTGAGCAGGTTACGGCTCAGCTGGCCGACATGGTCGAGGAGGTGACGGACCAGCTCCGGCGGCAGGTCGCCGTGCCCGGCAGCGGCCATCTGAATGGCCCGGACCAGACGCTCCGCGGTGGCGTCGACGCGGTTTAAAACGCCGCAGACGCCCGATTCCACCAGGCAGACCAGCGCGCTCGGATCGACCCGGCCAATGATCAGCACTATCGGCAGGCCGCTCTCCGCGTGCAGTGCCTTCAGCCAGCGGACGGCATCCTCGTCCGTGCTGTCCAGGATGGCGAGCGCCACGGCGGGCCGCACGCCCGCGTCGGCGATGACGACCTCGGGCCGGTACCTCAGTTGGGCGAGCACGCCGATTTCCGAGATGGGATCAAGCGTATGCACCCTGATCGGGACTGGCTCGTTCATGCGTCCCCCAGGCACTGCTTCGGTGACCCTGCCGGGCCGTCGGACGGGCGTCGCCTGCATCGCGGATTCCTATCGGGCCGCCGTGACTTCAGCGGCGTTCACCGCCACTAACAAAAGAAACGCTGAACCGGTCCAGTCTGGTTCAACACTGTGCCGGCAAAGGATTCGCGAGCCCGGTCCGGGCGCTCCGCCGCGGGCTACCGGGACTGGCCGCCAATTCCGTGTAGCCAGCTGAACAGCATGAAATTAAAGCGTCACGTTTCATGCGTCCGGCCCGGCCTGCCTGGTCAGCACATGACTGGCCGCGATCAGTTCCAGCAGATCGGTGAGCTTGCGGGGGTCGCGGCCGGTGAGCTCGGTGATCCGCGCCAGCCGGCAGCGGAGCGAGCAGGGGTGCGGCGATAGCGCACCGGCCGTGGCGGCAACGCTGAGGTTCACGGCCACGAACTCGTCCAGTGTCGCGCGGATGGCCGGCTGACTGGTGAGCTGGCGCTGGACACGCCAGGTCAATGCTGTCAACTCTTCGGTTAGTTAGGTAGGCTCCGGGGATGGTGGGAGATGCCCAGGCGGCGCAGCGCCGGTTGCCGGCGGCGCGGCGGCCGACCTGCTGGCCCTGATCCTGGCGTTCGCCGCCATGTGGACCCCCGCCACGCCGCCGTTCGCCGGGCTGGCCACGACGCACACGGTGGCGCACCGGTGCCGGGTGGTCACCGACGCGGCCGTCGCGGTGCTGGCGAGATAGCGCAGGCAGCCGAGTGACCATCGCGCACGACAGCATCGACCGGTTCCGCCGGCCCGAGTACCGGCGGCTGCTGGCGGCGGCCCGGCGGTCGCTGGAAAGCACCGGCGGCGACCTCGGGCGCAGCGTGGCCGTCGCCAGTCCCAGCGAGGCGGAGCGCCGGGTGATCATCAGCGTCACCGGGCACTACCGGCTCCCGGTGGCAGGCCGGGTGACCGTGCGCCTGGCCGATCTCGACGAGGCGGTTCGCACGGCCACCGGACTCACCCTGCGCGCCCTGCTGGCCCAGCTCGGCGGCCCGCTGGAGACCGGCCCGGCCAGCAGCCCGGCCGGCGATACGGCCGCACGGCGGGCGATCCGGTCCGGGCCGGGCCGCCGCCCGTTCTGGGCGGACGCCGGTGATGCGGTGCTCGATGACCTGGCCAGCAGGGTGCTGGTGCTCAACCTGCCCGCGGAGGGAGCAGGCCTCGGCGAGTGGCTCACCGGCGCGGCCCGGTTCGGCACCCCCAGCTATGTCACCCTGCAGCAACTCGTGGCCCATCCGCTGCGCATCCGGCCCAGGATCGTGTTCGCCTGCCAAAACCGGGCTGTGCTCCGCCGGGCCGCAGCCGGCCTGGCGGCGGCCAGCGCGCCGTTGCTGTGCGCCGAGGGCCAGCCGTCGGCCGCGTTCGGCCGGCTCGCGGAGGCCATCGCCGAGGGCGGCGGCGAACTGCGCTATCACGGCGACTTCGACTGGCCGCCGGTGGCCGTCGCGGCCACCCTGATCGACGGTTACCGGGCCCGGCCATGGCGGATGACCGCCGCCGACTACCTGGCCGGGGCGGCCGCCGCGGAGCTGCCGCTGACCGGCGAGCCAGGGCCGACGCCCTGGGACCCAGGACTCGCCGCGGCCATGCGGCAGACCGGTCTCGCCGTGCCCGAGGAAAGCGTCACCGATCAGCTGATCGCCGACCTGGGCTGACTCGCCCCGTTGCCGCCCGCGCCCCCGGGCCAGCGTGGTGGGATGGCGCAATGGACCCGTCCGGGCGACGTCAGCGGCCCCGCCGCCGGGTGATGGCCGCAGCGGCGGCCGGACTCGGCCTGGCGCTGGCCGCCTGCGGCAGCAGCGCTCACCCGGCCGTTCCGAACCCCGCCCCCGCGGCGGCCAGCGCTGCCCCGCCACCCGGCGCGGGGTCATCCCCCGGAGCAGCCTCGGCGCCGCCGGCGGCCGGGGCCACCACCCGGGTGCCCCTGACCGTCCCCGCGGGCAACGGCGGCGGGTCTTTCGCCACCCGGCGGACGCTGCGGGTCCCGGCAGGCTGGACGGCTGAGGTGTGGGCCCGGCTGCCCAGCGCCCGGATGGAGGCGTGGACACCTGGCGGCGACCTGCTGGTCAGCGTGCCCGACACCGGTCGTGTCATCGAACTGGTGCCCGGGGCCCATCGGGCGGCGCCGCCGGTCCAGCGCACCCTGCTTTCCGGGCTCACCCAGCCACAGGGGCTGGCCTTCGCGAGGGTGCACGGCCGCGAGGTGCTCTACGTGGCGGAGTCGGACCAGATCGACCGGTACCCGTGGGCCGGAGCGCGGGTGGCCGGGGCCCGCACCGTCATCGCGCGCCACCTGCCCGACCTCGACCCGGCCGGCGACGACGTGCACCGCCCGAAGGACGTGGCGGTGGGGCCGGGCGGCACCGTGTACTTCAACGTGGGCAGTTCCTCCAACGCCGATCCCCGCGACCGGCGCTTCCATCCGCAGCGGGCGACCATCATGTCGGTCCAGCCCAGCGGCAGCCGGCTGCGGGTGGTCGCCCGCGGCATCCGCAACGGCGAAGGCCTGAGCATCGCCCCCGATAGGACCCTCTGGTCAGCGATCAACGAACGAGACAACATCACGTTTCCTTTCCACCGCCCCTACGGCGGACACTCCGACGCGTTCGGCAGGCAGATCGTGTCGTATGTCAACGACCACCCGCCCGACGAGGTGGTGGCGGTCACCCAGGGCCGCGACGTCGGCTGGCCGTACTGCAACCCTGATCAGGACGTGAACGTCCCAGCCGGATCGATGGCCGATGTCCCGCTGGTGGCCGACGCGATCACCAACCCCGGCGCCGTGGCGCTGGACTGCGCGTCGCTGCCCCGGGTGAACGTCGGCCTGCCCGCGCACAGCGCGCCGCTCGGCTTCCACTTCCTGGAGGGCAGCGCGCTGCCGGCGCCCTGGTCGCAGGGGGCCGTGCTCGCCGTGCACGGGTCGTGGGACCGCCAGCCGCCCCGGGCGCCCGCGGTCCTGTGGCTGGCCTGGAACCAGACGGCCCGCACGCTGGAGCCGTCGGTGACCCTCATCGGCGGATTCCAGGACGCCAACGGCAGCCGGTGGGGGCGTCCCGCCGATGCGGTGGCCGGGCCCGATGGCGCCCTGTATGTGAGCGACGACACCGCTGGCGCTATCTACCGGCTGGTGCCGTCGGCGGCCTCAGGCTGACTGTCGCGGTCCCCCGAGCCGGGGCACTTCAGTCCGGATAACGGCCGCAACGACTACGCCCAGCGGATATCAATGGGCTCACCTAATGTTTGCATGTAAGGCATTTGTCACAATGCAAACGTTCGCGGCCGTTTCCCATTATGCGGCTGCGCGGCCCCGGGGTTAGCGCATCCCATTGACGCCTCTGGATTGCGGCGATGCCTCGGTTAACACAAGCCACTCCCCTCAGCAACTCGCATTTCGGCACATATGTGATGGGCGGGCCGCACCGGATTCTGTCCTAGGAGCGCCGTAATCATTACTGGGGCTTGACGTGGGCTCGCAGCCTGATAAAAGGTAAGGCGTGGGGGGGTGGAGCCCGCTGATCTTGCCTCCGAATTGATGGTTACCTTTTTGGAGCCTTTTGACGGGCTGGGGGAACAAGTGTATTACTCTGCCGGTTTGGCGAGCCTCACCGCCTTTGCCGCCGCGGCCGGACTGCCGCATTCCAGTGACCTGTGGCTTGCCGCTCGAATCATGCTGGACTCCGCGGGCGGTTTATTCGGCCTCTACCTCGCGGTCATGATCGGGCTGTTGCTGATCGGGCGGGGCATGCGTTTCCGCCGCCGGCTCGCCGCCCGCGCCTCGAGGCCATCCGCGTGACTGCTCGTTCCCGGTCCTGGCCTGTCCGGACGGCACTGAGCGTTGCCCGCTGGGCGTGCCTGCCCATCGGGGTCATGGTGCTGGGCGCCGCCCTGCTGGGCTCGCCCGTGGCCGCCAGCAGCGCCGCGTGGCATGCGGACCTGCGCGCCGCACCCCGGCTGCTCCCGGCGTTCCGCGTGGACGTCTCCCGCTATCCGCAGATAGGGCTGGTCGTCACCGTTCCGCAGGGCGGGCCCGGCCTGACCAGCCGGGACTTCACAGTGATGGTCGGCGCCAAACCGGTCAGGCCGAGGCTTCGCCGCCTGTCCCCCGGGGACATCCAGCTCGCGCTCGCCCCGGGGAGCCGCGGCCCGGCCGCGGTCCTGGCCGCGCAGCAGGCCGCCGCGGCCCGCTTCCTGGTGGGCCTGCCGCGCGGTGCGCAGACCGTCGTCGTGGATCCCGCCCGTCCCGGCTGGCCGGCCGGCGGCCTGACCCGCGATCCGACGGCCTCTGTGGCCAGGATCGGCGGGCCGGCGCACGGCGCAGCACAGCCGGCGGCGGCGCGGCTGGCGGCGGCCCTGGCCGCGTTCTCCCGAGGCGTGCGGGTCCGCCGCACAGTGCTCCTCGTGGTGTCGTCGGACGACACCCTGGACGCCACGGCGGCGACCCGTTTCCGGCAGCAACTAGCAGCGAGCGGCACCGCCCTGTACGTGCTCGACACGTCCCGGCACGGGCCAGGCTCCTATGCCGCGCTGGCCGACGAGAGCGGCGGCTTCGCCGCCCGGATTACCGCGCCCGGTGACTGGCGCAGTGCGTTCAGCCGGATCAGCACCGACCTCGAGCGGCAGTACTACCTGCGCTTCACCGACCCCGCGGCGCTGCCCGGCCTGGCTCTCATCGTGGTCGCCGGCCCGGCTGGCCACCTGCACAGCATCGTGCAACTGCCGGTCGCCAACCCGATCGCGCCGCCGCCCATCGCGGTGGCGGCCGCACCGGCGGCGCCCCGGGACCGGCCACTGGTGTATCTCGGCATCCTGCTGATCGTTGGCGTCCTTTCCTACGGGTTCACCATGCTCATCGCGTCGCGGCGGGACCCGCGGCGGCTGGCCGCCGCCCGCCAGCGGCCCGCGCCAGCCGGTGGCGGCCCGCATCCCACCGACAACCTGTTCTTCGTGTTCCTGCTGCCCTGCCTGAACGAGGAGAAGGTCATCCTGGGCAGCCTGCAGCGCCTGCTGTCGCTGCCCAGCGGCAACTTCGCGGTCCTGGTGATCGACGACGGTTCGGACGACAACACCGTGGCCGTCGTGTCCAGCGTCCTCGGGGAACGGGCCTGGCTGCTGCGCCGCACGCCGCCCGACGCGCGGCAGGGCAAGGGCGAGGCGCTCAACGCCGCCATCGCCCACCTCACCAGCAGCGGGCTGATCGCCGGCCATGACCCGGACAACGTCATCGTCGTGGTGGTCGACGCCGACGGCAGGCTCGACCGGCACGCGGTAACCGAGGTCACCCCGTACTTCGCGGACCCCCTGATCGGCGCGGTGCAGATCGGCGTCCGCATCAACAACCGGGCCGCCAGCCGGCTGGCCCGGATGCAGGACATGGAGTTCGTCATCTACACCGAGGTCTTCCAGCGTGGCCGGCGCCACCTGGGCAGTGTGGGCCTGGGCGGCAACGGGCAGTTCATGCGGCTGTCCGCGCTGCGCTCGCTGGGGCCGGCCCCGTGGACCCGGAGCCTGACCGAGGACCTCGACCTCGGGATCCGGCTGCTCGCGGGTGGCTGGCGCAACGAATACTGCTCCACCGCCGCCGTGCACCAGCAAGGCGTGGTCGAACTGCGGCGGCTGATCCGGCAGCGCTCGCGCTGGTTCCAGGGGCATCTGCAGTCCTGGAAGCTGATCCCCGCCGTCCTGCGCAGCGCCCCGCGGCGGGCCCGCGCGGACCTGCTCTACCACCTGTCCAGCCCGGCCATCCTGCTCATCGCCTCCCTCCTGTCGGCATCCTTCCTGCTGGCCGTGGCCGACTACGCGGTCCTCGCCGCGCACGGCCGCAACCCGGTCGGCTGGTGGCTCGCCTCCACCTACGCCCTGACCTTCGGACCCGCCCTGACCTTCAGCTCCGTGTACTGGACCAGGGAACGGCACAGCGGCGTGCCGCTGTTCAAGATCGCCGGGTTCGCCCACCTCTACGTCTGCTACAGCCTGATGTGGTACGCCGCGGGCTGGTGGGCGGTCGGCCGGACCCTGCGCCGCCGTACCAGCTGGGCGAAGACCGACCGGGTGACGGAAGCACCGGTCACGGCGCCTGCCAGCCCGGTCGTGCCCGCCTTCGCGGGCATGGCCGCCCTGGCCACCATGCCCACGATGCCGATGCCCGCTGTGCGGCTGGCCACCAGCCCTCCTGCCCCTGCGCCCTCGCCCGCGCCGTCAGGGAACCCCGGAGCTGAAGGGCCACCGCCGCCCGGCCGGCGGCAACGCGGCGGACAGCGCCGGGGCGGCCGCAGGGGCCCGCGCGGATTCGTGCTCGCGGGGGCCGCGCTGCTCACCTGCGCGGCCCTGGCGACGATCACGCTGTCCGGCGGCGGGGCCAGCGCGTCGCCCTGGTACTCGGTCTTCAACGGCTACGGCCGGACCACGCTGACCGGGTCTGGCGCACAGCAGGTCATCACCCTGTCCCCTGGGCAGGCGCCGTCCCGGAGCGACACCCATGCCGCTCTCGTTCTCACCAAAGCCTGGTACCAGGACTTTGTCGCTGTCACGCAGGTACGTACCGTGCGCCAGCTCCGGCGAGGGGCCGCCGGGCGCCCGAACCCCTGGGAGGTCGGCTGGGTGGTGTGGCATTACACCTCTAACCGTCGTTTCTACGCGCTGACCCTGGAGCCGACGGGATGGGTCCTGTCCAAGCAGGACCCGGCCTACCGAGGCAGTGAGCGGTTCCTCGCCTCGGGCCGCTTCCCGCGGTTCCGGGTAGGCGTCCCGCACCGCGTGGGCATCGTCCAGCTCGGCAATCAGATCACTGTCTCCGCCGACGGGCACCGGCTCACCCAGTTCACCGATACGCAGCAGCCGTACCTGAGCGGCGGCTTCGGCGTCTATTCCGAGGACTCGGAGGCACGTTTCACGCACATCCAGCTCAGCCCGCTAGCGAGCATCCAGAGCCAGTCCGTCGGCATGTCAGCCGCCCGCCAGAACCCCGCGACGCCCTCAGGCCTGACGACCATCCATTGAGTTGGCTCGTCCGAGAAGGAAGCGACACGCAAATGGCACGTCCGGCAAGCTCCGTCACGACGGCGTCCGCAGGCAGCCCGCGGCGCCGGATCATGGTTATCTACGGCACCCGGCCGGAGGCGGTGAAAGTGGCGCCGCTGATCCGGGCGCTGGCGCAGTCTCCCGTATTCACGCCGCTGGTCGCGGTCACCGCGCAGCACCGGTCCATGCTTGATCAGGTCAACGAGGTCTTTGGCATCAGGCCCGAGTTCGACCTGGACATTCACCGTCCCGGGCAGTCGCTCACCGCCATCACCACCCGCGCGCTGCACGGCGTGCAGGCGGTGCTGGCGGACCAGCGCCCCGACGCGGTCGTCGTGCAAGGTGATACGACCACCGTGTTCGCGGCCGCGCTCGCCGCGTTCTATGAGCAGATCCCGGTGGTGCACCTGGAGGCCGGGCTGCGCACGGGCAACCCGTATTCGCCCTACCCGGAGGAGATCAACCGGCGGCTGGCCACCCGGCTCACGGCATTACACCTGGCCCCGACTGCCACCAGCAAGTCCAATCTGCTCGCCGAGAACGTTGACCCGGCCAAAGTGGTCGTGACCGGGAACACCGTCATCGACGCGCTGCTCTGGGCGGTCGGACGCCAGTCCGACTACGGCGAGCCGGCCCTCAGCGACCTGGACGACGACGAAGCGCCGGTGCTGCTGGTCACGGCACACCGGCGGGAGTCCTGGGGTGATCCGTTGCGCACGGTGGGCCGAGCCCTGGCCCGCATCGCCAACGAGCACCGCGGTCTGCGCATTGTTTTCCCCATCCACCGCAACCCCGCGGTGCGGGACGCGATCCTGCCGCCCATCCGGGACCTGCCGAACGTCACGGTGACCGAGCCGCTGCCCTACGGCGGATTCGCCCGGCTGATGAACCGGGCCAGCGTCATCCTCACCGATAGCGGGGGGGTACAGGAGGAAGGTCCCAGCCTGGGCAAGCCGGTGCTTGTCATGCGGGACACCACCGAACGGCCCGAGGCGGTCATCGCCGGGACGGTCCGGCTCGTCGGGACCGACGAGGACCTGATCGTCGATTCGGTCGGCAAGCTGCTCACCGACCCGGACGCCTACGCCGCGATGGCCAACGCGGTCAACCCCTATGGGGATGGACAGGCCGCGCAGCGGGCGGTCGACGCGCTCGCGCACCATTTCCAGCTCGGCCCGGCGCCCGAGGAGTTCGACAGCACCCCGGCCGGCGCCGGGTCGCTGACGGAGCTGGCTCAGCGGGCGCCTCATCCGATCCGCACCAGTCTCCGCGCGGCGCTTCCCGCCGTGTCCGCGTGAGGAACCCCGTCACCCATCACTCATACCCATCACTGAAGCAGGGGGAAGGAACCCAAGCACATGCGTCACTATCGTGTTCTAGCCGTGGCGGCCGCCGCGGTCGCGCTCACGGCGCCGATGGCCGCGGCGACCGTGCCGGCCAGCGCCGCACAGAAGACAGCACCAGCCGTGGCCGGCCCACGGAGCCAGGGGCCCGGCGGCGGTGTCAGCGACCAGTTGCCGCCGTTGCCGGGGCCGCCGGCGCCACCGTCCGGCCTGCCCAAGCAGCGCAAGGGTTATAAGCCGCCGACCAAACGCCCGCACCGCCGTGGCTCAGGTGGGGCGGCCCAGGCGGCCGGCGCCAGGGCGCTCCCGGCGCACTCGGCCGCGGCCAGCAATGCCGCGGGCCCAGCGGCCGCCGCGCAGCCCGCTGTCAACCCGCCCCCGCAGGCGAAGACCTGGGGGGCCACCGGGGCGGCGACCACGCTGGTCGTGTACGACAGCACGAACACGTGGGGCTGGCTCGGTGAGCTGTACGCAATAGGGGCGGGCAACCTGGCCACGCACTTCGGCAAGGTGACCGCCGAACCGGTGGTCGACTACGTCTCGGGCCAGGTGAACGGCTACACCGCGACGATCTATATCGGCTCGACCTACAACGAGCCGATCCCGCAGACGTTCCTGAACGACGTGCTGTCGACGACCAAACCGGTGATCTGGGTCGGGGACAACATCTGGCAGCTCACCGGAACCTCGGGAAGCGCCGCTGACACGGCCTTCGAGGCGGCATACGGCTGGGACCCGGCCACGTCGTACTTCGACACCGCTGACACGGTCGCCTCGGTCAGCTACAAGGGCCAGTCGCTCACCCGGAACACGGCCAACACCGGCGGCATCCTGGCCCCGCACGTCACCGCCGCGGCGCAGGTGAGCGTGCTGGCGTCGGCGAACTGCGGCACCACCTGCAACGGGATCGCGCAGACTACCGGCACGTCGTTCCCATGGGCGATCCGGTCCGGCAACCTGATGTACGTCGGCGAGGTGCCGTTGTCCTACATCTCGACCACCGATCGCTACCTGGCCTTCGCCGATCTCCTCTTCACCGACCTCGCCCCGACGGCGACACCCAGCCATGAGGCGCTCATCCGGCTCGAGGACATCAGCCCGCTGTCCAACACGGCGAACCTGACGGCGTACGCGGCCTACCTGAAGAGCCAGGGGGTGCCGTTCAGCATGACCGTCATCCCTCAGTACACCGACCCGAACGGCGTCGACAACAACGGCAAGGCCCTCACGGAGACGCTCCCCCAGTCGCCCACGATGGTCTCGACGCTGAAGACGGCGGTCGCGGACGGCGGCACCATCGTCCAGCACGGCTACACGCACCAGTACTCGAATGTCGCCAACCCGTTCAGCGGGGTCAGCGGCGATGACTTCGAGTTCTACCGGGCGCAGTGCTCGACGACGGCGACCACCCCGTACAACTTCGTGGCCCCGTGCACGGACTCCGATTTCGTCATCGAAGAGGGTCCGGTGTCCGGTGACTCGCAGTCGTGGGCAGCGGGCCGGGTCACCACCGGCCGGGCCCTGTTCAAGACGGCCGGCCTGCCGACACCGACGCTCTGGACCACCCCGCATTACGCGGCATCGGCCCCGGACTACGCCGGTATCGGCCAGACGTACCCGACCCGGTACGACGAGGAACTCTTCTTCGGCGGGCAGCTGGCCGGCGGGGCGCTCAACTACTCCCGCGTGTTCGGCCAGTTCTTCCCGTACGAGGTGCACGACCTGTACGGGGCGACGATCGTCCCGGAGAACCTCGGCGACTACGAGCCGGTCGCGGCGTACGGTAACCCGCCGCGGCTCGGCCAGGACATCATCAACGAGGCTCAGCAGAACCTCGCCGTCACGCAGGGCGTGGCCAGCTTCTTCATTCACCCTGACGACGACCCGATTTCCGTTCTCCAGCAGGTCGTCACGGGAATCAAGGCGCTCGGCTACACCTTCGTGAGCCCGGCGACCCTGGTGTCCACGAACGGCTGAGGAACGCGGTAGTGCGGACGGTGACGGAGCACGCTCCGTCACCGTCCGGCTGGCCCGGGGCGGCACCCTGCCGTCCTGGGTCAGCCGCTCAGCGCGGCCGCCTCAGCCTGGAACCCGCTCTGCACCGATGCCCACAGTGGCTTGCTCGGATAGGGCACGGCGTCCTCAGCGAAGTACCACCAGAAGGTGCCGCCCACGTAGTAGGGCAGGTTGACGTTGAGGCCGTAGTAGTAGCTCACCAGGGACTTCGCCGAGGCCAGCGTCCTGGAGGTGACAGTATCGTTTAGGCCGATCTCGCCGAAGCCCAGCAGCGCGTTCGGGTAGAGCGCATGCAGTTGCTGGAAGTACGCCGTCCAGGTCGCGAGAGTTGGCCGGATACCGTTGCAGTCGTCCTCGTAGTAGGACAGCAGGACATAGCTGAGCCCGTTGCGGACCGCGGCCGGGACATAGCTGCGGGAGAAGGCGAGCGGGTCCAGTTCGCCCGACCCGTCACCGCACTTGTTGTTGTAGTAGAGGGTGAGGGCGGAGCGCTTTCCGGCGGCCGCAACGTCGTTGTAGCCAGCGGTGAGCTTGGCCGACACGGTCGAGTACTTTCCGAGCCAGTTCCCGTTGACCTCGTTCCCGATCTCCCACAGGTCGACCGTGTTCCCGAAGGCGGCGAGATACGAATTGACCCGAGTGCTGTAGGCCGATGTGCTGATGCTCGTCTCGTCGGAGGAGTCGAGCAGCTCGCCCATGAGGTAGCTGACCGGCCGCAGCGCATTGACCGCGGCTGTGTAGTATTTCGCGGGCTCCGACACGTCGAGGTAAATGCGAGTTGTCGGCGCTTGCGGCAGATTCTGCAGGGCCGTCACCAGCGGCGCGGTATTTGACACGTCATCCGCTGTGACGCCGTACAGCGGGCTTGGCAGCGGCCGGTTCGGCGCGGCGCTGATCTGACGGGAATTATTCCCCGCCAAGGCTTTTAGTGCGGTTCGATGACCTGGATTAGCGCATGCCGTCAGCCCCACGACCATCGTGAAAACTGCCAGCCCGCTGACGATTACTGCGTTGCGTCTCATGCGGAGCCCCCGATTTCCGCAGCCAGATGAAGCTGCGATAATTAACTATATGCCTCCAAAATTTGCAGAGATTACCAGTGAATTCTGTTTAGCAGTACTTAAACTTACATGTCTTATATGTCTTTTCAGATCACAAGATAGCCTGAATTACCAGAGATTATGGGACGCGCTGGCCGGGCGGCTGCCGCCGCCGGGGACCGTTATGTCACCGCTGGCGCTGCTCCCAGCGGCTGGCCTCAGCCCGGAGTCCCGCGCGGAACGCCCCCCACAGCGGCCGTCTCGCATAAGGCAGGCAGTCCTCGGCGAAGTACCACCAGAAGGAGCCGCCGACGTAGTAGGGCAGGCCGATCGGCAGGCCGTAGTAGCGCCGCACCAGCGACTCAGCCGATCCCAGGGTCTTGGCTGTGACGGGCTCGCTCATGCCGATCTCACCAAAGCCCAGCAGCGCGTGCGGGTACAGGGCGTGCAGTCGCTGGAAATACGCCGTCCAGGTGGCGGCGTCCGGCCGGATGCCCCGGCATTCGCCCGGGTAGTAGGACAGCAGGACGTAGTCGAGCCCGCGCCTGACCGCGGCCGGCACGTACGCCCGTGAGAAGGCGGCCGGACTCAGCTCCGCCGGCCCGTCACCACATCCGGCGTTGTAATAGAGGGTGAGCGCCGTGCGTTTTCCCGCGGTGGCAACATCGCGGTAAGCATCAGTGAGCTTCGCTGCCACGGTCGGGTAGCGCCCGGTCCAGTTTCCGTTTACCTCGTTTCCGATCTCCCACAGATCGACCTTGTTCCCGAACGCCGCGAGGTAGGACCTGACTCGTTTGTTGTAGGCCGGCGCGGCGATATGGGTCTCATCGGAGGAGTCGAGCAACTCGCCCATGAGGTAGCTCACCGGCCGCAGCGCGTTGACCGCGGCCGTGTAATACCCGGCAGGCTCGCGCACATCGAAATAGATGCGCGCCGTCGGCGCCTCTGGCAGACTTCGCAGGCCGGCCACAATCTGCCCGATATTCGTTACATCGTCCAGCGTGACGCCGTACAGGGGGCTTGGCAGCCGCCGGGCCGGCGCGGTGCTGATTCGGCCGGGATGACCCTTATCGGCACCGTGTGACGTGCTTCGTGAGCCAGCCCCGGCACACGCCGCCAGCCCGATGAGAATCATCAGGGCGGCCAGCCCGCCGGCCATGGATACCAGGCGCCTTATCCAGGGCGCACGAGCCGGCCGGGCAGCTAAAGCCACGGAGATTATGGTATCCGTGCGCCCCGCGGATCGCCGGGAGAGCGGCAGCGGCCCCGCAGACGCGGCCGGCCGGCCCGCCGGAGCCCCGCCCGGCACCGGGCGCCGGGCCCCGAGCGGGCCGCGTGGGTACCCGAGGCGGCCCAGGGCTCCTAGCATGGGTGCATGCAGCGGTCCACGATCTGTTCTGGGAAGGACGAGGCACGCTCATGCCGGTGACGGATCCAGAGAGCACTTCGCGCACGGCAATCGTGACTGTCGACGACGACCCGGGGGTGTCCCGCGCGGTCGCCCGCGACCTGCGGCGCAAGTACGGCGAGGAGTACCGGATCGTGCGCGCCGAGTCTGGCGCGGCGGCCCTGGACGCGCTGAAGCAGATGAAGCTGCGCGGGGACCTGGTCGCGGTGATCCTCGCCGACTACCGGATGCCGCAGATGGACGGCATCGAGTTCCTCGAGAACGCGATGGATATCTATCCGGGGGCGCGGCGCGTCCTGCTGACCGCCTATGCCGATACCGGCGCGGCCATCGAGGCCATCAACGTGGTCGACCTCGACTACTACCTGCTGAAGCCGTGGGATCCACCGGAAGAGAAGCTTTACCCGGTGCTCGACGGGCTGCTTGACGCGTGGAAGACATCTGATCACCGGCCCCGCCCCGAGATAAAGGTCGTCGGGCACCGCTGGTCGGCACGCTCATCCGAGGTCCGCGAGTTCCTCGCCCGCAATCAGGTGTCCTACAGCTGGCACACCTCGGACGAGCCCGAGGGGCTGCGGCTGCTCGCGGCCGCCGGGGCGGACGAGCTCACGCTGCCGGTCGTGATCACGCAGGATGGCGAGGCGCTCGTCGAGCCCACCGACGCGGAACTGGCCAGCCGGGTTGGCCTCGCCACCACGCCCACGGAGGACTTCTACGATCTCATCGTCATCGGCGGCGGGCCGGCCGGCCTGGGCGCCGCCGTCTACGGCGCGTCGGAGGGCCTGCGCACGGTTCTGGTCGAGCGCACCGCGACCGGTGGCCAGGCGGGCCAGAGTTCCCGGATAGAGAACTACCTCGGCTTCCCGGACGGGGTGTCCGGGGCACAACTCACCGAACGGGCCCGGCGGCAGGCCAACAAATTCGGGGCCGAGGTGCTCACCACCCGCGACGTGACCGCCCTGGAGGTCAAGGGCTCGGCGCGCTGTGTCCGCTTCGCGGACGGCAGCAGCATCGACGCGCACGCCGTGATCCTCGCCACCGGGGTCTCCTACCGGGAACTCGGCGCGCCCGGGCTCGACGAGATGACCGGTCGCGGGGTCTTCTACGGATCCGCGCTCACCGAGGCGGCCGCCTGCTCGGGGCAGGACGTGTTCATCGTCGGCGGGGCGAACTCCGCCGGGCAGGCCGCCGTCTTCCTGTCCCGGGGGGCCAGGTCGGTGACGATCCTGGTCCGCGGTCCGTCGCTGGAACGGTCGATGTCCTACTACCTCGTCCAGCAGATCGGGAAGATCCCGGCGATCTCGGTCCGCACCTGCACCGAGGTCATCGAGGCTAAGGGCACAGATCACCTGGAGAGCCTGACGCTGCGCAACACCGCCACCGGCACGACGGAGACGGTCAGCGCGCAGTGGCTGTTCCTGTTCATCGGCGCGGCGCCGCTCACCGACTGGCTGGATGGTGTCGTGGTGCGGGATGACCGCGGTTTCGTCATCGCCGGCCCTGATCTGTCCGTCGAGGGCGAGCGGCCGCGGGGCTGGGAACTGGACCGGGCGCCGTACCACCTGGAGACCAGCGTTCCCGGGGTGTTCGTGGCCGGTGACGCACGGGCCGAGTCAGCCAAACGGGTGGCCTCGGCCGTCGGCGAGGGCGCGATGGCCGTCATGCTCGTGCACCGATATCTGGAGAAGCTGTGACCGAGCCGACGCAGTCCATGCCATGCAGCGCTGACGAGCTGCGCGCGCTGTTCCTGTTCGAGAAGCTGACCGAGGACCAGCTGGAATGGCTGTGCCGCGAAGGGCACGTGGAACTCTTCCCGGCCGGGCCGGTGTTCGCCGAAGGCGCGCCCGCGACCTGCTTCTACGTGCTGCTGGAAGGCACGTTGGTGATGTCGCGCCGGGTCGGCGCCGATGACGTCGAGGTGACCCGCTCAGACAACCCTGGGGTGTACGCCGGGGCTTTCCGGGCCTACATTCCCGACCCCGGGGTGCAGACCTACGCCAACTCGGTGCGGGTGACGGTACCCTCGCGGTTCTTCGTGCTCGACGCCGACAAGTTCGCCGCGATGATGCGCGACTGGTTCCCGATGGCCGTGCACATGCTGGAGGGCCTGTTCTTCGGCATGCAGAACACCCAGCAGGCCGTCGGCCAGCGGGAACGGCTGCTGGCGCTCGGCTCGCTGTCCGCGGGCCTGACGCACGAGCTGAACAACCCGGCCGCCGCGGCGGTCCGCGCGACATCGGCGCTGCGCGAGCGGGTCGCCGGGATGCGGCACAAGCTGGGCCTGATCGCGGCCGGGCCGTTCGACCGGTCCCAGCTTGAAGTGCTGGTCCGGCTCCAGGAAGATGCCACGGAGCGCGTCGCCAAGGCACCGGTGCTGAGTCCCATGGAGGCATCGGACCGCGAGGACGCGCTGGGCGACTGGCTGGAGGAGCACGGCATCTCCGGTGGCTGGGAGCTCGCGCCCACCTTCGTCCAGGCGGGCCTGGACACCGGCTGGCTCGAGCAGGTGGTGGCCACCGTGGACGGGCAGACGCTCGAAGGCGCGATGCGCTGGCTGAACTACACCGTCGAGACCGAACTGCTGATGAACGAGATCGAGGACTCGACCAACCGGATTTCCGTCCTGGTCGGCGCGGCCAAGCAGTACTCGCAGCTGGACCGGGCCCCGTACCGGGTCATCGACGTGCATGAACTGCTGGACAGCACGCTGCTGATGCTGGGCCGGAAGCTCGGTGACGGGGTCACCGTGGTCAAGGACTACGACCGCAGCCTGCCGCAGATCCCGGTGTACGCCGCCGAGCTGAATCAGGTCTGGACCAATCTGATCGACAACGCGGTGTCGGCGATGGACGGGCAGGGCACGCTGACGGTGCGCACCGCGATGGACCGGGATCAGGTTCTGGTCGAGATCGGTGACACCGGTTCTGGTGTGCCAGCGGAGATCCGCGACCGGATCTTCGAGCCGTTCTTCACCACGAAGCCGGTGGGCGAGGGCACCGGGCTCGGCCTCGACATCTCCTGGCGCATCATCGTGAACAAGCACCATGGAGACCTGAAGGTGGAGTCTGTTCCGGGAAACACCCGCTTCCAGGTGCACCTTCCGCTGACCGCCCTGGATGAGGAGGCGCACAATGACTGACGTAACCGGGATCGACCCGTCGGTCCCGCCGAGCGGGACCGGCTGCGCGGAGTGCGACGCCAGCGGGGGGTGGTGGCTGCACCTGCGCCGGTGCGCCCAGTGCGGGCACATCGGCTGCTGCGACACCTCACCGTCCCAGCACGCGACCGCTCACCAGGCGGCCAGCGGGCACCCGATCATCCGCAGCTTCGAGCCTGGTGAAGACTGGTTCTGGAGCTACCAGACCAAGGAGTTCTACGACGGGCCGCCGCTGGCCGCGCCGGAGCATCATCCGGTCGACCAGCCGGTCCCCGGGCCGGCCGGCCGGGTTCCGCCGGGCTGGCGCAGCCACCTGCACTAGAAAGGGCGTGGCTTTCGTGGGGATCGTGTCACGCGGTTTCGGCGGGCGCAGGCGCGCCCCGGACGAGAACCTGCCGCCGGGCCAGTACCTGGTAACCGACTTCCCGGTGCTCTCCGCCGGGCCCACCCCCCGGGTGAGCCTGGACACGTGGGAGCTGACGCTCGCGGCGGAGACCGGTCAGCCCCGCAGCTGGGACTGGGCCGCGTTCCAGGCCCTGCCGCAGGAGGACATCACCGTCGACCTGCATTGCGTGACCAAGTGGTCCAAGTTCGGCACCCCCTGGCGGGGCGTGTCGCTGGACACCCTGCTCGACGGGATGGTGACGACCGCCGAGTTCGCCCTGGCGCGCTGCTACGGCGGCTACACGACCAACCTGCCGCTGGCGGACCTGCGCAACGGCCAGGCCTGGATTGCGTTCCGCTATGACAGCGCTGATCTCGAGCCTGAGCACGGCGGCCCGGCACGCCTGCTGGTACCCCATCTGTACCTGTGGAAATCAGCGAAGTGGGTGCAGCGCATCGACCTGCTGCGGGAAGACGAGCCCGGGTTCTGGGAGAGCCTGGGCTATCACAACTACGGAGACCCATGGCGCGAGCAGCGGTACTGGGGCGACTGACCTGGCAGGTCGGGACGGTCACGGAGGTCCGCGACGAAACCCCGACCGCGCGGACCCTCGTGCTCGACGTCCCGGACTGGACCGGGCACCAGGCCGGGCAGCACGTGGATGTGCGGCTGACCGCGCCCGACGGGTACTCGGCGCAGCGCTCCTATTCGATCGCCTCACCGCCGGGCGGCACCAAGCTCGAGCTGACCGTGCAGCGACTGGAGGACGGCGAGGTCTCGCCGTACCTGGCGGAGACCCTGGCGCCCGGCGATCCCCTTGAGCTGCGCGGGCCGATCGGCGGCTGGTTCGTCTGGACGCCTGCCGACCCCGGGCCGGTCCTGCTGGTGGCCGGCGGGAGCGGCATCGTCCCGCTGATGGCGATGATCCGCGCCCGCGCCGGGAGCGGGAACCGTGCGCCGTTCCGGCTGGTCTACTCGGTCCGCAGCGCCGACGCGGCGCTCTACGCGGCTGAACTGGCCGACCGGGCCCGCACCGACGCCGGCCTGGAGCTGAGCTACGTCTACACCCGCTCGGCCCCGCCCGGCTGGCCCGGGCCGGCCGGCCGGATCAACGCCGGCATCCTGACCGCAGGCCGGCCGGCCCCGCCCGGGACCGCGGTGTTCATCTGCGGCCCGACCGGATTCGTGGAAGCGGCCGCGAACCTGCTGATAGACGCCGGCCAGGACGCGCAAACCATCAAGACCGAGCGATTCGGACCCTCTGGAGGCCAGCCATGAACGAGCACCTGGACGGGAACGTGCTCGCCGGGGCGCTGCGCGAGCTCTTCACGGTCGACATCACCACGGCGACCGGGCAATGCGTCGCGTGCGGGACCACCGGCGCGCTGGGCCAGGCCCGCGTCTACCCGGATGCCCCGGGCATGGTCGCCCGCTGCCGGTCCTGCGATGAGATTGTGCTCCGGTATGTCCGCGCTCCCGATCGCGCCTGGCTCGACCTGCGCGGCATCACCTGCCTCCAGGTGCAACTGCCGGAGTAGCCGATGAGCGGACGTTAGGGTGAGACCGTGAGCAATCTCCCCGAGCCTGCCGGGCAGCGTCATCTGCGGGTCTCCGACGCCGACCGGGAGCAGGCCGCCGAGGTGCTGCGGATGGCCGCCGGCGACGGCCGGCTGACCCTGGACGAGCTCGACGAGCGGCTGTCGACGGCTTACGCGGCCAAGACCTACGCCGACCTTGAATCCGTCACCAGCGACCTGCCCGGGCCGGGCGGGCCGGCCCCGGTGGCCACGGCCAGCGGCGGTTTCCCGGCCGAGCGCATCGGTGGCACCCCCGGGATGAGCTTCGCGGTCGCGATCATGAGCGGGGCGCGGCGCTTCGGGCACTGGGTGGTCCCCCGGCGGTTCACCTGCGTCGCCCTGATGGGCGGCATCGAGCTCGACCTGCGGGAGGCGCAGTTCAGCGAGCGTGAGGTGACCATCCAGGCGTTCTGCCTAATGGGCGGGGTGAGCATCACCGCGCCGGACGACATCGATGTCGACGTGTCCGGCATCGGCTTCATGGGCGGCTTCGATCACCAGGCCAGCGGGCCCGGGCTGCCGGGCGCGCCACGGGTCAGGGTCATCGGCTTCGCCATGATGGGCGGTGTCGACGTCAAGCGCAAGCCCGCCAGGCAGCGTGGCCAGGGCAGGCGGCGCGGGGTGGTCGAGGCGGACGAGCAGCCGGGGATCGAGGGCTGAACCCGGCCACGCTACGCCGCCGGGCCGAGCTGCCCGGCGAGGAACGTCATGACCCGCTCCAGGGCGGCGAGGGTCGGGTGGCCTTCCTGATCGACGAGATCGACGGTCAGCACCGAGTGCGCCCGGGCCGGTATCCCGTCCGGATTCCCGGGCGAGGAATCGATCTCGATTCCCTCGAACGCCTCGCCCAGTTCCCGGCGGAGCGTCTCGAACCGCTCGCCCGGCGAGCCCTTGTCGGCGGTGAAGCGAAGCCCGAGCACGCACAGCCCCTCGCGGGTCCGCTCCTTGACCGAGGCCAGGTCGGCCCGGTCCAGCCCGATCGCGGCCCGGTGCCGCGCGTTGACCGGCGCGGGCAGCCCCGGCTCGGCGAGCACGGAGGCCAGCACCGCCGGTTCCACCGCCATGGCCAGCGCGAACCCGCCGGTGAAGCACATCCCGACCGCGCCGACGCCTGGTCCCCCGCATTCGGCGTGCGCCTTGGCCGCGAGGGCCCGCAGCCACGTCGCGACCGGGCTGGTGCGGTCGGCCAGCATGACAAACTCACGGGACACGCAGACCCGCAGTAGTGACCGGGCCATCTCGCGGCCGGCGAACGGCGCCCCCGGCCGGCCGAACAGCGACGGCAGGTACACGGTGAACCCGGCATCCACCAGGCGCTGGCCAAACGCGGTCACTCCCGGATGCAGGCCAGGCATCTCATGAATGACGATCACGGCCGGCCCGGTGCCCGCCCAGAACACCTCATGCTCCCGGCCTTCGTGCGCGAACGTCGTGGCGGTAAAGCCAGGGACCGCGTCTGTCATCGCCCCGCTCCAATCAAAACCTTATTACCTCACGAAATACTGCCCGCACTCCCGTTATGGACGAGTGTCTCGGCTCATGGGCAGCGGCGCCAGGCCTGGCCAGCGAGCCAGCATGCGCGCCGAGCATGAACCCATGATGGCGGTGGATCACTGGCCGCGGGCGGCCAGTGATCCACCGCCATCATGGAAGTCCCTCGGCCGGCCAGCTCAGCACGGGGCCGCACCGGCCATTCAGCGGCCTGATCGCGGATCCTTTCGGCGTCCCTTCCGGGCGCATTCGCCCCATCTGCCGGGCCAAGGGAGCGATACTTGCTCCGGGAACGGTCTGCGGGGGCTACGACTGCGCGGGCTTGGGTGTTGCGGGGCTGCGACGAGGCATCCCCATTGAGCCAGGGAGCGAGAACATGACGAACGATTCCTTCGTGCCATTGCCCGGCAGCGAACGCGGCCCCGTCCCGGGGATGGAGACGACCGGCCCGGTCAACGAGTCCGCGCGTATCGAGGTGACGCTGGTCACCCGGCGCCGCGCCGAGCTTTCCCGGGAACTTGTCCTCGGCCCCGAGACGATCACTCCGGCGCAGATGTCGGCGCAGCACGGAACGCATCCCGATGACACCAGCCTCATCCGCGAAGTGCTGTCCCAGCACGGCATCGAGGTAACCCAGACCTACACCGGCTCGCGGTGCGTGAAGGCGTCCGGGACCCTCGCGGCCCTGTCCGAGACCTTCGGCGCCGCGCTGAGCATGGTGCGCAGCGATCACCCGACGGGGCCCGGCGGCCGGGCCGAGCACCGGTACCGCGAGGGCAGCCTGCGGATACCGGCGGAACTGGACGGGATCGTGCTCGCGGTGCTCGGGCTGGACGACCGGCCGCAGGCCCGGCCGCAATTCCGGGTCGCGGGCGCAGCCGGCCCAGCGGCCAGCCGGGCGGTCGCCGCGCCTGCCGACGGTGACCCGGCCGCACCCGCCGCACCCGCCGCCGCCCAGACCTCCTACACCGCGCCGCAGATCGCCGCGCTCTACCAGTTCCCCGCGGGGACCGACGGGACCGGCCAGAGCATCGCGATCCTGGAACTCGGCGGCGGGTTCGGCCGCAGCGACCTGGACGCCTACTTCTCCGGTCTCGGCCTGGCCACGCCCGCTGTCACCGCGGTCGGCGTTGACGGCGCGGCCAACCAGCCGGGTAACGACCCACAGGGGGACGATGGCGAGGTCCTGCTCGACATCGAGGTGGCCGGGGCCGTCGCCCCCGGTGCGGCCCAGGTGGTTTACTTCGCGCCCAACACCGACCAGGGATTCGTGGACGCGGTGTCCGCCGCGGTGCACGCGATCCCGACCCCCACCGTGATCAGCATCAGCTGGGGCGAGTCGGAAGACGCCTGGACGGCGCAGGCCAGGTCAGCGCTGGACGCGGCCATCGCGGACGCGGCCGCGCTGGGCGTCACCGTGTGCGCCGCCGCGGGTGACAACGGCAGCACTGACAACGTGACGGACGGCGCGAACCATGCCGACTTTCCCGCGTCGAGCCCACACGCGCTGGCCTGCGGCGGCACCAGCCTGCAAGCCAACCCGGCGACCGGGGCGATCACCTCGGAGACCGTGTGGAACCACGGGCCCGGCCGGGGCGCCACCGGCGGCGGGGTCAGCGACGTCTTCCCGGTGCCGTCCTGGCAGACGGCCGCGGGAGTGCCGGCCCGGGCGGGCGCAGGCTCAGCGACCGGCCGCGGGGTGCCCGACGTGGCCGGCAACGCCGACCCGTCCACCGGCTACCAGGTCCTGGTCGACGGGCAGCGCATGGTGATCGGCGGCACGAGTGCCGTCTCCCCGCTGTGGTCGGCGCTGGTGTGCCGGCTGGCCCAGGCCACGCAGAAGCCGTTCGGCTTGCTGCAGCCGTTGCTCTACGCGGGTGCGGTGGCCGGCCGCACCGCCGCCGGGTTCCGCGATATCACCAGCGGCAACAACGGCGGGTACCCGGCCGGGCCCGGCTGGGATGCGTGCACCGGGCTGGGCGTCCCGGACGGCACGACCCTGCTGGCCAGGCTGAGCAGCGGCCCGGGTACGGCTGGCTGAGCGACGCGGCGCGCCCGCTACGCGGGGCCACCGAGAGTGGCGGGCGCGCCGAACGGGCGCAGCACCTCCGGAACGGAGACGGTGCCCCCCTCGTCCTGGAAGTTCTCCATGATCGACAGCAGCACCCGGGCGGTGGCCCCGGTCCCGTTGAGGGTGTGCGCGAACTCCAGCTTCCCGTTGCGGCGGAACCGGACATTCAGCCGCCGCGCCTGGTAGTCGGTGGTGTTCGAGCACGAGGTGATCTCCCGGTAGCGCTGCTGGGCCGGGAACCACGCCTCGATGTCGTACTTCTTCGCGGCGGGCGCGCCGAGGTCGCCCACAGGGATGTTCATCACCTGGTAGGGCAGCCCGAGCGCCTGGACGATCTCCTCCTCATGAGCCAGCAGCTGGTCATGGAAGTCCGCGGACTGCTCGGGCAGGCAGTAGACGTACATCTCCACCTTGTCGAACTGGTGCACCCGGAACATGCCCTTGGTGTCCTTGCCCGCCGCCCCGGCCTCGCGGCGGAAGTTCGTGCTGAACGCGGCGTACTTGGCGGGCAGCTCTGATTCCTCAAGGCGCTCGTCGGCGTGGATCCCGGCCAGCGCCACCTCGGAGGTCCCGGTGAGGTACAGATCGTCCTTTTCCAGGTGGTAGAGGTTGGACTCCTCGGTGGGCAGGAAGCCGGTGCCGTACATGGCGCGCTCGCCGGCCAGGATCGGCGGCAGCACCGGCAGGAACCCCTTGGCCGCCAGCCGGTCGAGGACGAACCGGTACAGGGCCATCTCGGTCAGCGCCACGTCCCCGATCCGGTAGGCGAACCTGGACCCGGACAGCCGGGCCCCCCTGGCCATGTCGATCCAGCCCCGGGGGGAGCCGAGTTCGGTAGACTCCCGGGGCTCGAAAGTGAACGCCGGCGGCTCGCCCCAGGTGCGGACGACCACCGCGTCCTCCTCGGCCATCCCGTCCGCCGCGGTGGGGTCAGGCAGGTTGGGGATCCGGGCCAGCAGGTCCTGGCGCTCCCGCTCGGCGTGGACCTGCTCCACGGTAGCCGCGGCGAGCTCGTCCCTGAGCTTTCGCAGTTCGGCGATTTCCTGCTGGCTCGGCGGGGTGCCCTTGGACGAGCGTTTCTGCGCCGCGCGCAGCGCCTCCGCCCGCTCGGTCAGCTCACGCCAGGTCCGGTCGGCGACCAGCAGTGAGTCGAAATCGTCGGCGGCACCGCGGCGGGCGAGTGCCGCCCGGTAGCGGTCCGGCTCCTGACGGGCAGCCCTGAGGTCAATCACCCACGCGAGTCTAGCGGGGCCCGCCCGTCCGGCACCGCAACATTATCGGCGGGACCAGCGCGGCGCAGGCCCGACCGGGTCGCGAGCACCGACCCGACCAGGATCAGCGCAAACGCGGCGACAATCTCCGGAGTAAGCGGCTCGCCGAGCACCGAAACGCCCAGCGCCACGGCCACGGCGGGATTGACGTAGGTGATCACCGTCGCGCGCGCCGGGCCCACCTCCGCGATGAGCCGGAAGAACAGCAGGAACGCCACCGCCGTGCAGACCACAGCCAGGCCGGCCAGCGCGGCCAGCACGCGCCCCGACGGCACGGTGTGCGGCCAGGTCAGCGCGGCCGCCGGGGCGTAGACAACGGCGGCGGCGGTCAGGCAGACGGCGAGCACTCCGAGGTCCGGCGCCTCGCTGAGCTTGCGGTTCTGCACCAGCGGGCCGATCGCGTAGCCCAGCGCGGTGAGCAGCACCTCAGTGACCGACCACCAGTCACCGCCGCTCGCACTCGGGCCGACCAGCAGGGCCACGCCGCCCAGGCCGAGCAGCAGGCCCGCCCAGCGAACGGGGGTGAGCCGCTCCGTCCCGCCGGTGAGCCGGACCAGCACGGCACCGATGATCGGAACCGCGGCGATCAGCAGGCCACTCAGCGAACTGGACAGATGCCGCTCCGCGTCGGACAGGAAGAACCACGGGGCGATGATTTCGACGACCGCGAAGACCGCGAGCCACCGCCAGTACGGCCGCAGCGCGCTGAGCTGTCGGCGGCGCAGCGCGACAGGCAGCAGCAGCGCCGCGCCCACCCCGACCCTCGCGAATACCAGGACCGGCACGGAGACCCCGCCGTCGTCCACGACCTTGATGAGCAGGTAGGGGACGCCCCAGATCGCGCTCATGGTCAGGAACAATGCCCAGCCTCGGCGGCTCACCGCATGTCACCTTCCGTCCCGCAGCCCGGCTGGCAGGCTACAGCGCGCGGCGACCCATTTCGACAGAGAAAACCGCTGGCGCCCGCCGCCGGGGCGGTGCCCGGCGCCCGGTTAGCCGTACCCCGGGTTAGCCGGGCCCGTGCGGCGTGCCCCGTCAGGCGTGCCCCGTGCGACGTCCGTCAGGCGTGCACGGTCAGGCACACGCCGAGTGAGGCGATGTCCACGCAGAGCCCGCCGGGGTCGCCGCCGCCCGTCGGTGCGGCGGTGGGGGAGGCCGTCGGACTGGGCGATGGCGACGCGGGCGGGGTCAGCGACGAGATGGGGAACGGCACCGGCGTGTCAGCGAGTTGCGACGGAGCCGCGCCTGAGGCGGTGGCTGAGGCCTGCGGGGAGGCGTCGGCGGAGGCAGGCGGCGGCCCGGCTACGGCCAGCGGCTGGCTGGCCGGGGGGACAGGATCGCGGCCGTCGCCCGCCGCGGCGCCGACGCGGTCACCGCGCATCGTGGGAGTCGCGCCCGGCAGCGGAGGCGTGGGGATCAGCTGGATCGACACCGAGACGAAGAGCACGTAGCACACGATGACCGAGGCGAGGAGCGCGGTCAGGAACAGCGACCCGGCCGGATGACATCGGATGGCAGCTATTCCGTTGCGTGATGTGGTTTTTGCCGAATCCCTGGCCGCGGCCAGGGCGACACCGGAGGTGGAAAGCCGGGGGCCCGGCCCGAGCTGGCTCGCGCGCCGCACCTTGCGCAGGGCTCCTCTGCGCTGCGCAGGGGACAACCCGGGCATCAAGTAGATAACTGTCCGGCCGCCCTGAGCCTCCGCCCGGGCGTGCCGCCCGTCGGGCAGATGTGCGTAGCGAATCTTGATCACAGGCGAGACCTCACACGGGGTGGCAGGCTCTCAAGTGGCGGTTGACCTGGGGATATGCAGTCGCGACGTTACCACGGGCCCGATCATTGAACGTCGCGAAACACTGGATACCCGTGACACAGGGCGAGAATACAACAGCATTCCGTCACCACGCGGACCGGAAAAAGCCCCGCTACGCTCGCATCATGCCTTCTTTGCCGAACGGCAGCCTGGAGCACCTGTGGCCCTAACCGGCGCGGCCGGCGACGCGGACCGCCAGACGACGGCGGCCAGGAACCCCAGGCCGGCCGCGACCGCCGAACCCGCAGTGGCCGCCGAAGCCGCGGCCGCCCCGGGCACCGCGGGCACTGCGGGCCGCAAGAGTGCCGAATCGGGTCTTGGGTCGGTGGGGACACCGGCCAACCCCGAGTCCGCCCGGTCCGGCGAGGCAGGCACACAGCCACCGCGGTCAGTCCAGAGATCCCGGCCACCAGGGCTGCGGCCGATGCGGCTGGGCTGGGCGCTGCTCATCGCCGTGGCCGGTGGCCTGGCCTTGGCGGCTGCCTTCCCGCCGGCCGGGATCTGGCCGCTGGCGGCGGCCGGGCCCGCGCTGCTGGTGGTGGCGTTGTGGCGGAGAAGCTTGCGCGCCTCGTTCGTCGTCGGGCTGGTCTTCGGCATCGCCTTCTTCACGCCGCTGCTGTCGTGGCTGGTCAACGTGGCCTGGTACGCGTGGGCCGCGCTGGCGATGGTCGAAGCCCTGGTCTTCGGCCTGCTGGCCATCGGCCAGCGGCTGCTGCTGCGGCTGCGGGCCTGGCCGCTGGCCGTGGCAGGCTGGTGGGTCGCTGCGGAGGCGATGCGCGGCCGGTGGCCCTATGCCTTCCCGTGGGGCAGGCTCGCGATGAGCCAGGCGGGCGCCCCCACGGCTGGCTGGGCCGCGGTGGGTGGCGCGCCGCTCCTGAGCTTCCTGGTGGCATTGGCCGGGGCCACGCTGGCCTGGCTGCTGATCGCGCCGGGGCGATGGCCAGGCCCGGGAGGCGAGCCGGCCGCCCCGGGACGCGTGCCGTCCAGCCCAGGAGACCCGCCATCAGGATCGGGAACCGGGCCGCCCGGTCAGCGGCGTGAGCGGCCAGGACCGGTGCGCCGCCGGGCTGTTCCGCTGCTCGCGCTGGCTGGTGCCATGGGGCTTGCGGTGGCCGGCGTGGTGCTCCCGGTCGACCAGCCGGCCCCCGCCGCCGAGGCGACCATCGCCGCCATCCAGGGTGATGTGCCCCATGCGCGGACGCTGGCCAGCATGCTGCGAGCCAGCACGGTGACCGCGAATCACGCGGTCACCACCGAAGGGCTGGCCGCCCTGGTCAGGTCGGGCGCCCGGCCCGCGCCTGACCTCGTGGTCTGGCCAGAGAACTCAACCGACCTGGACCCGGCGCTGTACCCGTCGATCTACGCCGCCATCACCAGGGCGACCAGCGCCATCGACCGGCCCGTGCTGGTCGGCTCGGTGCTGCAGAACCCGCTGCGCAACGCGGGCCAGCTCTGGCTCCCCCGGCGAGGGCCGGTCCAGGTGTACGTCAAGCGCCAGCTCGTGCCGTTCGGGGAGTACATCCCGCTGCGCGGCTTTCTGGACAAGTTCACCTCATTGCCGTCGCTGCAGCCCGTCAACTTCACGCCTGGCCACAAGGCGGTGGTCTTCCACACCGGGAAGATCAGGCTCGGCGACGTGATCTGCTACGAGGTCGGCTTCGACCAGTTGGTCTCCTCCGAGGTCAATGCGGGCGCGAACCTGCTGGCGGTGCAGTCCAATGACGCGGATTTCGAACTGGACGGCCAGACCAGCGAATCGGCCCAGCAACTGGCGATGGCCCGGATCCGCGCGGTCGAGTCCGACCGCGCGGTGGTGTACGTGTCCACCACCGGGGAGAGCGCCATCATCGCGCCCGACGGCACGATCATGGTCCGCAGTGGCATCTGGCAGCGCGCCGCGCTGGAGGCCCGGGTGCCGCTGCGCAGCCAGCTCACGCTCGCTGACCGGGCCGGGTCCTGGCCGGAGGCCGCGATCGCCGCGCTCACCCTCGCCGCGCTCGGCTGGGCCGCGGCCGGGGCGTTCCGCGCGGCGCGCCGCGGCACCGCGGCCGCTGCGGCGGGGACACCGGGCCTGACTGACTGACGCCCCGGGCTGGCGGGCTGGTACTCACGCCCCGCTGAATCGCCGGCCCTGACGCCTCGCTGGCGGGCTGGCAGGAACGCCTCCCTGGCGGACCAGCACTGACGCCCCGCTGGCGTACCAGTTTCGTCACCTAAGCGTCACAGAACATCCTGGCCGACCCGGCCGTCCGGGCCGCGACGCACAATGTCTTTATGGCAGTGTGGCGCGGTTTGGCCAAGCCCAGCCGGTATGCCGTCCTCCTCGCGGGCGCGCTGCCGGTGCTCGCGTTCCCCGCCCTCAACCTGGAGTTTCTCGGCTGGTGCGGGCTGGTACCCGGGCTGCTCCTCATCCACCGTTCGCCGTCGGCACGCGAGGCCGCAGTACGCGGCTGGTGGTTCGGCGCTGGTTTCCTGATGGCGGCGCTCTACTGGATGGTGCCGAACATCGGCCCGGCGCTGCTGCTCGTTGCCGTCGTCTTCGGGATCCTGTGGACCGGGTACGGGGCAGCCGCCTGGATACTCCTGCGCCCGCCGGTCACCGCGCCGCGCGCGCTCGCCGCCATCGTCGTCGTGCCGAGCTTCTGGCTACTGACCGAGTGGGCCCGGTCCTGGCAAGGATTCGCCGGGCCGTGGGCGGTGCTCGGGACGAGCCAGTGGCAGCATCCGGCCGTCCTCGGCCTCGCGGCGGTAGGCGGGGTGTGGCTGGTCAGCTTCGCCCTGGTGGCCGCCAACACCAGCATCCTGGTCGTGCTGGTCGCCGGGCGGATCGCGATCCGCGCACTCGGCGCGGCCGCAATCGCGATCGCGGTGGCCGCGGGGCCGGTCGCGTTCGCGCTCGCCGCCGCGGGGCCGACGGCCCGCTCGGTCCGGGTGGCGCTGGTCCAGCCGGGCATCGAGCACAGCCGCGGCAGCCGGGTGGGGGCCAGCCAACGGCTGTCCGCCGGGCTGGGCGCCGATCATCCCGACCTGATCGCCTGGGGCGAGAGCAGTGTCGGTTACAACCTCCAGCAGGATCACCCGCTGCTGAGCCAGATCGAGGCGCTGTCAGCCCGGGACGGCGCCCAGATCCTGCTCAACCAGGACGCCACGCGGGCCAATGGCGCAATCTCCAAGGTCGCGCTCCTGGTGGGACCGGACGGCATCGACGGCTCCTACGTCAAGAGCCGGCTGGTTCCGTTCGGCGAGTACATCCCATTCCGCGGCGCGCTCGGCTGGATAGCCAAGATCAGCAAGGCTGCGGCCGCCAACCGGGTACCAGGAACCGGCGCCCACCTGGTCCAGGCGGTGGACCGGGCCGGGCGCCCGCTGCCGCTCGGCGTGC